>NZ_JBEZMA010000013.1:0-113297 GCF_040652415.1 Streptomyces sp. NPDC048255
GCCGAACCGCACACCGCCAGGCCGCCCGCAGGGCACACGGCCAAATCCAGCCCCGCCGGCGTTTGAGGCGCGGGGTCTGGGGCGGAGCCCCAGGAGCCCCGGCGCAGCCGAACCCGACAACCGCCGAGCCGCCCGCAGGGCCCCGGCGCAGCCGAACGCGACAACCGCCGAGCCGCCCGCAGGGCCCAGGCGCAGCCGAACCCGACAACCGCCGAGCCGCCCGCAGGGCCCAGGCGCAGCCGAACCCGACAACCGCCGAGCCGCCCGCAGGGCCCCGGCGCAGCCGAACCGTACAGCCCAGGCCCCGCCAGGGGTACCGCATCGGCTGATCGGATGACACGGGGGTCAGCCGGTGTGGTGGGTGGGGCGAGCCGGTACGGGGACGGGCCGGCGGGGGGTTCGGGCTGAGGCTTGGAGCAGTGGACGAGCCGGCCCGACCGGCCCGGACGCCCCGATGCCGTCATCGTTCTCAGGAGCACAGATGAACACCCGCACCCGCGTCCTCACCGGTACCGCCCTCGCCGTCGCCCTGGCCGCCGGCACCTTCGGTGCCGTCAGCGCCAGCGCCACCCCCGCGGCCGAGGCCGCCCCGGCCGCCGCCGCGAAGAAGGACGAGGTGAAGGACACGAACTTCACCACGACCACCCACCTCACCGTCGACGCCGCCACCCGCGCCGCCCAGGCCGCGCTCCAGGCCGCCGAGAAGGAGAACCAGAAGGTGACGGTCGCGGTCGTGGACCGCAACGGCAACACCATCGTCACCCTGCGCGGCGACGGCGCGGGCCCGCAGTCCTACGAGTCGGCGGAGCGCAAGGCCTTCACCGCCGTGTCCTGGAACGCCCCGACCTCGGTGCTCGTGGGCCGCCTCGCCCAGACCCCGAACCTGAAGGACATCCCCGGCACCCTCTTCCTCGGCGGCGGCACCCCGGTGCAGGCGAACGGCGCCCCGGTCGCGGGCATCGGCGTGGCCGGCGCCCCGAGCGGCGAGCTGGACGAGAAGTTCGCCAAGGCCGGTGTCGACGCGCTCGCCAAGTAATCGCAGAGGGCGGCCCGCTTAGGATCGAGCGCGTGGAACCACGCGCTCGATCCCGCCTGTCCGTCACCGCCGCCGCCGTCCTGCTCGCCCTCACCGCGGCGTGTACGGGCGGCACCGTGCAGGGCCGGCCGGGGGCGGCGGGGTTGCGCGACCCGTACTTCCCCAAGGCCGGCAACGGTGGTTACCAGGTCGAGCACTACGCGCTGGACCTCGACTACGACCCCGCCGACGGGCAGTTGAACGGTACGGCCGTCATCACGGCCCGCGCCGAGCAGGGCCTCAGCTCCTTCAACCTCGACCTCAGCGGCCTGCGCGTGGAGGACGTGACGGTGCAGGGCGCCGCGGCCCGGTTCAACCGGACGGGCAACGAGCTGACCGTGCGTCCGGCCGAGGACCTGAAGAAGGGCGAGGTCTTCCGTACGGAGGTCGACTACGCCGGCAAGCCGAAGGCCCTCGCGGATCCTGACGGGTCGGAGGAGGGCTGGATCACCACCGGGGACGGCGCGGTCGGCGTCGGCGAGCCGGTCGGCTCGATGACCTGGTTCCCCGGCAACCACCACCCGAGCGACAAGGCCACGTACGACATCACCCTCACCGTCCCGCGGGGCTACGAGGCGGTGTCCAACGGCGAGTTGCGCTCCCGCAGCGATACGGGTGACGGCCGGACGGAGTTCGCGTGGCACAGCCCGGAGCCGATGGCCAGCTACCTGGCCACCGCCGCCGTCGGCAAGTACGAGGTGACGAAGGGGCGGACCCCGTCGGGGGTCGCCGTGTACAACGCGGTGGCGCCCGAGGAGGCGGCCCTGAGCGAGGGGCCGCTGGCGCGGCTGCCGGAGATGGTGGAGTGGGGCAGCGGCCGTTTCGGCCCGTACCCCTTCAGCACGGCGGGTGCGATCGTGCTGCCCGGCGGCACCCTGGCGTACGCGCTGGAGACGCAGACCAAGCCCGTGTACCCGGGCGCGCCCGCGGACGAGGAACTCGTCCTGCACGAGCTGGCCCACCAGTGGTTCGGCAACTCGGTGTCGCCGAAGTCCTGGAAGGACATGTGGCTCAACGAGGGCTTCGCCACCTACGCCGAGTGGCTGTGGGCCGAGGACCACGGCGGGCACACCGCGCAGGCCCGTTTCGAGGCCTTCCTGGCCGGTGACACGGAGGTGGACGCGGAGGCGGATTCCGACTGGGCCGCCTTCCCGCCTGCCGCGCCGCCCGGGCCCGAGCACATCTCCGGGAGCCCGGTGTACCAGCGGGGCGCGATGGTCCTGCACCGGATCCGCCAGGAGGTGGGGGACGAGAAGTTCTTCGCCCTGCTGCGCGGCTGGGCCGCCGACCACCGCCACGGGAACGCCAGTACGGCCGATTTCACCGCCTACGCGGAGCGGAAGACGGGCCACGACCTGAAGAAGGTCTGGGACGTGTGGCTGTACGGGGAGGGCCGGCCCCGCTAGGGCGCGGGCGTCAGGGGCTTGTGCAGCACCGTGCAGGCGCGGCCGCGCTCGCGGTCCGCGCCCTGGCGCAGGGCCGTGTAGCCCTGGGACTGCCAGAAGGCGAGGGCCTGGGGGTTGTTGTCGAGTACGGCGAGCCGTACGCCCGTGCGTCCCGCCGTACGGAAGCGGTCCTCGACCAGGGCCGTCACGGTGCGGCCGTAGCCCTCGCGGTGCGCGGTGGCGTCGATGAGCAGCAGCCCGATCCACGGGTCCGGGTCGTCGGCGGCCGGGTCGCCAGGGGAAGTGTGGCCAGTGTGGGCGAGGGTGGCCGCGAGCCCGACGAGCCGGCCGGCGGAGCGGGCGAGGAGCACCTCGGCGCCGTCATGGGCGAGTTCGTCGGCGAGGGCGGCGGCGACCTGTTCGACCGTGATGCGGTCCGGGTCGGGAAAGTCGCCGCTGAGTTCGAAGAACGCGTGGTTCGTCGCGTACAGGGCGGCGATCTCGGTGAGGACCGGGCCCGGCAGGGCGCCGTCCACGGGTACGAGCGGTTGCAGGATCACCTGGTGAACGGTAGCGAAGCCCCCTCCCCGGACGGCCGGGAGGGGGCTTCACCAGCGAGGCGTCGCTGTGGAGACGCTGACTCAGACGTTGACGCCGAAGTCCTGCGCGATGCCCGTGAGGCCGGAGGCGTAGCCCTGGCCGACCGCGCGGAACTTCCACTCGGCGCCGCTGCGGTAGAGCTCGCCGAAGACCATGGCGGTCTCGGTCGCCGCGTCCTCGGAGAGGTCGTAGCGGGCGATCTCCGCGCCGCCGGCCTGGTTCACGACGCGGATGTACGCGTTGCGGACCTGGCCGAAGTTCTGGCTGCGGCTCTCGGCGTCGTAGATCGAGACCGGGAAGACGATCTTGTCCACGTCGGTGGAGAGGCCGGCGAGGTTGACGTTGATGGCCTCGTCGTCGCCAGCGCCCTCGCCGGTGCGGTTGTCACCGGTGTGGACGATGGTCTGGTCCGGGGTGGACTTGTTGTTGAAGAAGACGAAGTGGCCGTCGGAGACGACCTTGCCCGTCGCGTTGACCGCGATGGCCGAGGCGTCGAGGTCGAAGTCCACACCGGTGGTCGTACGGACGTCCCAACCGAGGCCGACCGTGACGGCAGTGAGGCCGGGGGCCTCCTTCGTGAGCGAGACGTTGCCGCCCTTGGACAGGCTGACAGCCATGGGAATGTCCCTTTCCTCATCCGACATGCAGGTGCACGTACGCAGATACTGACCGCGATGTGCGGCCAAGTTACCGCTGTCTTCTATAACGCGACGAGGGGCAGGCGGGTTCCCGTCGTGAAATGCGGGTGACGGGGCGCGAACGGCCACGGATCATAGGGGCATGTCTGGTCCCCATGTCATCCGCGGTTCGGTCGTGCTCCCCGAGGGCGAGCTCGCCTGGCGCTTTTCGCGTTCCTCGGGGCCGGGCGGGCAGCACGTGAACACCTCCGACTCGCGCGTGGAACTGCTGTTCGACCTGGCTGCGACGAAGGCGCTGCCGGAGGTGTGGAAGGCGCGGGCGCTGGAGCGGCTCGCGGCGCGGCTGGTGGACGGGGTGGTGACCGTACGGGCCTCGGAGCACCGCTCGCAGTTCCGCAACCGGGAGATGGCGCTGGTCAGGCTGGCTTCGCTGCTCGCGGAGGCGACGGCGCCGCCGCCGAAGCCGCGCCGGGCGACGAAGATACCGCGGGGGATCAACGAGCGCCGGCTGCGGGAGAAGAAGGCGCGGGCCGAGACCAAGCGGGGCCGCACCGGCCGCGACTGGTAGGCGGGGCCCGGCGGTGCGGCGCCGTGCGCTGCCGCGAGCCGGTGTTGCGCTGGTGCGGTGCGGCGTCGTTGCCGGGGCGCTGCCCCGGACCCCGCGCCTCAAACGCCGGCGGGGCTGGGTGGTCAGCTCAGGTGCCGGTACCGGCCGCGGAAGTACGTCAGGGGCGGCGCGTCCGGGGACGGCAGTCCGGCCGTCAGGACGCGCCCGATGACCAGGGTGTGGTCACCCGCCTCGACCCGGTTCTCCGTACGGCATTCCAGGGTGGCGAGCGCGCCCGTCAGCAGCGGGGCGCCGGAGGCCTCGCCGCGGACGTAGGGGAGGTCCGCGAAGAGCAGGCGGTCGCTGATGCGGCCCTTCATCGCGAAGCGGCCGGCGACCTGGAGCTGGTGGTCGGCCAGGACCGAGACCGCCCAGAACGGCTGCTCCGCCAGCAGGTCGTCCATCCGGGAGCCCTCGCGCAGGCTCACCAGCACCAGCGGCGGGTCCAGTGACACCGACATGAAGGCGGTCGCCGTCATGCCCACGTCCTCGCCGCGCGGTCCGTCCGCCGTCAGGGGCGTCTCGTGCGCGGTGATCAGGCACACGCCCGCCGCCAGCCGGGACATCGCTGCCCGGAACTCGTCGTTGCTCACTCCCCCAGGATGAGGGGTGCGGTGGGTGGGCGGGGCACTGGGCCCGGGCACTCGGGACATGGGGGGTACGGGGGTCGTCTTGGGCACGGCAACACGCTAAGGTCGCGGTCCCGCTCCGCACATCGGGCCTTGGTCCGAGCCGCGTCCCCGCCCCTCGGCCTAGGACCCCGCGTGTCGTTTGCTCTAGCGAATGAAGGAGGGCGACTCCTGGGGAGAAGGGCCTGTTGCGCGCCATTATTCATCTCATGTGACTTGAGTCACAGAGAGCAAGATTTGTTGACCCTGTGTACCTGCCGCACAGCTCACTGTGATTCAGTGGACGGGACACCGCAACGAAACGCCGATGACAAACCTGGAGTTGCTGTCGAGGTCTCGGGGAGAGCGAGCAATGGAGACCGAGTCGGAGCCGTACGTCCGTCTTGCGACCCTGCGGCAGCTGCACCGGGTGGTGGCCGAACTCAATACGGCCCGGAGCCTGGCGGACACTCTGCAGACCGTCGTGGACGGCATCGTCGCGGGCCTCGGCTACGAACTCGCCTGCGTCAACCTCGTACGCCCGGACGGTGATCTCGTCGTCGCCGCCTTCGCCGGCGACCCCGCGGCCGAGGCCCTCATCACCGGCCGCGTCGGCTCCCGTTCCTCCTGGGAACGCCGTCTGACGATGGGTGAGAACTGGGACGGGCTGCGGTTCATCCCGCACACCGAGGGCTGGATCCTCATGGAGGACGACGTCCCCCAGTGGCACACCGAGGGGCCCGAGCCGCGGTTCGAGGACGAATGGCATCCGGAGGACCGGCTGTACGCCCCGATGTATGCGTCCGGCGGGGAACTTCTAGGTGTCATTTCGGTGGACAGACCGAGGAACGGCCGCCGCCCGGGCGCCTGGGGACGCGAAGCGCTCCAGATGTACGCCTTCCAGGCGGCGATTGCGATCAGTAACGCGCGGCTGCGCGCGAACATGCAGCGCGCCCTCGTCCGGCTCGAACGCGAGCAGCAGGCGCTGCGGGCCAGTGAAGAGTCGTTCCGGCAGGCCTTCGAGTACGCGCCCAGCGGTATGGCCATCGCCGAGATGGGCGGAGACCAGCACGGCCGGCTCCTGCGCACCAACGACGCCCTGTGCCGGCTGCTGGGCCGCCCCGCCTCCGTCCTGCGCCGCTACTCCTTCTCCGACCTGGTCCACCCCGAGGACATCGGCACGCTGCTGCGCACCTCCGCCGAGGGCGGCCGCGCCGAGCTGCGCCTGGGCCGGCGCGACGGCACGTATGTATGGGTCTCGCTGCGCAATTCCGTGGTCGCGGACGCCGCCGACGGGCCGCGCTTCCTGCTCACGCACGTCGAGGACATCGAGGAGCGCAAGCGGCACGAGCTCCAGCTCGCGCACCGGGCCAGCCACGACTCGCTGACCGGCCTGCCCAACAGCGCCGAGCTGCGGGCCCG
This sequence comes from Streptomyces sp. NPDC048255, assembly GCF_040652415.1. Taxonomy (NCBI): domain Bacteria; kingdom Bacillati; phylum Actinomycetota; class Actinomycetes; order Kitasatosporales; family Streptomycetaceae; genus Streptomyces; species Streptomyces sp. NPDC048255. The sequence goes on from NZ_JBEZMA010000013.1 coordinate 6,336, forward strand.
GCTGGGGGCCCGGCTGTGCCGCAGGCCCCAGTCCGTACGGGCGACCGCCGTCGAGGCCCTGGACGCGGCCTTCGAGGGCCGTGAGGGACACGAGGGCTACGAGGCCCACGGAGCGCGGGCAGAGGCGGGTGGTGCGGGTGAGCACGGCTTTCAACCCGACGGCCCGGACCGCTACGCCGGGCACGACCCCTTCGAGTTCCCCGGAGGGGTGCCCGCGCAGGCGGACGGCCCCTACGACCACCACGTGCACACGGTGGCGCCCGCGAGTGACATCGACGACGGGACGAAGGGGCTCGCGGTGCTCTTCTGCGACCTCGACGGCTTCAAGTCGATCAACGACCGGTTCGGTCACCACACGGGTGACGCGGTCCTGATCGAGGTGGCCCGCAGGCTGACCACCTGCGTCAGGGACGGTGACACCGTCGCCCGGCTGGGTGGTGACGAGTTCGTGGTCCTGGCCGACGGTCTGGGCGCGGCGGACGCCGCCGACCTGGCGGTCCGGCTGCGCAACGCGATCATCCCGCCGATCCGCGTGGACGGCCGTGCGGTGCGTGTCGGTGCCAGTTTCGGCATCGGCTGGGCCAGCTGCGGGATGTCCGCGGACGAGGTGCTGCGCTCCGCCGACCAGCGCATGTACATCGAGAAGCGGTCCCGGTCCAAGGCGCACCGGCGGGCCGGCTGAGCCGATCGGCCGCCCGGGGGTGCACGTGTTCGGGGTAGGCTCCCGGGGGTCGAAAGGAGTGACCTGCGATGACGACGCCCGCGAACAACGGCCCGCACGGTGGGGCGAACAAGCCCGAGGACGATGATCCGTTCGGGTATCTCTACGCGGACGGCCAGGCGGCCGGAGCCACCCCGCCCGCTTCGGGTGGTGGATACGGCTATCCGGGCCCCGCGGCCGGTGGTCATTCCGGCCCGCAGCCGGGTGTTCCCCGTACCTCGCACCACCAGGTGCGCACGGTCGGTGAGCGGACGTACGGCGGCCAGCGCGGCCCCGTCCCCCAGCAGCCGGGTCCTGCCCCGCAGCCCCCCTACCAGGCCCAGTACCAGGCTCCCGAGGCGCTCCAGGCGGGCGGCTACGGCGTTCCGCAGCAGCAGCTCCCGCAGCACCAGACCCAGACCATGTCGCACGCCGGCGGCCACGGCGGTCACGGCGGCGGTGGCGGCTCCAGCCGCAAGGGCCTGCTCATCGCGGCCGTGGCGGTGGTCGCGGCCGTCGCGATCGGTATCGGCGCGGCCCTGGCCTTCGGGGGCGACGGCAAGGAAAAGGGCGGCAAGAACCAGGCGGACGACAACCCGAACCAGTCGTCGGCCCCGCAGAACCCCGCCAGCCCGCCCCCGAGCGGCTCTCCGCAGCCCTCTGAGGCCCCGCTGCCGAAGGCTGACGCCTCGGGCGCGGGGATGGACCTGACGGGCGGTGCGGCGCTGCTGAGCGCGGTGCCGGGCGCGAAGAGCGCGGGCGGGCAGTACGTCGGCAACTTCAACCAGGTCGGCGCGGCCGTCACCTGGACCGTGGAGGTGCCCAAGGACGGCGAGTACACCTTCCGGATGTTCTACGGGGTGCCGGGCAAGGACGCCAACACGACGCTGACGGTCAACGGGAACGCGCAGAACCGTGCGCTCAACATGAAGAACTTCGCGAAGGCCGCCGAGGGCGACTGGGCCAAGGGCTGGACCAACACCTACGCCTACGTCAACCTCAAGAAGGGCACGAACACGATCAGGATCTCCTGCGAGCAGGGGAACTCGTGCGACGCGGCCATCGACCAGTTCGTGCTGGAGAAGCGCTGACGGCCGAACTCTGACGGCCGACGCTGACAGGGCAGAACGCTGACAGGGCAGAACGCTGACAGCCGAACGCTGACAGGCCGACCCCTCAGGGCAACGCGGACGGCGGGCAACGCCCGTCCCGCGGCGGGCTACTGAGCCGCCGTCACCTTCACCGACCCCCGTACCTCCTCGTAGGTGCGGGGGTCGAAGTCTCCCGCCGCGGGGGCGGCGACCGTGGCCGCCGAGAGGGCGACCGCGCGGGCCAGGCGGTCCGGCCAGTCCAGCCCCTCCACCAGGCCCGACAGCAGTCCGGCGACCGCGGAGTCACCGGCCCCGGTGGGGTTGCCGGACAGGGCGCGGGGCGGGGCCGCCCGCCAGGTGCCCTGGGCGGTGGCGGCCAGCAGGCCGTCCGGGCCCAGTGAGGTGACCACCGCGTGGGCGCCCCGGCGGCGGGCGTCGCGGGTGGCGGGGAGCGGGTCGCGGGAGCCGGTCAGCTCGGCCAGTTCGGCGGCGTTCGGCTTGATCATCTCGGGCCGGGCGGCGACGCCGCGGCGCAGGGCCTCGCCGCTGGTGTCCAGCAGGACCGGGACCCCGGCCGCGCGGGCGGCCCGTACGAGGACCGCGTAGGCGCCCACCGGTACGCCGGGCGGGAGGCTGCCGCACAGGGCCACCGCGCGGGCCCCGGCCAGCAGGTCCGCGTACCGGGCCAGGAACGCGGCCCACTCCTCGGCGCTGATCAGCGGTCCGGGCTCGTTGAACTGGGTCGTGTCGCCCGAGGCCTCGTCGACGACGGCGACGGTGCGGCGGGTGGTGCCCGCGCAGGGGACCAGGGCGTCGACCACCCCGGGGGAGGCGGCCAGCAGTTCCCGTACGAGGGAGCCGGCCGGGCCGCCCGCGAAGCCGGTCGCGGTCACCGGGTGGCCGAGCGCGGCCAGGACCCGTGCGACGTTGATCCCCTTGCCGCCGGGGCGTTCGCCGACGGCGCTGACCCGGTGAGAGGCGTGCGGGCGCAGCCGCGGCACGCGGTACGTGACGTCGAGCGCGCTGTTGAGCGTCACGGTCAGGATCATGGGCTCCCCCGGGTCTGTCGCTGCCGGGATCATGCCAAACGGAAAGCGGTCGGCCCAGTCCTGGGGCCGGCCGCTCGGCCGCTTACAGCCGCTTGGCCGTCAGATCGCCGCCCGGGCGGGCGGGCTGACGATCCATTCGCCGTGCCGCATGACGCCCCGGATCTCGAACTCGGCGTCGAGGACGACGAGGTCCGCGTACTTGCCGGGCTCCAGCGAGCCGATCCGGTCGTAGAGGCCCAGCAGCTTGGCCGGGTTGGCGGAGATCGCCTGCACCACGGACTCCACCGGCAGCTTGTCGAGGGTGACCGAGCGCTTGAAGGCGGTGTCCAGGGTCAGGGTCGAGCCCGCGATGGAGCCGCCCTCGACGAGCCGGGCCACGCCCTGCTTGACCTCGACCTCCAGCTGGCCGAGGCGGTAGGTCCCGTCGCCGAACCCGGCCGCGTCCATCGCGTCGGTGATCAGCGCCACGCGGTGCGCGCCCGCGTGGTGGAAGGCCAGCTCCAGCATGGCCGGGTGCAGGTGGGTGCCGTCGTTGATCAGCTCGACGGTGATCCGCTCGTCCTCCAGCAGCGCCGCGATGGGCCCCGGGGCGCGGTGTTCCATGCCGGGCATGGCGTTGTAGAGGTGGGTGGCCACGGTCGCGCCCGCGTCGATGGCCTCGCGCGTCTGCTCGTACGTGGAGTCCGTGTGCCCGATCGCGGCGATCACCCCGTGCTCGGCCAGCAGCCTTACGGAGTCCAGGCCGCCCGGCAGTTCGGTGGCCAGGGTGAACATGCGGGCGGCGCCGTGCGAGGCGTCGACCAGCTTGCGGACCTCCGCCGGGTCGGGGTCGCGCAGCAGGGTCTCCTCGTGGGCGCCCTTGCGGCAGGGGTTGATGAAGGGGCCCTCGAAGTGGATGCCGGCGATCTCGCCCTGCTGGGTCAGTTCGGCGAGCAGCCCGGCGCGCCGGGCGAGTTCGGCGAGGTCCCCGGTGACGGTGGAGGCGACCAGGGTGGTGGTGCCGTGCTCGCGGTGGGTCCGTACGCCCTTGAGGATCTCCTCGGCGGTGCCGGAGGTGAAGGAGGCGCCGCCGCCGCCGTGGTTGTGCATGTCCACGAAGCCGGGGACGATCCAGTGCCCGGTCAGGTCGATGACCCGCGCGCCCTCGCGGGCGCTGCCGGCGATGCGGTCGCCCTCGACGATGACCCGGCCGTTGGCCACGGTTCCGGTGGGCAGCACCACCCTGGCGCCGGAGAGAACAGTGCTGTGCGCGCTTCCGGACATCAGGCAGGTACCTCCGTGGCGAGTAGGTCCCAGGCGAGCAGCCCTGCGCCCAGGCATCCGGCGGTGTCCCCGAGGGCCGCCGGAACGATGTGGGGGAGCCGCTGGAACGTCACGCGCTCCTCGACGGCCTTCCGTAGTGGTGTGAACAAGGTTTCCCCCGCCTCGGCGAGCCCGCCACCGATGATCAGAGTGCGCGGGTCCAGCAGGGTGATCGCGGTGACCAGCCCGTCGGCGAGGGCGCCGACCGCGGCCAGCCAGACCTCGCGGGCGCGCGCGTCGCCGTCCTCGACGGCCTTGGCGCAGTCCGCGGCGTCCGCGTCGGGGTCCCCGCAGGCGGCGGCCCAGGCGCGGCTGACGGCGGAGGCGGAGGCGAGGGTCTCCAGGCAGCCGTGCTGACCGCAGCCGCAGGCGGGGCCGCCGGGGCGGACCACGATGTGCCCGATCTCGCCCGCGTAGCCGTGGGCGCCCGCCTCGATGCGGCCGGCGATGCCGATGGCTCCGGCGATGCCGGTGCCCAGCGGCACGAAGAGGAAGCGGTCGGCGCCGCGGCCGGCCCCGATGCGGCCCTCGGCGAGGCCGCCCGTGCGCACGTCGTGGCCGAGGGCCACCGGGATGCCGCCGAGGCGTCTGCTGAGCAGCTCGCGCATCGGGACGTCGCGCCAGCCCAGGTTCGCCGCGTAGACGGCGGTCCCGGTCTCGGCGTCGACGATGCCGGGGACGGCGACCCCGGCGGCGGAGGCGGTCCGCCCGAAGCGCTCGCGGCCGGTGTCGAGGAGTTCGGCGGCGAAGTCCTGGATCGTCTCGACGACGGCGTCGGGGCCCCGCTCGCGGCCGGTGGCGCGGCGCGCCTCGTGGAGCAGGGTGCCGTCGGCGGCGACCAGGGCGGCCTTCATCCCGGTGCCGCCCACATCGAGGGCGATGACGTGTTTCACGGGTTTCACAGGGGACAGTCTCGCGTGCTCGGCGTGGAAAGGTCTAGTCCATTGGGAGGGATTGTTGAGTGGCCATACAAATCCGGGGCCAAGGTCCGGGCGCGAACCGGGCACGGACCGGATCCGGATGTGGACGCGCCGCCAAAGTGGTGTAGACCTTACGTGGATCGTACGTACAACAAGGGGTGGATGGAGAACTGTGAAGGGCCGTTACCTGAGGCTGGCCGCGTCCGGCGCCGCGCTGTGCCTGACCGCCGTGACGCTGACCGGCTGCGGAGCCCTCGGCGGACTCACCGGGGACAACGAGGTGACCCTGCGGGTCGTGGCGGCCGACTACGGGGACAATCCGCAGAACTCGTCGGCGACGTACTGGAAGGGCCTCACCGACACCTTCGAGAAGGACCACCCCGGCATCAAGGTCGAGGTCAGCGTCTACAACTGGTCCGAGGTCGACGCCAAGGTCGCCGAGATGGTCAAGGCGGGCAAGGCCCCCGACATCGCGCAGATCGGCGCCTACGCCGACTACGCGGCCGAGGGCAAGCTGTACTCCGTGGACGAGCTGCTCTCCGTGAAGACGGAGGCCGACTTCCTCGGACCGCTCGCCGAGGCGGGCAAGGTCAAGCGGATCCAGTACGGCATGCCCTTCGTGGCCAGCACCCGGCTGCTCTTCTACAACGAGAAGCTGCTCGCGGACTCGGGGGTCGTCCCCAAGGACGGGAAGACCCCCTGGCAGCCCAAGAGCTGGGCGGAGCTGGAGGCCGCCGCGAAGAAGCTCAAGGGCGCCGGCGTCCAGACCCCCTTCGCGCTGCCGCTGGGCCGCGAGGAGGCACAGGCCGAGACCATGATGTGGATGCTGGCGGGCGGTGGCGGCTACACCGACAACGAAGAGGCCTACTCCATCGACTCGCCCGACAACGTCAAGACGCTGGAGTTCCTGCGCGACAAGATGGTCGGCCAGGGGCTGACCGGCCCGGTCGAGCCGGGCAAGCTGGACCGCCAGGCCGCCTTCGACGCCTTCACGCGCGGCGAGGTCGGCATGCTCAACGGCCACCCGACGCTGCTCAAGCAGGCCGCGGGCAAGGGCGTGAAGTTCGGCATGGTCACCCTGCCCACCTCCGACGGGACCGAGCAGCCGGCGATGGGCGTCGCGGACTGGGTGATGGCCTTCAAGAACGGCCACAAGACCGAGTCCGGCAAGTTCCTGGACTACCTGTACGAGGCGAAGAACGTGACGGCCTTCACCCAGACCTACGACCTGCTGCCCGTCACCACCAGCGGCTACCGGGCCATGGAGGACGGGACGGGCGGGGCGGTCCCGCAGCTGAAGACCTTCCTGGCGGCCCTGCCGAAGTCCAAGCTGTACCCGGTCGGCAAGAAGTCCTGGGCGGGCGTGAGCGAGGACATCAAGCAGAACATCGGCAAGACCGTCCAGCCGGGCGGGCAGCCGGCGAAGGTGCTCGAAGAGATCGCGACGGCGGCGCGGGCGGCCGACCCGCGCTGACGCACTGACGTGCAGACCCGTACGGACCCCCGCGGCCCGCGCCGGCCCGCGCCGGCCTGCGCCCGGCCCGCGCCCGGCCCGGGGCGGCCACCACCGCCCGGGCCGGTGTCGGTGGGCGGCGTTAATCTGGCGGTATGACGGACGACGGGCAGCTGACGGCCACGGAGGCCGCGGTGCTCGCGTACGAGGGACGTACCTGGCCCGGCCCCGGAGCCAAGGAACGGGCCATACGCGAAGGGCTGGGGATGACCCCCGTCCGCTACTACCAGCTGCTCAACGTGCTCATGGACGACCCCCGCGCGCTGGCCCACGCGCCGGGCACCGTGAACCGGCTGCGGCGCATCCGTGAGGCCCAGCGGGCCCGCAGGTGACGGGCGCGTGCCGCCCGCGGCGGGCGCGGTCCGCGCCGTAGCCGTCGTGCCGCTGGGCCGTTAGGGTCATCCGTATGGGGAGCCATCCGCACGACTTGCCGATGCCCGTCACCGCAGCCGGACGCGAGGGACTCGAAGCCCTGCTCCGCGCACCCCGCCGGTCCGTGGTCGCCCTCGACTTCGACGGCACCCTCGCCGACATCGTCCCCGACCCGGACCAGGCCCGCGCCCACCCGGGAGCCGTGCCCGCCCTCGCCGCGCTGGCCCCCGAAGTGGCCTCCGTGGCCGTGATCACCGGCCGGCCGGCGGGCGTCGCCGTCCGCTACGGGGGCTTCGCCGGGGTCGCCGGACTCGAACACCTGGTGGTCCTCGGCCACTACGGGGCCGAGCGCTGGGACGCCGTCACCGGGACCGTCCAAGCCCCCGCCGAGCACCCAGGGGTGGCGGCGGTACGGGCCGAGCTGCCGGGGTTCCTGGAGTCGATCGGGGCCTGGCGGGGCACCTGGATCGAGGAGAAGGGCCGGGCGCTGGCCGTCCACACCCGCCGGGCCGAGGACCCCGACGCGGCCTTCGCGGCCCTGCGCGAACCCCTGGCCGAGCTGGCCGCGCGCCACGGGCTGATGGTCGAGCCGGGCCGGGCCGTACTGGAGCTGCGGCCGCCGGGCACGGACAAGGGGGTCGCCCTGACGGAGTTCCTCGCGGAGACGGGCGCGGAGTCGGTGCTGTACGCGGGGGACGACCTGGGTGACCTCGCCGCCTTCGCCGCCGTCGAGAAGCGGCGCACCGACGGCCTGCCGGGGCTGCTGGTGTGCAGCGGCTCGGCGGAGGTCCCGGAACTCGCCGCCCGGGCCGACCTCGTCCTGCCGGGCCCCGGCGCGGTGGCCGCCTTCCTGGCCGACCTGGCCAAGGCCGTCCGCTCCTGACCGGTCCGTCTGCGTGTGCGGCGCCGCTGCCGGGGGCCGGCCCCCGGACCCCCGCGCCTCAAACGCCGGCGGGGCTGGTTTTTGGCTGATGCCGCCGGTCGGGCAATTCCAGCCTCGCCGGCGTTTGAGGCGCGGGGTCTGGGGCGGAGCCCCAGGAAACGGTGGAAGGGCGGGGCGGGGAGCAGCTCCGCGCAGCGGCGGCCCGCCAGGCCCCGCTGGCGAGGGCGGCCCGGCGGGAGCCGTACCGGCGGAGCCCCAGGGAGCAGGGCCGCAGGCTAGGACAGGGCATCCAGCTGGGCCGTGAACCAGGCCGACGGGGGCAGGGCGGTCGCGGCAGCGGCAAGGCGCTTCGTCCGCTCCGCCCGCTCATCGGCCGGCATGGACAGCGCCGCGTGCAACGCCTCCGCCGTCTGCGTCACGTCGAACGGGTTCACCGTCAGCGCGTCCTTCTGGAGCTCCTCGCAGGCCCCCGCCCCGGTGGACAGCACCAGCGCGCACCCCGCCTCCGACACCACCGGGATCTCCTTCGCCACCAGGTTCATCCCGTCCCGCACCGGGTTGACCAGCGCCACGTCCGCCAGCCGGTAGGCGGCCAGCGAGCGCGTGAAGTCGTCCTTCACGGACACCAGCACCGGCTGCCAGTCCGCCGTCCCGAACTCCGCGTTGATCTCCGCCGCCAGCTCCCGCACCGACTCCGTGTACGCCCGGTACACCGCCAGGTCCTGCCGCGAGGGGTACGCGGAGGCCAGGTGCACGACCCGGCCCCGCCACTCGGGGTGGACGGTGAGCAGCTCCCGGTACGCCAGCAGGCCCCGCAGGATGTTCTTCGACAGCTCCGTGCGGTCCACGCGGACGATCGTCTTGCGGTCCCCGACCTCCGCCCGCAGCTGCGCCAGCTTCTCGTCGACCTCCGGCCGGTGGGCGAGCGCCCGCAGCTCGTCCGCGTCCACGCCGAGGGGGAACTGCCGGACGTCGGTGAACCGCTTCTCGCCGTACCCGTTCTTGCCGCCCGGGACGATCCTGCGGTGCCACACCCCGCGCTCCGGCGTCCCGGAGGGCATGTACCCGTCCGCCACGCCGGTCGCGTCGTCGGTGGTCGCGCCGCTGATGAAGTTCGCCGACCACCGCCACGCGTGGAAGCCCAGCAGGTCCGCCCCGAGCATCCCCCACACCAGCTGCCCCCGGACGTCGTCCGGAAGCATGCGCATGAACTCGAACGAGGCCCACGGGGTGTGCGTGAAGTGGGCGATCCGCAGGTCCGGCCGCAGTGCGCGCAGCGCGCCCGGGACCAGGGCCAGGTGGTAGTCCTGCACCAGGACCCGGGCCCCGTCGGCCGCCTCCTCGGCGAGGGCTTCGGCGAAGGCCTGGTTGTAGGCGGTGTACGACTCCCACTGCCGCCGGAACCGCGCGTCGAAGACCGGCTCGCGCGGGATGTCGTACAGGTGGTGGTGGGTGAACCAGAGCACCGAGTTCGCGATGCCGTTGTACGCGTCGTCGTACACCGTGGGATCGATGTCCAGCATCCGGACACCCGGCTCGGCCACCCCCCGCCGGACCGCCTCCCGGTCCGCCTCCGACAGCGCCGCGCAGATCCACAGCGCCTCCGGCTGCTGTGCCAGCGCGGCGGAGAGGCCGGAGACGAGACCGCCCCCGCCGCGCCGGGCACCGAGGGTGCCGTCGTCGGAGAGGGCGTAGGAGAGCGGGCCGCGGTTCGCTGCAACGAGTACCTGAGAAGCCATGCGGCCAACCTAGCCCGGCCCGCGCTCGCTCAAACGTCCACAATCGTCATGCCACGCGGCGGTGCGCGTACTCCTTGATGCCCGCCATCGGCGGCCGCTCCTCGGTGTCCACCGGGTACGTCCGGGGCACGAACCCGTCCGGCCCCCGCTCGAACTGCGTCAGTTCCGGCCGTACGAGGTGCCCGCGCGAGAGCCGCACCTGCGCGGTGCGGTAGATCGCCGCGGCCATCCGGCCCAGCGCCTGCCCGCCCTGGTGGCGGTGGAGCCGTACCCCGACGTCCACCTGGGCCAGGGCGTCCAGGCCGACCGTGTGCAGGGCGTCCACCAGCAGGCCCAGCTCGACGCCGTACCCGACGGGGAACGGCAGCCGCTCCAGCAGGCCGCGGCGCACGGCGTACTCGCCGCCCAGCGGCTGTACGAATCCGGCCAGCTGCGGCCAGTGGAGGTTGAGGAGCGGGCGGGCGACGAGCTCGGTCACCCTGCCGCCCTGGCCGGGGGCGTCGCCGAGCGGGCGGTCGTACATCGCCTTCACGAACTGCACGTCCGGGTCGGTCAGCAGCGGTCCGACGATCCCGGAGACGAAGGCGGAGGAGAAGTCCCGCAGGTCGGCGTCGACGAAGCAGATCACGTCCCCGGTGGTGGCCAGCAGCGAGCGCCACAGCACCTCGCCCTTGCCGGGCAGTGCGGGTATTCGCGGCAGTATCTCGTCGCGGTGCACCACCCGGGCGCCCGCCTTCGCCGCGACCTCGGCCGTGCGGTCGGTGGAGCCCGAGTCGATGACGACCAGCTCGTCCACCAGCGGGACCGGCAGTCCCTCGATCAGCTCGCGCCGGATCACCTCGACGATGGCGCCGACGGTGGCCTCCTCGTCGAGCGCGGGCAGCACCACGCTGACCGTGGTGCCGGCTGCCCGTTTCCGCTCCAGCAGCTGGTCGAGCGGTCGGTCAGCGGCGGACCAGGAGCGGTCGGCCAGCCAGCGCTCCACCTCTTCCAGCACTTTCAGCACTCCCTGCCGTTCGGCGGTTTGACCCCATTGAGATCCATCTCGCGGTTCGGACGGTTGTCTCAACCACACGGGGCCTTCGGTTACAGTCTTGAACAACGCGAAGGACCATCGCATGTCGGGGGTCCTCGCGCACAAACGCCCGGGCGCGCCATAGAGCGCGCGGCCCGGTGCCATACCGCTCATCCAGAGGGGCAGAGGGACACGGCCCGTTGAAGCCCCGGCAACCCTCCAGTCGGTCTCGCGATCGCGTACGTCAGCGACATCAGCGAGGTCCCCGGCTAGGGAAGGTGCCAATTCCGTCTCATGGCGAAGTGCGCCATGGGGAAGATGAGGAGAAAGGGCCTCGCCATCATGGCTGCACAGACTGTCGCCACCTCTGCCGACCAGGTTTCTGTCGACCTGGGACCCGCCACCGGCCTTTCCTGTCGTGAGTGCGGTACCCGCTTCGAGCTCGGTCCCATCTTCGCGTGCGCCGAGTGCTTCGGACCTCTGGAAGTCGCCTACGACCTTCCCACCGGGAACCCCGAGGCCCTGCGTGCCGCGATCGAGGCCGGCCCGAACAACATCTGGCGCTACGCCCCGCTGCTGCCCGTCCCCGCGGACGTGGCCTCCAAGCCCAGCCTGAACCCCGGCTTCACCAAGCTCGTGGACGCGGCCAACCTGGCCAAGGAGCTCGGCGTCACCGGCAAGCTCTACGTCAAGGACGACTCCGGCAACCCGACGCACTCCTTCAAGGACCGCGTCGTGGCCATCGCCGTCGAGGCCGCCCGCGCCTTCGGCTTCACCACCCTGTCCTGCTCCTCCACCGGCAACCTGGCCGGCGCCGTCGGCGCCGCGGCCGCCCGGGCCGGTTTCCGCTCCTGCGTGTTCATCCCGCACGACCTGGAGCAGGGCAAGGTCGTCATGGCCGGTGTGTACGGCGGCGACCTGGTCGGCATCGAGGGCAACTACGACGACGTCAACCGCTTCTGCTCCGAGCTCATCGGCGACCCGCTGGGCGAGGGCTGGGGCTTCGTCAACGTCAACCTGCGTCCGTACTACGGCGAGGGCTCCAAGACCCTGGCGTACGAGATCTGCGAGCAGCTCGGCTGGCAGCTGCCCGACCAGATCGTGATCCCGATCGCGTCCGGCTCGCAGCTGACGAAGATCGACAAGGGTCTGCAGGAGCTGATCAAGCTCGGCCTCGTCGAGGACAAGCCCTACAAGATCTTCGGCGCCCAGGCCGAGGGCTGCTCCCCGGTGTCGACCGCCTTCAAGGCCGGACACGACGTGGTCCGCCCGCAGAAGCCGAACACCATCGCCAAGTCGCTGGCCATCGGCAACCCGGCGGACGGCCCGTACGTCCTGGACATCGCGCGGCGCACCGGCGGCTTCGTCGAGGACGTCACCGACGAGCAGGTCGTCGAGGCCATCAAGATCCTCGCGCAGACCGAGGGCATCTTCGCCGAGACCGCGGGCGGCGTGACCGTCGGCGTGACGAAGAAGCTCATCGAGAACGGGCAGCTCGACCCGGCGCTGACCACGGTGGTCCTGAACACCGGTGACGGTCTCAAGACCCTGGAGGCGGTGGCCGCGGAGAGCGGGCAGACCGCCACCATCCGCCCGAGCCTGGACGCGTTCCGCGCCGCCGGCCTGGCCTGACCACTTCTCCTCCGCCCTACCGGAAAGGCAGTAGCGCCATGAGCGTCAACGTCCGCATCCCCACCATCCTGCGCACCTACACCGGCGGCAAGGCCGAGGTCCCCGCCGAGGGCGCGACCCTGGCCGAGGTCATCGAGTCCCTGGAGAAGAGCCACCCGGGCATCGCCGCGCGCGTCCTGGACGACCAGGGCAAGCTGCGCCGCTTCGTCAACGTCTACGTGAACGACGACGACGTGCGTTTCGAGGGCGGGCTGGAGGCCGCGACCCCGGACGGTGCGGGCGTCTCGATCATCCCGGCCGTCGCGGGCGGCTGACCTTCCCGTAGGTGACACGCGAAAACCGTAATTGCCCCCTCCGCTAACAAGCGGAGGGGGCAATTCTGCTTGATTGGGCGCGGTAGAGTTGGGGAAGTCCCCTCCGCTGTTCTTGCCCGCCGCATATGAACGGGCCGCGTGAGGGTCGACATCGGGTCAATGTGCAAGTGCGGTATGGGGCTTTGGCGCAATATGCCTGGCCCGAGTTGCCCTGCGATATGCCAAATTTTCACTCTTTTTCAATGTTTCTGGGTGTCCAGAATTCTCGTCGGATTGACCTGTTGCAGACAGCACTCGCGCAGATACATTCAGCCTCGGTCGACGCGTTCCGACGCAAGTGATGACCCGGGAGCGCGAAGTGCGTTCCTGCGCAAGGGCCAGTAATAGGGGAGTTAGGCATGGCTCAGGGCACCGTCAAGTGGTTCAACGCGGAGAAGGGCTACGGCTTCATCGCGGTCGACGGTGGTGCGGATGTGTTCGTCCACTACAGCGCCATCCAGATGGACGGGTACCGCACCCTTGAAGAGGGTCAGCGGGTCGAGTTCGAGATCTCGCAGGGCCAGAAGGGTCCGCAGGCGGACATGGTCAAGCTCGCACTCGGCTAGTCCTGGCGCGATCGACCGCCCACGCACTGTGTTCTACGTTCCACACACGCACGAGGGGCCCACATCCTGGACACGGGATGCGGGCCCCTCGTGCGTCGTGGCCTGACGACCCGTGTCCCGCCTGTGTCTTCACCGGGCGTTGCCCGAAGCCGCTTGCACTCGCGGGGGTCGAGTGCTAATCATTGGCGTTAGCACTCTCCAAGTGAGAGTGCTACCAAACGAGGACCGGGTCGGTGAGGCCCGCAGGGTCCGGCGGGAAGGAACCGCCGGGCACGCAGGCCGTCCGTCGCGGGCGCGGGCGCGGTCCGGAGCAATCCACCCCTGTCCGGGAGGACCACTTCAGATGGCCAAGATCATTGCGTTCGACGAGGAGGCCCGGCGCGGTCTCGAGCGTGGGATGAACCAGCTCGCCGACGCCGTCAAGGTCACCCTTGGCCCCAAGGGTCGCAACGTCGTCCTTGAGAAGAAGTGGGGCGCCCCCACGATCACCAACGATGGTGTCTCCATCGCCAAGGAGATCGAGCTCGAGGACCCGTACGAGAAGATCGGCGCCGAGCTGGTCAAGGAAGTCGCCAAGAAGACGGACGACGTCGCCGGCGACGGTACGACCACCGCCACCGTGCTCGCCCAGGCGCTCGTCCGCGAGGGCCTGCGCAACGTAGCCGCCGGCGCCAACCCGATGGCCCTCAAGCGTGGTATCGAGAAGGCCGTCGAGGCCGTCTCCGCCGCCCTGCTCGCCCAGGCCAAGGATGTCGAGACCAAGGAGCAGATCGCTTCCACGGCCTCCATCTCCGCCGCCGACACCCAGATCGGCGAGCTCATCGCCGAGGCCATGGACAAGGTCGGCAAGGAAGGCGTCATCACCGTCGAGGAGTCCCAGACCTTCGGTCTGGAGCTTGAGCTCACCGAGGGCATGCGCTTCGACAAGGGCTACATCTCGGCGTACTTCGCCACCGACATGGAGCGTATGGAGGCGTCGCTCGACGACCCGTACATCCTGATCGTCAACTCCAAGATCGGCTCGGTCAAGGACCTGCTGCCGCTCCTGGAGAAGGTCATGCAGTCCGGCAAGCCGCTGCTGATCATCGCCGAGGACGTCGAGGGCGAGGCCCTGTCGACCCTGGTCGTCAACAAGATCCGTGGCACCTTCAAGTCCGTCGCCGTCAAGGCCCCGGGCTTCGGTGACCGCCGCAAGGCCATGCTCGGCGACATCGCCATCCTCACCGGTGGCACCGTCATCTCCGAGGAGGTCGGCCTCAAGCTGGAGAACGCCGGTCTCGACCTGCTCGGCCGCGCCCGCAAGGTCGTCATCACCAAGGACGAGACCACGATCGTCGACGGTTCGGGCGACAGCGACCAGGTCCAGGGTCGCGTCAACCAGATCCGCGCCGAGATCGAGAACTCCGACTCGGACTACGACCGCGAGAAGCTCCAGGAGCGCCTCGCGAAGCTGGCCGGCGGCGTGGCCGTCATCAAGGCCGGTGCCGCGACCGAGGTCGAGCTCAAGGAGCGCAAGCACCGCATCGAGGACGCCGTTCGCAACGCGAAGGCGGCCGTCGAGGAGGGCATCGTCGCCGGTGGTGGCGTGGCCCTGCTCCAGGCCTCCTCGGTCTTCGAGAAGCTCGACCTGTCGGGTGACGAGGCGACCGGCGCCAACGCCGTGAAGCTCGCGCTCGAGGCCCCGCTGAAGCAGATCGCCGTCAACGGTGGTCTCGAGGGTGGCGTCGTCGTGGAGAAGGTCCGCAACCTCACCGTGGGCTGGGGCCTGAACGCCGCGACCGGCGAGTACGTGGACATGATCGCCGAGGGCATCATCGACCCGGCGAAGGTCACCCGCTCCGCCCTGCAGAACGCGGCGTCCATCGCGGCCCTCTTCCTCACCACCGAGGCCGTCATCGCCGACAAGCCCGAGAAGGCCGGTGCCCCCGCGGGCGGCGGCATGCCGGGCGGTGACATGGACTTCTGATCGGCCCCTGGCTGATCGGCTGTTCTCGAACCGAGGGCGGCACCCTCTCCTGACGGAGGGGGTGCCGCCCTCGGGCGTTCGCGGGGCCGTCTCAGGCGGCGGGGCGCGCGACGAAGACGACCTCTTCGTGGTCCGCGCCCAGGGCGATGTTCAAGGACGCGTCCAGGGCGTGCGCGAGGCGGCGCAGCAGGGGAAGCGTGGGCACCGCGTCCGCCCCCTCCACCCGGGAGATCTTCGCCTGCGTGAGCCCGGCCCGCGCCGCCAGCTCGGCTTGGGAGAGCCCCAGCGCCTTGCGCCGGTCGTAGATGGCCTTCGCGAAGGCCATCGCCAGCCGGATCTCCGCCCGCTCGGCTTCGACCTCGGCGGACTCGCGGTAGCCCTGCGCGGCCTTCCGCTCCCGGTCCAGCTTCCAGCGGGTGTGGTTCATGAGGGGTGGCCCGCCGTTCAGAACGTGGTGTCGAGGGCGCAGTCGAAGGGTGCCGGGACGTGCAGTGCCTCGCCGAAGGACACCGTCGTCCGGGAGCGGTAGCCGTGCGGGGACGGGTCGTGGAAGCAGGTGATCTCCGCGTCCTGCATGTCGACGACCAGGTAGACGGGGACGAGCCGGCCGTAGACGTCCAGCTTCTCGTTCCAGTCCGCGTCCTTCGTGGAGACGGACGTGAACTCGGCGACCAGCGACAGGGCCGTCCCGTCCGCGTGGCGGCCGTCCGCGTCGAAGGCGGATTCGTCCGCGACGAAGAGGTCGGGGCCGTACGCGCGGCCGGCCTCCGGGAACTGGAAGAGGACCGGTGAAGTCTCGACAATGTGCCCCGCCGGTGCTTTGGCCTCCAGCTGCCGGCGCAGTGCGCGCATGGGGCGGACGTCACGCAGCTTGGACCACGGTGACACGACGATCTTCCCCCGGATGAGCTCGGCCTTGAAGCCGTCTGGCGTGTTCAGCTCCTCGACGGTGCGCAGGAGGTCCTCGAAGGTCGGAGGCGCCGACAGCGTGTCTATGGGGGTGGCCCGCTCGGTCATGGTGGTCACCGTCATTTCCTCCGCATGGCGTGCTGTGCGTGCTGTGCTGAGCCCGTGCCCCACCAGGCTAGTGCCGGGGCGGGGTGCGTGCCCGGTTGTTGGGACGGGGCGGCGGTCGGGGGGCGGGTTTGGTTGACTCGGGGCATGAGTGAGAGCAGTGGACCCTTCGTCAAGATCTGCGGGCTGAAGACCGCCCACGACGTCGACGTGGCCGTGGAGGCCGGGGCCGATGCCGTCGGGTTCGTCTTCGCGCCCGGCAGCCCGCGGACCGTCGGGGCCGGCCTGGCCCGGGAGCTGGCCGGGCGGGTGCCGGCCGGGGTGCTGACCGTCGGGGTGTTCCGGGGGCAGCCGGTGGCGGAGGTGCGGCGCTTCGCGGAGGAGAGCGGCGTGCGCGGCGTACAGCTGCACGGGGAGGAGGGGCCCGAGTACTACGAGGAGCTGCGCGCCCCCGGCCGGACCCTGCTGCGGGCCACCGCCGAGCACGTCGAGCGCTGCGGGGAGTACGGCGAGGACCTGCTGCTCCTGGACGCCCCCGACCCCGGCTCCGGCAAGCCCTGGAACTGGGGCTCGGCGGAGTTCACCGCGCCGCGGGGCCACTGGCTGCTGGCGGGCGGGCTGACCCCGGAGAACGTCGGCGAGGCCCTGCGGACCACCGGCGCCTGGGGCGTGGACGTGTCCAGCGGGGTCGAACGGGAGCGCGGGGTGAAGTCCCCCGAGCTGATCCGCGCCTTCGTGCGCGCGGCGCACGCCTCCGCCCACTGAACGCAGTCGTGCGATGACCCAGAGCGATAACCGGAGGTTGGGCCGGTTCCCGCCGGGCACAGCACAGGCATGGTCTCGGAAACGCTCGGATGGCTGCGGCGCCTGACCCGCCGCCTCTCCCCACGGACCGGCGGGGGCCCGGCGCCGTTCAGGCCCCGCCGCGCCCCCGTCTTCACCGCCGACTTCGCCTCGTCCGACCAGTGGGTCGCCGGCCGCTCCTGGGCCTATCCCGACGGCGGCCCGGTCAACCCGGGGGACAACAAGCTCGACCACCTCGTCGCCGACCCCGCCTACAGCCGCGGCGGCGTCTTCCGGGCGACGCTGCGCCCCGACGGCAACTGGGACGCCGGGCTGCTCACCACCGAGGGCAGCGAGGAGGGCTTCATGGTGCGCACCGGCGACGTGCTGGAGGCGCGGGTCAAGCTGCCGGTGGAGACGGGCGCCTGGCCCGCGATCTGGACCTGGCGGGACGGCGGCCAGGAGATCGACGTCTTCGAGTACCACCCCGACAACCCGGATCTGCTGGAGCTGTCCAACCACGTCCGCGAGGCGCACCGCTACCACCGCGACCCGTCGGTGCGGGCCGGTGCCTGGGTGGACCTGAAGTGCGAGTTCGGCCGCAACTCGGTCGTCTGGTGGGTCAACGGCGCGCGGGTGTTCAGCGACCGGAGGGGTGTGGGCCGCGGCTGGCACGCGTACCTCATCGTCAACCTCTCGGTGTCCGCCGGGAGATACCACCCGGCGCCGGCCCCGGGACAGACGGAGATGTCCTACGAGGTCTCACAGCTGCGCGTGTACCGGGAGGACTGAACGGGGGCGTGGGCCCGGACCTCGGCCCTGGACCCGGACCTCGGCCCTGGACCCGGACCTCGGCCCTGGACCCGGACCTCGGCCCTGGACCCGGACCTCGGCCCTGGACCCGGACCGGCCCGGGCCTAGGCCGGGGCCTGAGCGGAGCGGCGTCCAGTGCTGGGACCCGGTCCGGGCGACGGTCCCGGTGCTGCCGTGAGGTTCTGACCGGCCCTCAGGTGGGGTTGAGCGGGCGGATGCCGGTGCCCTCGTACAAGTCCGGATCGAGCGACAGCACGGTGACGGGCTCACCTGTCTTCGCGGCCTGCCAGGCAATGGCGGCCGGGTGCGTGACGGCCCAGTCGGTACGGGGCCAGGAGACTGACCCGCCGACGGCGCCGACCTGCCCTCAGAAGATCCCGGAGCCGGACGCCGTGCCGTCCTGCTCGATGGACTCCACGACCGCGGTGGCCCGTAGGGACTCGACCTGCTCGGGGGAGAGGCGGGCGGCGAAGCCGTTCGACGCGTCGCGGTAGACGTGCAGCGGGGTGATCCCGTAGGCGTCCGCGACGGCGGCCGGGTCGAGGCCGCGGTGCACGGTGACGATGTACGTGGGGTGGTCGGCGGCGGCCGAGCGGGACACAGGCCCGTGCGCGGCGGCGGCGGTGGCCGCGGACACGGGCAGGGCGGCTACGGCGGCCAGTACGGCGACGGCCAGGGGCAGGGCTCGGCTCAGACGGTTGCGCATGGGGCGAGGTCATCACGCGCGTCCGTGCTGGTCAACGACGTGCGGGGGTGTGGCGGGGGCACGGGGAGCGCACCGGCTGTGCGCCCCCTGATGTGGGTGAGGGCCGTACGGGTGATCTTGTCGCGGCGGCCACGGACCGTACGGCCGGGGCGCGCCCTTGACGCCGCAGGGGGATGACCCTTTCTGCAGCTTGTGCGACAGGGGGCGCTGACGGCCCGGCCGGACGATCGGCCAGGTGGGGCCGGTGGTTCAAGCCGTTTCGAGGTGGCACCGATGGAGGTGAGGGCCGCCTCCGCAGGAGCACTCGTTGCCGCGGGGGCGGCTCAACCATGCAGACCCTCCACCCCGTCAGGGAGTTCCTTCCATGCGCCTGCTCGCACGTCTGGCCACCGCCGCCCTCATCGCGTCGCTCGTCCCGGTCGCCGCCGGTACCGCGTCCTCGTCCGCCGCGGCCCCGGAGCCCACCCCGGCGCCGCTGCTCACCGCCGCCAACCCGGTGCCCGGCCAGTACATCGTGACCCTGGAGAAGGGGCAGGACGCGGCGGCTGTCGCGAAGAAGCTGGGCCTGAAGCCGTCCTTTGTCTACACCTCGGCGATGAGCGGCTTCGCGGTCCCGCTGACCCCGCTGCAGCTGACGATCGTCCGCAACAGCCTGGGGGTGAAGACGGTCGAGGAGGACGCCTCGGTCCAGTCCGTGCCGAAGAAGACCGCCCCGGGGGCGATGCGGGCCCCGTCGAGCACGTGGGGCCTGGACCGGATCGACCAGGAGAAGCTGCCGCTCGACAACAGCTTCACCGTCAACGGCACCGGCGCCGGGGTGACCGCGTACATCCTCGACACCGGGATCGAATACGGGCACGACGAGTTCGGCGGGCGTGCCACGTTCGGCTTCGACGCCATCAACGACGGTCGCAACGGCGCGGACTGCAACGGCCACGGCACGCACGTCGCGGGCACGGTGGCGGGCAGGGCGTACGGGGTGGCGGGCAAGGCGAACCTGGTCAGCGTCCGCGTCCTGGGCTGCGACGGCAGGGGCACGTGGTCGGGGATCATCGCCGGCATGGACTGGGTGGCCAGGAACGCCAAGCAGCCGGCCGTCCTCAACGGCTCGCTGGGCGGCGACAAGGCGGACGCGGTCAACAACGCCGCCACCGCCCTCTCCGACGCGGGTGTGCTGCCCGTGGTCGCGGCGGGCAACGACGCGAGGGACGCCTGCAACGTCTCGCCGGCGTCCGCCCCGCGCGTGCTGACGGTGGCCGCGAGCAACGAGTGGGACGAGGAGACCGACTTCTCCAACTACGGCCCGTGCGTCTCCCTCTACGCCCCCGGCCAGGCCATCGTCTCCGCGAAGCTCGGCGGCGGCAGCGTGGCCCTCGACGGCACGTCGATGGCCTCGCCGCACGTCGCCGGTGTCGCCGCCCTCTACAAGGAGGCGCACCCCAGTGCGGACCCGGGGGAGATCGCCGAGTTCCTGGACGACCAGTCGACCAAGGACGTGCTGAACAGCATCAGCAGGACCAGCCCGAACAAGCTGCTGTTCACCGGCGGTCTCTGACCTGACCGGCGTACGGGCGCCCGGTGTCGGAGTGCCGCAGTGCCGTCAGGCACCCGGCCCGGGCCACCCGTACGGGTGAACTTTCCGCAGTCTTTCCCCGGGACGAGGCCCCGTACGAGAGCCCGGAATGACCTTTCTGCACCATGCGTGACAGGCCTCCCGCAGCAGCGCCGCACGATCGGCCAGGCGGAGGGGGCGGCTCAAGTCTCCGACGGGAGCAACCCGATGAAGGAAGGGGCCGCCCCCAGGAGGCATACGCCGGAGACGGGCGCGGCTCATCCACGCCGATCCACAGCACTTCAGGGAGTTCCCTTCATGCGTCTGCTTGCCGCGCGCCTGACGACAGCCGCTCTCCTCACGCTGACCTCCGTGGGGGCCGCCACCGCCTCCGCCGACACGCCGGAGCCGACCCCGGCGCCGCTGCTCACCTCAGCAAACGCCATCCCCGGCAGCTACATCGTGACCCTCGCGAAGGGCATCGACCCGACGAACTTCGCGAGAGAGGTGGGGGTGCAGCCGAAGTTCACCTACACCCAGGCGCTCAACGGCTTCGCCACGACCCTCACGGAGAACCAGCTGAGGGCCGCCCGGGTCACGCGCGGCGTGGTGTCCGTGGAACAGGACGCGACGGTGACCGCCCCACCGGTACCCGCCACGGGGGCCGGCACCAAGGCGCCCGCCAACTCCTGGGGGCTGGACCGGATCGACCAGCGGCGCCTGCCGCTCGACAACGACTTCAGCGCCTTCGGAAGCGGCCAGGGCGTCACCGCTTACATCCTCGACACCGGCATCGACTTCAGTCACCCCGAGTTCC
Source organism: Streptomyces sp. NPDC048255 (assembly GCF_040652415.1). NCBI lineage: Bacteria > Bacillati > Actinomycetota > Actinomycetes > Kitasatosporales > Streptomycetaceae > Streptomyces > Streptomyces sp. NPDC048255. The sequence goes on from NZ_JBEZMA010000013.1 coordinate 27,122, forward strand.
GCGACGGCCGTGCGCGGCCCGGCTTCGACGCGATCGGGGACGGGCGCAACGGCCAGGACTGCAACGGCCACGGCACGCACGTCGCGGGCACGGTCGGCGGCACGAACTACGGGGTGGCGCGCAAGTCGAGCCTGGTCAGCGTCCGCGTCCTCGGGTGCGACGGCAGGGGCTCCTGGTCCGGGATCATCGCGGGCTTCGACTGGGTGGCCCAGAACGCCCGGCAGCCCGCCGTCCTGAACGCCTCCCTGGGCGGTGACAGGTCCGTCGCGGTGAACGCCGCCGCCACCAACGTGTCCGACCGGGGCGTGCTGCCGGTCATCGCGGCGGGCAACTCGAACATCGACGCCTGCACGGTCTCGCCCGCCTCCGCCCTCCGCGTGTTGACGGTCGGCGCGACCGACCGCTACGACCAGGAGACCGACTTCTCGAACTGGGGCACCTGCCTCGACATCTACGCCCCCGGAAAGCAGATCATCTCCGCGAGGCTGGGCGGCGGCAGCGTGGCCCTGGACGGTACGTCCATGGCCGCGCCGCACGTCGCCGGAGTGGCCGCCCTCTACAAGGCCGAGCACCCCAACGCGCTGCCGGCCGAGGTGGCGGACTTCCTGGACGACGTGTCCACCAAGGACATCGTCCAGAACCTCAGCGACAACAGCCCGAACAAGCTGCTGTACACCGACGGCCTCTGATCCCTCAGAGCGCCGCGACGAAGGTCGCCCAGGCCCGTGCGTGGAACACCACGTGCGGGCCTTCGGGCTGCTTGGAGTCCCGTACGGGGACGAGGTCGGGGTGGCCGTCGGCGACTTCGAGGCAGTCGCCGCCGCTGCCGCCGCTGTGGGTGGACTTTCGCCAGGTGGCCATCTCCACGCAGCTGCCACCGCTGCCGTCGCTGTAGCTGGACTTATGCCAGCTGGCCGCCGACAGATCGTAATCAGGCTGCTGCTTCACGTTCGTACCCCTCCGCCACGGACTCGATCAGGGCCAGCGATTGTGCGGGAGGCAGCGCACCGGCCGTGAGGAGATCGTAGGTCAGGAAGTGTCGGGAGACTGTGCCTGGATCGTCGAACAGCTGGCCCGTTCCGTTGCCTTGAACATAGGCGAGGGTGGGAGCATCCTCGAACGAGAGCAGCTGGAGTGAACCGCCCATGGCCGCATGGGCTCCCATGTGGAACGGGATTACCTGGATGATGACCCGGCGCGCCCGGACCAGAGCCGTGATGTGGCTCAGAGCCTCTGCCATCACGGCCGGCCCCCCGACCTCGCAGCGCAGTACTGCCTCGCCGAAGACAGCCCAAAACAAGGGGGATGTTGGATCATTGAGAAGGGCCGAACGGTCCAGTCGGTTCGTGACCAGTTCATCGATTTCCTGCTCTGGTGCCGTCGGCTGGTAGGCGCGACAGACGGTCCGCGCGTATGGCTCCGTCTGGAGCAGACCGGGGATGGTCAGCGGCGCGAACTCCCTGATCGCCTTCGCCAGACCTTCGGCCTCGGCCGCCGCCGCGAAGTGATCCGGGTACTTGGACTTGGCCGCCGCCCCGCAGTTGCGGGTGAAGAAGCCGTCCGTGTGCAGGATGTCGTCTATCTGGCGCGCGAAGTCGAGGTGCATGCGACGCGTGCCCGCCTCCAGTTGGCCGATGAACGAGCCGCTGACGAAGAGCGGTTCGCCCAACTCGGCCTGGCTGAGGCCCGCGCGTTCGCGCGCTACGCGGAGTTCCGCGCCGAGCATGGCGCGGGGTGACGAAGAAGGGTCGAGGTTCTTTTTGGCTGTCATGCCAACTCCCTGAGCAACATGCGGGGGTGTTGCGGATCCGCACTTGAAAGGCTAGCGAGCGCGTCGCCACTCTGTGTGAAGAAGCTGAATACTCAGAGTAGAAAGGTGACATGTCATGGTGCTCACTCCACAGGAGCGCATGCGAGCGGCCGAGGAGGCCGTCTCCCAGCTGAGGGATTCCCTGGCCGGGGTGGGGGTGCTGTTCCCCTCGCTCGACGTGGAGCGGGTCTCCGCCGCCGGTTCGTACGGGCTGCCGCTGGTCGACCTCGGCCGCTGCAACCTGGACACCGCGCTCCGGCTGGCAGCCGTCCTGCACGAGCGGGCGGCGCGCGCGTGAACGAGGCGGTCGAGGCCGCGGAGTTCGCCTTCGAGCTCGGCTGGAAGCTGCGCGGCCTGGAGACGGCCCTCGCCCCGCGCGGGGCGCCCGGGCCCACGGCGGGGGATCCGCAGCCGCCTCCGCCGCCCGGCTGGCATCGGTTCACGCTGGTGCACTGGCCGGTGGGCGGGTATCCGGGGTTCGACGACCCCTGCTACGACGGGCTCAAGGCGGCCCCGCCGGCCGGGTGCCGGGTGGAGGACTTCGGCGGGTGCCTGGGGCTGAGGTGCGAGCGGCCCGGCGGGCGGCTGCTGGACGCGGTCGCGGACCTGTGCGCGGAGATCCGTACGGGGCACGGGCTGCTGATGACCGGCCTCGGCATCGACAAGCTGTGGGAGTGGTCCGAGGACGGTACGGACGGCTGGGGAGCCGAGATCGTCGGGCAGCTGATGCTGATGGCCGCCGAGCGCGGGCCGAGGCTCGGCTACAGCGCCGATGACCTGGTGCGGTTCCTGCGTACCACCGCCGGCTGAGTCGTCTGTTTCGGGAAGCGAGTGCGGCAGCGGTCAGGTCGCGGTGATGGCTTCGCCGTCGTACTCGCCGTCTACGCAGGTCCACAGGCCGGTGGTGGAGTCGTACTCCACGCTTCCGCCCTTCTCCACGCACACCGGTCCGGTGATGGCGGGTACGGCGGCCTGCGCCACGGGGACCGCGGCGCCGAGCGCGGCCAGTGTCAGGGCGGCGACGAACCCGAGAATTCGTGTACGCATGGGAACTCCTCCTGGGAGCGAGCGACGCCACTGCGCGAATGCGCCGATGCGTCAAGGCGCCAATTACCAGCTTCGCCCTGCGTCGCGCCGCGCGCACCCTGACGGGCAGGCGCCCTTGCCGTGTGCGCTCGGGAGGCGGCTCCGGGTGAGAAGCGGCAGGCTGGAGTCATGGCGAATACGCCCGTGGTGACCGTGGGCGCGCCTGATGATCTCGGCTTGCGGAAGGTTGTGATCGACGGCCGGTCCGTGGGCAAGGTCTGGTCCGAGAAGGAACTGCGCAAGCTCCTGGGCCATGAAGGTGTGTCATGCGGTCACCCCATCCGATGGCTCGGCGAGGGCAGCAAGGTCTGGCCGGATCGAACGTGGCGGCGCAGGACGATCGGCTTCTTCATGGTGGTCGGCCTCCTCGCGACCGCGTATCCGCTCTTCCAGATCGGGGTGTCGGACAGTGGCGACGCCCTCACCTACGGCGGACGCATCGCGGGAGTCACCATGCTCGTGGTGGCCGGAGTGGAGCTGGTTGCCGCCGGGGCCGCTGTCGACTACTGGGGCAAGCGGCGATGGCGTTACTCGGGTGTGGCCGTTCTGGCCGGAGTCGTGATCTCCCTCCTCAGCAGCGTGTCCCTTCTCGTGCTGCAGATCGGCGAGCGTTTCACCAGCTACACGGTGAAGGGGCTGGCCCTCGGCGTCTGGGCTGTGGTGGCCCTGTCCCGACTCGTCAAATACCGGGCGTGGGAGGGCCTCCGCTATCCCAAGACGATCGCGATCGGGGTGATCGTCTCCACGGTGCTCGCCGGCGCCAACCTGGCGTATTCGCAGATCTATCTGCCCTATGTGACGACTCCTCTGATCCTGAGCGGGGCGGAGTTCAAGGAGTCGAACATGCAAAAGCCCGGGGCGCCCATGTATGTGACGGTCCATCTGTACGCGAAGAACGCCGGCAAGGTTCCCGTCTACGTCCTCGGCAGCATCTTTTGGGTCCACGGCGGGCCTGCGACCCCGCCCGCCGTGAAGACCAGCGACTACCACTTGATCTACGACGGCGAGTTCGTCACGCCGGTGGGCCACGTGCTGAATCCGGGGGACGAGGTGGCCCAGGACGCGGTCGTCGAGATCAAGGATCCCGGGAAGCAGCGCTATGAGGCGATCAGGGCCCAGACCGAGGTGTACGTGATCAGGAAGGACAGGATGACCATGGCCGCTGATTACGAGAGTTCCGGGTTGGGGGGCGAGAGGCTCAAGAAGGCGGCCGAGGAAGGGGATCCGGCCGGGGCGGTATTCAGGCATCGATCCGCGATCGAGAACAGCAGTGAAATTCTGAACATGGCCCGCGGCCAGCAGCGCATCACCGTGTGGCGGGTCCAGAGCGGCGGATGGCCGCGCATCGATGTGGATGTGTCACCACCGGGTGAACGGATCGTCTTCGACCCCCTGAACCCCTTGGCGAACAAAGACGCCATCGACCGGTACGGGCTCACGCGGGTGCGTGGCTCCACGGCGCAGACGCCGTACCCGGAGCTCCTGGAGAAGGCCAGCTCCCCCTAGGGAGGGCGGCGGGGCAACCCGGGGGGCGGGACCGACGTCTTCGCGGGGGACGGTGCGCACGAGGCGCGCCGGTACGGGGAGGCGCGGGAATGTCCGAACGGGACGCGGCGGTGCGGGAGATGGTGGACGACGGCGCGGCGCGGCCCGAGACGGCGGTGCAGCCGGCCGGGACGGCGGTGCAGCCGACCGCGGCGGCAGAGGTCTCGTACGCGGACAGCCTGCCCGCGCTGGTACTGCTCGTGCCCGCCACGTTGCTGGTGCGGCACCTGGGGGAGCACGGCTGGGCGTACTGGACCGCTGCCGTGCTCGGCGTGCTCGGCGTGCTGGCGTCCGGGGTCGGGATCGCCGCCGCGGTCGGCAGCCTGCGGCGGGGGCGGCGCAGGCTCCTCGCCGTGTACACCGTCGTCGCGCTGCTGGCCGCCTGCTTCGCCCTGGCGGTCCGGCTGTTCGGGAGCTGAGCGGTCGCGGCGACGGCTTCGGCGGGGAGCCCGATGAGGACGGGACCCCCGTCCGTCTTCCGGGCGGTCAGGTCAGGGCCGGTTCCCTGGCGGGTTCGGTGGCCGGGGCCGGGTCGGGGTCGGCGTTGAGGTCGGCGAGCATCTGGTGGGTGAAGCCGAAGAAGTAGGTGGCGACGAAGCCCACCAGGTAGCCGACGCCCAGGCCGCCCACGTAGACGGTGAGGCTGGCGGCCAGGCCCGAGGTGCCGTCCAGCAGGGGGAACAGGGCCCAGCCCGAGGGGCCGATGGCGGTGGAGCCGAAGGCGACGCCGAGCTGGTGGGCGAGGCCGACGAAGGCGCCGCCGGCCGCGCCGCCGATGCAGGCGGTGACGAAGGGGCGGCCCAGGGGCAGGGAGACCCCGTAGATGAGCGGTTCGCCGATGCCCAGGAACCCGGCGGGGAGCGCGGACTTGACGGTGGCGCGGATCGAGGCGTTGCGCGGGAGCCGGTAGTAGACGGCGATGGCCGCACCGACCTGGCCCGCGCCCGCCATGGCGAGGATGGGCAGCAGGACGGTGTAGCCGGACTGCTCGATGAGCGTGGTGTGGATGGGGATGAGGGCCTGGTGCAGGCCGAGCATCACCAGGGGGAGGAAGAGGCCGCCCAGCACCAGGCCGGCGAAGGCGCCGCCGGTGGCGAGGAGCCAGTTGGCGAAGGTGCCGATGGCGGTGGAGACCTCTCCGGCGAGGAACATCAGGCCGAAGAGGGTGACCAGGCCGGTGATCAGGACGGTGAGGGTGGGGGTCACCAGGACGTCCAGGGCCTCCGGGACCCACTTGCGGCACCACTTCTCGACCTGGACGGCGAGGAGCGCGGCCGCCAGTGCGCCCAGTACGCCTCCCTGGCCGGGGGAGAGCGGCTGGCCGAAGGCGTCGATCTTGGCGACGCCCGGGAAGACGATGACGGCGGCGACCGCGCCGCCGAGGATCGGGGTGCCGCCGAACTCCTTGGCCGTGTTGTAGCCGACGAAGACCGCGATCAGCGACATGAAGCCGGAGGCCATGGCGGCGAGGGCGGGTACGACGGCGGGCAGCCAGCCGAGGTTGGCGAGCAGGCCGTTGAGGCCCGCGATGATGCCGCAGCCGATCAGTGCGGGGATCAGGGGGACGAAGACGTTCGCGATGCGGCGCAGGAGCAGTTTGAAGGGCGTCGCGTTCTTCGTCTTCCGGGCCTGCTTCAGCGCAGCGCCCTGGGCGGCGAGTTCGGCCGCGGTGACCGGGTGGGCGGCGTCCGCGGTGCCCGTGGTGTCCGCGGCGTTTGCGGTGTCTGCGGATTCCGTCGATTGCGCGGGGGCCGGGGTGGCCGCGGCCGAGCGGCCCTCCTTGACCAGTGCCTCGAACTCCGGGGTCACCCGGGCTACGGTGCCCGGGCCCAGGACGATCTGGTAGGTGTCGTCCTCGACCACGCCCAGGACCGCGGGCAGGGCCCGCAGGGCCTCGTCCTGGACCAGGCTCCGGTCGCGCAGGGCGATGCGCAGGCGGGTCATGCAGTGCGCGATCGAGGTGACGTTGTCCGGGCCGCCGACCAGGGGAAGGATCGCGGCGGCTGTGGCGCGGTTCTTGTCAGTGGACATGTGGGTCGCCTTGGGGGGTCGGGGTCGGGGGCGTGGGTCAGCTGGCCGGGGTGGCGGGGGCGGCGGCGAGGGCGGCGCGGAGGTGGCCCTGCGCGGCGGCGAGCAGTTCGGCGGCCCGCGGGCCGTCCACCGCGCCGAGGATCACGAGGATCGCGTTCTTGACCTCGCCGCCGGTGGCGGCCAGCGCGGCCTCGATCTCCTCGTCGGGGGCGCCGGTGGCCAGGGCCACGATGCGGCGGGCGCGGGCGTACAGCTTCTCGTTGGAGGAGCGCATGTCGACCATCAGGTTCCCGTACGTCTTCCCGAGCCGGATCATCGTGATCGTCGAGATGAGGTTGAGGACGAGCTTCTGGGCGGTGCCGGCCTTCAGACGGGTGGAGCCGGTGAGCAGCTCGGGCCCGACGACGACCTCGATGCCGTGTTCGGCGGCGGCGCCGAGGGCGGATCCGGCGTTGCAGGACAGGCCGACGGTGAGCGCGCCGCGGGTACGGGCGAACTCGACGGCGCCGATCGCGTACGGGGTGCGGCCGGAGGCGGAGATGGCGACGACGGTGTCCTCGGGCCCGATCCCGAGCGCCGTGAGGTCGTCGGCGGCCAGCTCCTTGGAGTCCTCGGCGCCCTCGACGGCCTTGACCATGGCGGAGGGGCCGCCCGCGATCAGGCCCACGACCTCGGCGGGGTCGGTGTTGAAGGTGGGCGGGCACTCGCTGGCGTCCAGGACGCCCATCCGGCCGGCGGTGCCGGCTCCCGCGTAGACGAGGCGGCCGCCGCGGGCCATGCGGGCGGCGATCGCGTCGATCGCGGCGGCGATCTGTGGGAGGGCTCCGGCGACGGCGGCCGGGACGGTGGCGTCCTCGGCGTTCATGGTGCGGGCGATGTCGAGGGTGGACAGGCGGTCGATCTCGGCGAGTTCCGGGCGGAAGGCCTCGGTGGTGAGCGTTTCCAACTGGGCGCGGAGTTCCGTGTACGGGGGCATGGGCGGCGGGCTCCTTGGCGGGGCGGGCGGTGGCTGTGGCGGGTATTGGGCTGGGCTTCGGGATCGGGGCTCCGCCCCGGACCCCGCGCCTCAAACGCCGGCGGGGCTGGATTTGCCCGGCGGGAGCTGGATTTGGCCTGCCGCGCTGGATCGGACGTCGGACTGGGGCTGTCAGCGGGCGGTGTGGCGGGGGGCGAGGGCTTCGTAGGAGGCGGCGAGGGCGGGTGCGGCGGTGTCGTAGGTCCGCTGGGCCACGCCGACGAACAGGCAGTCGACGACGAGGAGCTGGCTGGTGCGGCTGGACATGGCGGCCGGGCGCAGCCGGGTCTCGCGGGCGGCGGAGGTGGCCAGGACGAGGTCGGCGTAGTGGGAGACGGGGGCGTTGGGGCGGCCGGTGAGGGCGACGGTGGTGGCGCCGCGCTCGAAGGCGGTGCGCAGGGGTTCGATCACGTCGCCCGTGGAGCCGGAGTGGGTGACGGCGACGGCCACGTCGCCGGGGCGCAGCTGGACGGCGCCCGTGACGGCGAGGTGGGGGTCGCTGTGGGCGTGGGCGACGAGGCCGATGCGCAGGAGCTTCTGGGCGAGGTCCTGGCCGACGAGGGCGGAGGCGCCGACGCCGTAGATGTCGATGCGGCGGGCGGTCGCGAGGGCGGTGACGGCGGCGGCGAGCTGGGTGAGGTCGAGTCCGGCGGCGGTGTCGGCGAGGGTCTGGGCCTCCTCGTGGGCCAGTTTGGCGACGACGTCGGCGAGGGGGTCGTCGACGGCTATGTCGACGGTGACGGCCGGGGCGGCGCCGGACTCCTGCTGGGCGGCGAGGGCGGCCAGCGCGAGGCGCAGGTCGCGGTAGCCGGGGTAGCCGAGGAGGCGGGCGGTGCGGACGACGGTGGCCTCGCTGGTGCGGGTGCGCGCGGCGAGGGCGGAGACGGTGAGGCGGGAGCAGCCGGCCGGGTCGGAGGCGACGGCCTCCGCGACGGCCAGCATGGAGCGGGTCATGGAGGGCGCGAGGCCGCGGACGCGGGCGCGCAGCTCGGCGGGCGCCGGCGCCGGCGCGGGCGCCTCGGCCGGCGGGGCGGGCGGGGTGGCCGGGGCCGGCGGGGTGGGTCGCGTGGTGCCCGGGGCCGGGGGCTGGGCCTGCGGGGACGAGGGCCGGCGCGAGGTCGGTCGCGAGGGTGGTGTCGGGGCTTGCGCGGCCGAGGTCGGCGGGGCGGGTGCGTGCGGGGTGCCCGGGGCCGGGGTGTTCCGGGCGGCCTTCGTGGCCGAGGCCGGGGCGGGCGCGTGCGTCGTGCCCGCGGCCGGTGGCGGTGTCGGGGCTTGTGCGGACGAGACCGGGGTCGGGGCGGGGTGCGTCGTGCCCGGGGGCGGGGTGCTCCGCTTGCGCGCGGTGAAAGTTTCTTTCGCGTTCTCGCTCACGCCTGAAACCTATTTTCAGAGGTGGCCGGGCGTCAAGAAGCCATACGTCCCGGTATGGAAGGGACCTTCTCCCGTTGGGCCGTACGGGGTCACAATGGGCGCATGGACCACGCGACCCCCCTGGAACAGGCGCTGCATGTCGCCCGTGCACTTGTTCTCGCCGACCTCGCTGCCGGTGAGGTCGCCGAAGCCGATGTCGTCTCCCTCGTCGAGGACTCGGTCACGCACCGCCGGTGGTGGGTGGAGCAGTGGCCGGAGGGGGTCGACTACCTCGCCGGACTCGTCGCCCAGGACGTGAAGGACGCACTGCTGGAGAAGTACGGGCGCTGGCCGCTGTGCCCGGTCTGCTCGCACGGCGACCCGCACGCGCTGGACGTGGAGCCGGAACTCGGACCCGACCCGCACTGGGTGTGCTCGGAGGCGGGCGTGAAGGTGGCAGCGGTGGGCGCCCTCGGCGCGGTCCTCGGCCGGTGACCCTCTACATCGACCCGCCGACCTGGCCGGGCCACGGCCGCATGTGGTCGCACCTGGTCAGCGACGTCTCGTACGAGGAGCTGCACGCCTTCGCGGCGGGCATAGGCTGCCCGCCGCGCGCCTTCGAACGCGACCACTACGACGTGCCCTCGCACCGGTACGCGGCCGCGGTCGGCGCGGGCGCGGTGGAGATCGGCAGCAAGGAACTCGTCCGCCGCCTCACGCAGGCGGGCCTGCGCCGCCCGAAGGGCCGCCCCTTCCCGTAGGTGCGCCGCCTCCCGTAGGTGCGTGCGGGGCACGGCCCGGGGGCCCTTCCCGCACGCCCGCCGGTTCAGGCGCGCGCGGGCTCCTGTACCGCGGTGGCCGTGTGCGAGGTGATCACGCGGGTCGCGCGGGGCGGCGTACGGCGGTCCAGGCGCAGGGCGACCGCGGTGAGGCCGAGGGCGGCGACGGTCATGGCCGCGCCCGCCCAGGCGGTGGCGGCGTAGCCCAGGCCCGCGTCGATGACCGTGCCGCCCAGCCAGGGGCCGCCGGTGTTGCCGAGGTTGAAGGCGGCCGTGGTGGTGGCGCCCGCCAGGGTCGGGGCCGCGCCGGCGACGTTGAACATGCGGGCGTTGAGCGCCGGGGCGGTGAAGAAGGCGGAGAAGCCGAGCAGGAAGGACAGGGCGATCGCCGCCGCCTGCGCGGAGGCGAGGAGGGCGAGGGCCGTCAGGAAGACCGTCGAGGCGGTGATGCCCCAGAGCAGCACGCCGAACAGGTGCGCGTCGGCCACCCGGCCGCCGAGGGTGGTGCCGGCCAGCGCGCCGATGCCGAAGAGGCCGAGGATCCACGGGACCCACTGGGAGTCCAGCCCCGCCACGTCCGTGAGCAGCGGGGACAGGTAGCTGAAGGCGCAGAAGACGCCGCCCGCGGCCAGGGCCGTGATGACGATGGCCAGCCACACCTGCCGGTCGCGGTAGATGCTCAGCTCCCGCCCGAGCCGGGGCTTCTGCGCGGGCAGCGGGATCTTCGGGACCAGGAAGAGGATGCCGACGAGGGCGACCGCGGAGGCCGCGCCGACCGACCAGAACGCGGAGCGCCAGCCGAGGTGCTCGCCGAGGAAGGCTCCGGCGGGGACGCCGAGGACGTTCGCGATGGACAGGCCGCCGATCATGACGGCCATCGCGCGGGCCCGCTGGTTGCGTTCGACCATGGCGATGGCGACGGCCGCGCCGACGGCCCAGAACCCGGCGCAGGCGAGGGCCGAGACCACGCGGGAGGCGAAGAGGAGCTCGTAGGTGGGGGCCAGCGCGCCCGCGACCTGCCCGAGGCCGAAGAGGCTGATCAGCGAGATCAGGGTGGTGCGGCGCGGCAGCCGCAGGGTGGCCACGGCCAGCAGCGGCGCCCCGACGACCATGCCGATCGCGAAGGCGGATATCAGCAGGCCCGCCTGCGGGATGGTCACGCCCATGTCGTCGGCGATGGGTGGCAGCAGCCCGGACAGCATGAACTCGCTGGTGCCCAGTGCGAAGACGGACAGGCCGAGGACGTAGACGGCGACGGGCATGCGGGGGCGAGCGGCGGCTTCGGGCATGTCCGTCACCAACCATGGCGAACGCGATCAAATTCCCCGTACGGCTGTTACGTGTGCGACAGGAGTGAGTCGAGTTCCGCGGCGAGGTTGGCGCGGGCCGGGGCCTCCCACTGCGTGACGGCGTACGGGGTGCGGAAGAGGCGCGGCAGGTCGAGAAGCTGGCGCAGTACGGCGGCGCGGCCGGTGCGGAAGGCGTCGTCGGGGACGAAGCCGTACTCGGCGCGGACGGCGGCGGCGTATGCGGCGTAGGCCTCGGGGGCGCCGGCCAGGACCGCCAGGTCGGCGTCGCAGAGCACCTCGCCGTTGGTGTCGCCGGGAGCGGGGTCGTGGGTGACGGTCAGCCGGACCAGCCGGGCCACCTCGGCGGTGCGAGCGGGGTCGACGCCGAGCTCGGGCAGGGCGCGCTCGGCGAGGGCGGCGCTGCGCTCCTCGTTCTCGGAGCGGTCGGGGCGGTAGACGGCGTCGTGGAACCAGGCGGCGAGCCGGACGGCGGCGGGGTCGGCGGCGTACTGCTCCAGCAGGTCGATGCGCAGGAGTACGTCGGTCAGGTGCGCGGTGGTGTGGTAGCGGCGCTGCGGTTCCGCCCAGGCGGTGAGGAGGCGGTCGGCGTAGGGGGCGGGGTCGGGGGTCCCGGGGGTCGTGCTGTGTTCGGTGGTGGCCGTGGCCGCGGCGACGGTGGCCCGCCAACGGGCGTGGAGGGCCTTGGTGTCGGTGTGCGGGGCGCCTGTGTCCATGCGCACATTGTGGGGGTGGCGTGATTGTGCTGGTGGAGCCGGGGCGGAGGCCCGTACCCTGGATATTGGACTAGACCTATTTTCCATACTGGCCATATCGCCGTATGGGCCACATGAGCTGCTTTCCGAAGGATGGGATCGAATGAGCAACCGTGCGCTCCTGGAGGTGATCGCCCTCGACGTGGAGGACGCGGTCGCGGCCCAGGCCGGTGGGGCGGACCGACTCGAACTGGTCACCGACATGGCCGCCGACGGGCTCACCCCGCCGCGCGAGACCTTCGCGGCGATCAGGGCGGCGGTCGACATCCCGCTGCGCGTGATGCTCCGCAAGGCCGACGGCTTCGCGGCCGGTGACGCCGGGCAGCTCGCCGTGCTCCTCGCGGAGGCGCGGGCGCTGCGGGCCGAGGGCGCGGACGAGTTCGTCCTCGGCTTCCTGAACCCGGACGGCAGCCCCGACCTCGAAGCCGTCGAGGCGGTCGTGGCGGAGCTGGACGGCTGCCGGTGGACCTTCCACCGGGCCATCGACCGCGCGGCGGACCGGGACGGCCTGCGCAAGGCGCTCGCGGACCTGCCCGGGCTGGACACGTTCCTGACGGCCGGCTCGGCGGCCGGGGTGGACGAAGGCCTGCCGGTGCTCCTGGCGGAGGCGGCGCGGAGGGGTGAGCCGGGGTACGGGGCGCGGATGCTGGTCGGCGGCGGGCTGACGCTGGGGCACCTGGCGGTGCTGCGCGGGGCGGGCATCGACGCGTTCCACATCGGTGGGGCGGCGCGGCCGGCGGGGTGGGGGCGGCCCGTCTCGGCCGGGGCTGTCGCCGACTGGCGGGCCGCGCTGGCCTGAGCCGGCGGCCGGGCCGGGGTTTGCGCCGCCGCCCCTGTGGCTCCGCCCCAGGCCCCGCGCCTCAAACGCCGGCGGGGCTGGATGTGGCTGGGCCCCGGCCCGGGCCTTACCCGCGGCGCCGCTGCTGGGGCTCCGCCCCAGGCCCCGCGCCTCAAACGCCGGCGGGGCTGGGTATGCGGCGCCGCTGCTGGGGCTCCGCCGCGGACCCCGTGCCTCAAGCGCCGGCGGGGCTGGGTGTGCGGCGCCGCTGCTGGGGCTCCGCCGCGGACCCCGTGCCTCAAGCGCCGGCGGGGCTGGGTGTGCGGCGCCGCTGCTGGGGCTCCGCCCCGGACCCCGCGCCTCAAATGCCGGCGGGGCTGGAATTGGCCCCGGCTCGGGGGGATTTGGCTTGCCGGGGGACGGCGTCGGCAAATACAGCCTCGCCGGCGATTGAGGCGCGGGGGTCCGGGGGCGGAGCCCCCGGCAGCGGTGCCGTAGGGGAGTTTCCGCCCCGGCAGCGGTGCCGCAGGGGCGGGCCCGTCAGGGCGGGCCGGGGCGGAGCCCCGGGGGGCGCTTGCCCCAAGGGTCAGGTCAGGGCCGCGGGGAGGGCGGCCGCGTGGACGAGGGTGAGGCCGGAGACGGCTCGGGTGAGGCAGACGTAGAGCCGGCGCAGGCCGGTGCGTTCGTCCGGTTCGCCGTCGACTACCGCCGCGGGCTCGTCCAGCACCACGTAGTCGTACTCCAGGCCCTTCGCCAGCGACGCCGGCACCAGCGTCAGCCGGGCCTCCGCCGTCGTCTCCTCGCCCGGCGCGAGGTACGGCAGGTCCGCCGCCCGCAGGGCCTCCGCCAGGGTCGGGATACGGGCGTCGGCCGCGATCAGGCCGACCGAGCCCTCGTGGGTCAGGGCCTCGCGGCAGGCCGCGATCACCGCCGCCGTCAGGTCCGCGGTCTGCGCGATCGGCTCGATCCGCAGTGAGCCCGGGGTCTCGCGGACCGAGGACACCGGGGCCAGCCCCGGCGAGATCGACGGCAGCAGGCGGGAGGCGTAGGCGATCACCTCGCGCGGTACGCGGAAGCCCGCCGTCAGCTCCTCCACCACCGCCTGCGGCTTCCCCAGGTGGGTCAGCGCCTCGTCCCAGCTGCGGGTGGCCCACGGGGTCGTGCCCTGCGCCAGGTCGCCCAGTACCGTCGCCGAACCCGTCGTGCAGCGCCGCCCCACCGCCCGGTACTGCATCGGGGACAGGTCCTGGGCCTCGTCGAGGACCACATGGCCGAGGGAGTGGGTGCGTTCCACCAGGTCGGCCGCCTCGTCGACGAGGACCAGGTCCGCCGCCGACCACTTCGCCGACTTCACGCTCCGGAAGGGCTTCGTCCACAGCAGGAGCTTCTGCTCGTCGGCCGTGAGGACGTCCGCCGCGTGCAGCGCGAGGAAGTCGGGGTCCGACAGCAGCCTCAGGACCAGCTTCGCCGGGTCCACCGGCGGCCACATCTCCTTGACGGCCGCCTTCACCGCCGCGCTGCGGGCCACCGCGTCCTGCACCCGGTCGTCCGGCGCCTCGCCCGCCTGCTCCATCCGTACGAGCACCGAGTGCGCGATCCGCTGGGGGAGGGCCTCGCGGGCCGCGCCGTAGCGGATGTCCCGGTCGAGGAGCTGCGTGACGAGCTCCTCCAGCTCGTACGCGGGAACGCGCCAGCGGCGCGAGCCGCGGACCACCATCAGCGCCTCGGTGGGCAGGGTGACGTGCGAGCGGACCGCGCGGCGCAGCACCTCCGCCATCCGGGCGTCGCCCTTGACGACGGCGGTCTCGGCCGTGTCGGAGCCGCGCACCTCCAGGCCCTCGCGGGCGACCAGGTCGTCCACGGTGGCCTGCTGGACCTCCAGCTCGCCCAGGGCGGGCAGGACCTGCTCGATGTAGTGGAGGAAGGAACGGTTCGGCCCGATGACCAGGGTCCCGGTGCGGGCGAGGCGGTCGCGGTGCGCGTAGAGGAGGTAGGCGACGCGGTGCAGGCCGACGGCCGTCTTCCCGGTGCCGGGACCTCCCTGGACGCACACCGAACCGGACAGGCCGGAGCGCACGATCTCGTCCTGCTCCGGCTGGATCGTCGCGACGATGTCCCGCATGGGGCCGACGCGCGGGCGCTCGATCTCCTGCTGGAGCAGCTTGCTGACGGCCGCCGCCTCTGAGGGGTCGGAGAGGTGCTCGTCCTCGTACGCCGTCAGCTCGCCGCCCGTGTAGCCGAAGCGGCGGCGCAGGGCGACGTCCTGCGGGTCGGCCTTGGAGGCCCGGTAGAACGGCTGGGAGACGGGCGCGCGCCAGTCGATGACCATCGGGTCGCCGCCGGCGTCGTGGACGTGCCGGCGGCCGATGTAGAACTGCTCGCCGTCCCCGCCCTCGGCGAGGTCCGCGCCCGGCGCGTGCAGGTAGTTCAGGCGGCCGAAGAAGAGCGGGGTGTGGGTGAGGTCGGCGAGGGCCTTGATGCGGTCGTCGATCTGGGCCTGGAGGACGATCGCGTTGACCCAGTTCGCGGTGACGTCGCGGATGTCGAGGGACTCGACGTCCTCGCGCATGGCGCGGAGCGCGGAGCGGGAAGCGGCGAGGTGCGCGCGCTCGCGGGCGAGCGGGTCCGGGTCGTGGGGCGCGGTGTCGGTGTCGGTGTCGGGGGCGTGCGCGGGCACGGGACTGCCTCCAGCTGCTGGGTGCGAAACAGACGGCCCGCCGGTTGCCGACCGGCGGGCGGCTCTCCCCGGATGTGCGGCGGGAGGCGGCAAGAGCGGAGATTCTAGCCAGCGCGGACGGGCCGCGCGAACGGATTACGGGGCCACGGAAGTCCCTCCGGTACGGGTCCGCCGTACCGGACCACGTCGCAGCCCTCGTCGCAGACCTCGTACCGGACTCCGTACGGGTGGCGGGCGTCTCATACCGGGGAGTGTCAGACCCGGGTAGGGGCCCTAGGGGACGGTATGGGCCGGGAGGAGGACGCCGGGGGCCTCGGGGTTCCGCCCCCAGGGCGATGTGCCGGGCGGGGGCGGAAACGCACCATGGATCCATGAGCACCGCAACCTTCACCCCGATCCAGGGCGGCCGCCCGCGCGGCGCCACCGCTGTCTCCGACTCCCGTTCCCGCACCGGCTTCGGCGGCGTGCTGCGCGCCGCGAAGGTCTTCGCGGCTGCCGCCGTGAGCGTCGTCGTGCTGGGTGAGTACGCCGAGGAGGCGGGCGTCATACGCCGCTGACTTCCCGGTGGGGCCGACACCTCCCCTCGGCGGGATCCGGCGCCCGGCCGCCGCCTCACCCCTCCGGAAGGAGGATGTCCGCGTCGTCGAAGACCCGCAGGACCACGAGCAACAGGCGCCCGCGCGACACCATGTATTCGGCCACGATCTGTGACGTGAGCCGGATCTCGCGGTCCTGCTCGCCTGCTCCTATCGGCCGCGAGAGCTCGGTGTACGGATCACGGGCCAGGATTTCGAGTGCCTTGTCGAAGGAGGCGCGGCGCGCGGGTTCCAGCCGGTCACGATCGCGGCCCGCCGACTCCGTGAAGAGGACCTCGTAGATCTCCTGGTGCGTCATGTGGCCAGCGTAGTCCTCGGCCACCCGGTCCGTCAGTCCGCCGCCAGCAGCTCGTCGGCGTCCATGATCCGGTAGGCGTAGCCCTGTTCGGCCAGGAAGCGCTGGCGGTGCGCGGCGAAGTCCTGGTCGATCGTGTCGCGCGCGACGACCGAGTAGAACCGCGCCTCGTGCCCGTCCGCCTTCGGGCGCAGGACGCGGCCCAGACGCTGTGCCTCCTCCTGGCGGGAGCCGAAGGTGCCGGACACCTGGATGGCGACCGTGGCCTCGGGCAGGTCGATGGAGAAGTTCGCGACCTTCGACACGACCAGCACGCTGATCTCGCCCTCGCGGAAGGCGTTGAAGAGCTTCTCGCGCTGCGCGTTGGAGGTCTCGCCCTTGATGACGGGGGCGTCCAGGTGCTCGCCGAGCTCGTCGAGCTGGTCGATGTACTGGCCGATGACGAGGGTCTGTTCGCCCTGGTGCTTGCGCACCAGCGCCTCCGTGACCTTCCGCTTCGTCGCCGTCGTCGCGCAGAAGCGGTACTTCTCCTCCGTCTCGGCGGTCGCGTACGCGAGGCGCTCCGACTCGGTGAGGTTCACGCGGACCTCCACGCAGTCCGCCGGCGCGATGTAGCCCTGCGCCTCGATCTCCTTCCACGGCGCGTCGAACCGCTTCGGCCCGATGAGGGAGAAGACGTCGGACTCGCGGCCGTCCTCCCGTACGAGGGTCGCGGTGAGGCCGAGGCGGCGGCGGGCCTGGAGGTCGGCGGTGAA
Source organism: Streptomyces sp. NPDC048255 (assembly GCF_040652415.1). Classification (NCBI taxonomy): domain Bacteria; kingdom Bacillati; phylum Actinomycetota; class Actinomycetes; order Kitasatosporales; family Streptomycetaceae; genus Streptomyces; species Streptomyces sp. NPDC048255. The sequence goes on from NZ_JBEZMA010000013.1 coordinate 43,901, forward strand.
CTTGAACACCGGCGCGGGCAGCAGGTGCACCTCGTCGTAGAGGATCAGGCCCCAGTCGCGGGAGTCGAAGAGCTCCAGGTGCGGGTAGACACCCTTCCGCTTCGTCGTGAGGACCTGGTACGTGGCGATCGTGACGGGCCGGATCTCCTTGCGGGTGCCGGAGTACTCGCCGATCTCGTCCTCCGTGAGCGAGGTCCGCTTGACCAGCTCGTGCTTCCACTGGCGGGCCGAGACGGTGTTCGTGACGAGGATCAGCGTGGTCGCCTTCGCCATCGCCATGGCCCCGGCGCCCACCAGGGTCTTGCCCGCGCCGCAGGGCAGCACGACCACACCGGAGCCGCCGTGCCAGAAGCCCTCGACGGCCTGCTGCTGGTACGGGCGCAGGGCCCAGCCGTCCTCGACGAGGTCGATCTGGTGCGCCTCGCCGTCCACGTACCCGGCGAGGTCCTCGGCCGGCCAGCCCAGCTTGAGCAGGGTCTGCTTGATCTGCCCGCGCTCGGAGGGGTGCACGGCCACCGTGTCGGGGTCGAGCCGCGCCCCGACGAGCGGGGCGATCCGCTTGGACCGCAGGATCTCCTCCAGCACCGGCCGGTCGGTGCTGGTCAGGACCAGCCCGTGCACGGGGTGCTTGGAGAGGGTGAGGCGGCCGTAGCGCGCCATGGTCTCGGCGACGTCGACGAGCAGCGCGTGCGGGACGGGGTAGCGGGAGTACTCGACGAGCGCGTCGACGACCTGCTCGGCGTCGTGCCCGGCGGCCCGGGCGTTCCACAGGCCGAGCGGGGTGATCCGGTAGGTGTGGATGTGCTCGGGGGCACGCTCCAGCTCGGCGAAGGGCGCGATGGCCCGCCGCGCGGCACCGGCGAGCTCGTGGTCGACCTCGAGCAGGAGGGTTTTGTCGCTCTGGACGATAAGTGGACCATTCACGCGCAGCGCCCCGTTTCACTCAGGTCAAACCTCCAGTGTGCCGTACGCCCGAGTGGCAGGGAACCCGGCGCTCCCTGGGGTCACCCGGGACAGGGGTCCGGACATGCCCCCGGTCAGCTCCTACCGGGTATCGCCCCCTCCGGCTCGGCCCGCCCGGCAACAGGACTCTGATGTCACATTCCCGGCAGCTGTCCTGTCCTACCTCCAGAAGCATCCATCCCGAAGCCCGGAGGCCCGAAATGACCGCCCGCATCTCGCTCACCCCGCCCCGTACCCTGCTGAACCGCATCGGGTCCTGGTACTCCCGGCGGGTGTACGGCCAGGTGCTCGACCCCGGGCTCGCGATCGGCCACAACCAGAAGGTCCTGCTCACCTACGTCAAGCTGGAGCGCTCCGTCGCCAAGTGGAACGCGCTGGAGCCGGCCCTGAGACATCTCGCCGTGATGGCCACTGCCGCCCGGATCAACTGCTCCTGGTGCATGGACTTCGGCCACTGGGAAGGCAGCGAACTCGGCCTGTCGCTCGACAAGATCTCCCGGGTGCCGCAGTGGCGGGACCACCGCGAGGCCTTCACCGAGCTGGAACTCCAGGTCATGGAGTACGCCGAGGCCATGACCGAGACCGAGCCCCGCGTCACCGACGGACTCGCTGAAGCACTGCTCGGGCAGCTGGGCGAGGCTGCCTTCGTGGAACTCACCGCCATGGTCGCCCTGGAGAACTGGCGCTCCCGGATGAACAGCGCCTTCGGCCTGACCAGCCAGGGCTTCTCCGAGACCTGCGCGGTACCGTCGCGCACATGATCGAGATCGCCGTCTTCGAACAGCACCGGTCGATGCTCTTCGGCATCGCCTACCGGATGCTCGGCAGCGTCGCGGACGCCGAGGACCTGGTCCAGGACACCTGGCTCCGCTGCAGCCAGGTGTCCGGCGAGGTCGCCAACCCGCGCGGCTACCTGGCCCGTACGATCACCAACCTCGCGCTCAACCGGCTGAGTTCGGCCGCCGTCACGCGCGAGCAGTACGTCGGCCCCTGGCTGCCCGAGCCGCTGGTCACCGTGCCGGACGCCGCCGGGGACGTGGAGCTGGCCGAGTCGGTGTCGCTCGCCATGCTGGTGGTTCTGGAGAGCCTCTCACCTCTGGAGCGGGCGGTCTTCGTACTCAAGGAGGTCTTCGGCTTCTCGTATCGGGAGATCGCCGAGACGCTCGACCGCACCGAGACCTCGGTACGCCAGGTCGGTTCCCGCGCCAAGTCGCACGTCGAGGCACGCCGGCCGCGCTACGCGACCCCGGCCGAGGTGAGGCGCCAGGTCACCGACGAGTTTCTCGCCGCCTGCCTCGGGGGCGACCTGAACCGCATGCTGGAACTGCTCGCCCCCGACGTCACCGCGTGGAACGACGGCGGCGGAAAGGTCAAGGCAGCCTTGCGCCCGCTGCACGGCGCCGAGAACGTGGCCCGCTTCCTCGCGGCCGTGCTCGCCCAGCCGATGGAGGCCCCGAGCCTCGTGGCCGTCGACGTCAACGGCCGGCCAGGCCTGCTGCTCACCACGGCCGGACGGCCGGACACCGTCGCCTGCGCAGAGGTCGAGAACGGCCGGATCACCGAGATCCGGGTCATCCGCAACCCCGACAAGCTCCGGCACCTGGCCTGACCCGCCGGCGCAGACGCCGTGGGGCGGTGACCGGACCCAAGTGACGTCTACTGCCGGCCGGACGGTTGACGGGGCGGGCCGGGGCGGGTTGCCTGGAGCGATGGTTGATCTTCGTGTCGAACGGGTGGACGGCGAGGCCGGGCAGCGGGACTGGCGGTACGTCCACAACCTGATCATTCCCACGGACCCGCTCTCCGCCGACGAGGTCCGCGAGCGCGCGGGGCGGCACCGGCTGGACGTCGCGTACGTCGGGGACGTGCTGGTGGGCTGCATGACCGTGCGCCCGCCCGTTGACGGGACGCCGGTGGCGACCGTGATCGCGCGCATCCTGCCCGAGCACCGGGAGCGGGGCTTCGGCAGCCTGCTGTACGCGCACGGGCTGGCGCAGGCGCGGGAGCTGGGGGCCGAGCGGATCCGGACGGTGGTGCTGGAGTCCAACGCGCAGGGGCTGCGGTTCGCGCTGGCGCGCGGCTTCACCGAGGTGGAGCGCTATCTGCTGCCCGGGGACAGCGTGCCCTTCATCGACCTCGAGGCCGGCCTGAAACCGGCCGGAGAGGACGGGGAGGACGCGGAGGACGGAGGCGGAGAGCGTTTCGTGCCCGACGGGTTCGAGGTGCCGGCCGGTCTGGCGGGCGACGGCTTCCGGCTGGAGCCGCTCGGGGTCGCGCACAACGAGGGCGACCTCGCCGCCTGGAGCAGCAGCATCGCGCACATCAGGGCCACGCCCGGGTTCGAGACGCAGTGCTGGCCGCCGCCGGAGGGCATGTCCGCCGAGGCGAACCTGGCCGATCTGGAGCAGCACGTCCGGGACTTCACCGGGCGGCGCGGATTCGCGTACGCGGTGCTGGAGGGGGCCGACGAGGTCATCGGCTGCCTGTACGTCTACCCGGGCAAGGAGGACCCGGAGCGGGTCCACGTGAGCTCGTGGGTGCGCGCCGACCGGGCCGCGCTCGACGCCCCGCTGCACGCCGCGGTCACCCGCTGGCTCGCCGAGGCGTGGCCCTTCGAGGCCGGGCGGATCGACTACGCCCCGAGGTGAGCCAAGGGGCCTGCCGGGTACGGGGTTTCCACGGGCAGCAGGGCGCGCGCGGCCCCGGCCTCGCCGCGGCGGAGCAGCCCGTGGATCTCCCGGACCAGCGGGGTGACGTCGCGGATGGAGACGGTCCACTCGTCGGCGTACGCCCCTGAGTCCGGGCCGGACAGGCCCAGCTGGAGCGAGCGGTACGGCAGCGGGTTCAGGTGCAGGTCGCGCTCCGGGTCCCACTGGACGCGGGCCGAGCTCTCGCGCAGCGCCCGCTGCCAGGCCGTGCGGTCCGGGTGGACGCCGCGGGCGTAGTGGGAGAGGCAGGCCCCGCGCAGGGCCGCGTCGAAGCCCTCGCGGGTGATCTCGACCGCGAGCACCGTCTCCTGGCCGGTCTTGGTGGCCCAGCCGCAGCGGTACATCATCCACAGGAACGAGGGCTTGATCCACGTCATCCGCTCGCGCTTCCAGGCGGGCGGGAACCGGCCGGTGCCGGCGGCCGGCAGCCCGAGCGAGGGGGAGTACGCCTGGTAGACGGTGAGCGTGGTTTCGGTGTGCGTGGCGCGGATCTGGCGGGTGGGTGGCTGTTCTTGCATGGGCCAAGGGTCGGGGGCGGAGGGTCGGGCCCGCCAGCGGTTTTCCTGGCGGGTGCGGCGCCGTTGCCGGGGCGCTGCCCCGGACCCCGCTCCTCAAACGCCGGAGGGGCTGGATTTTGCGGCGGGGCTGGATTTTGCGGCGGCGCTGGAATTGGCTCGGGGCTGGAGTCGTCAGAGGTGTTCGTCCGCCAGTTCGGCGACTCCCGTGATGCGGTGCAGGGCGTACGTGCGGACCTCGTCCGCCGTGTGGTCGTAGCCGGTGACGAAGCCGCCCTCGACGCGGACCGGGGCGATGACGCGCTGGCTCGCCGCGCCCTCCGCGTTGACGTAGCCGATCCACACCGCCGACCCGGTCAGCGCGGCCGCCTGCACCGTCGCCAGGGTCTCCGCCGCGCTCGTGCGCGGGAGTTCGCCCGGCGCGCCCGTCGCCGCCGCGGGCTCCTTGCGGACCGCCGTCGCCGCCAGGTCGCCCGCGCGGATGGCCCGTACGGCCGCCGCCAGCAGCGTCGCGTCCGGGACCGGCGGGCCGTCCGGGACCGGGGCGGGCGCGGTGCGGGCCGGAGTGCGGTGGGCGTCGGCGCGGGACACCAGGACGTCGCCGGTACGGGACTCCGCGGCTGGCGCGTACCCCATCGCCCGCAACCCGTCGAGCAGGACGGTGGGTTCGGCCTGCGCGGCCAGCACCGTCGGCGCGAGGCGGCGCAGCCCCAGCCCGGCCGAGCGCTTGTCGGCCAGGATCTCGCCCAGCATCGCGTCGTCGTCGCAGCGGACGTACGAGGACGCCGCGCCGACCCGCAGGTGCCCGTGGCGCCGGGCCACGTCGTCGATGAGGTACGTGAGGGGCTGCGGGACCGGGGTGCGGCTGTGCTCCTTGAGGAAGGCGTGCAGGTCGGCGGCGGCGTGCCCGGCGTCCAGGGCGCGGCGCACCGACCCGGGCGTGAAGCGGTACACCGTCGCCCCGCCCTTGGACTCCACGTCGGCCAGCACCGCCAGGGTGTCGCCGAGCGGGCGGCGCAGCGGGCCGGGGGCCACGGCCGTCAGGTCGGCCTGGAGCAGCACGTGGTCCACCGGCTCCGGGAGCAGCGGGGCCAGCAGCGGCGCCGGGTCGCGGTGTTCCAGCAGGGCCCGGCCGAAGGCGCTGAGCGCGCCGCGGCCGGTGACGCCGAGGACCTCCGCCTCGGCCAGGGTCCACTGCGCGAGGCGGGCGCGCAGGTCGCTCGTACCGCGTACGGGACGCTCCCAGGCGAGCCGCTCCAGCAGCACGTCCGGGTCGGCGGAGGCGCCCTCGGGCAGGGCGGCGAGGAGTTCCAGGACGCGGCGGCGCACCTCGGGGGCGGCGGAGCGGTCGAGGTCGGCGCCGAGCGTGGACAGGGTGCGGCCCTTGGCGTCCTGCTCGCCGACCAGGCCGGCCGTGCGGGTGGCGGGCAGCCAGGCCGCGGCGAGCGCCGACCACCGTTCGGGGGGCGGCAGCTCGCACCAGTCGTCGAAGGCGGGGGTGGGCGCGTACCGCTCGTCGGCCTCGCCGTCGCTGGCCAGCAGCCCGGCCGCGTAGGCGAGTTCGATCCAGAAGGAGGCTGAGGCCTCGGTGGTGTCCAGGGTGGCGGCCGCCCGCTTCAGATCCCGTACGGAGAGCCCGCCCGCCCGCAGCACCGGCGGACCGGCGTGCTCCCAGGACTTCACCAGCTCCTCGACGGTGGACAGCGCGGCCAGCGCCTGCCCGGCGGCGTTCGCGTCCACAAGCTGTGGACGGTGCTCGCGGTGCGCGGTCACCGGCGGGGGCAGCGGCGCGGTGTCCCGGTGCGCGAGGCCGCCGCGCAGGTGCAGTGCCACCTCGCGGGGCAGGACGACCGTCCGCGCGGTGGCGGGCAGCAGCAGGCCCCGGTCGCGCAGCCAGCGCACCGGAGGCGTCGGATGCGGGGTGACCTCCCCGTACGGCGGCCCCCACACGAGCCGCCCCAGCACCTGGTGGGCCTCCGCCGGGGCCTCGTCGAGCAGGGCGGACATCCGGTCCGGGTCGGTGAACAGGGCGGTCAGCGCGCTCACCGCGGACACCGGGTCATGGGTGGCGGGCAGCCCGGCGGCCAGCACGATCTCCTGGATCCGGGTCGGCGACATCCCGGCCGTGGCCTCGGCGACGGTGGGCCCCAGCCCGGTCGGGGAGGGGCGCTGCGCCGAGGGCGCGAGCAGCTCGCGGGCGGTGCGGACCAGCCGCAGCCGGTCCCCGTCGCCCCACACGAGGGCCTGGTCGCGCAGGGTCCCCAGGGCGCGGGGGAGCGCGGCGCGGGCCGGGCCGCCGCCGGTGTCCTCGCCGAGGTGGCCGGTGAGCAGCGCCTCCAGCACGGGGTACGGGCACGGTTCGGGAGCCACCGCCAGGGCCTCGGCGGTCTGCAACGCGAACCGGTCGAGGCGGTCCAGTGCCCGGACGACCGAGGCGCGGGTCCCGGCGCGGGTGGCCAGCTGGGTCATGTCGCCCGGTACCGGGCTGATCAGGTCGGGGCGGGCCCGCAGCAGGGCGGCGAGGCCCGCGTCGTCGCGGGAGCGCAGGGCCTCGGCGAGGGAACGGTGGGCGCCTGCGCCCGTGGCACCGGCCGTACTTCGGCCCGTACCCGCCCCCGCACTTCCCGCAGCAGTGCTTGCCTCAGGCACAGTCGCCTCCTGGTCGCGTCGGCCGGTCAGTCGGCCGGTCCCCATCCGGCCAACGGTATCCGCTGAGCCCGGGACCGCTCCACGGGCGCACGCGCTACGGTTCCGGCAGGCGGTACGGGAGGAGCCGGGGCATGGGGATCGAGAGCGACCACCTGGTCTACGAATATCTGAGCCGCGTCGGGGACTTGGCGCAGCGGCGGCAGCTGTCCTCGGGCGACCGGATGCGGCTGGTGGCGGGGCTGCGGGACGAGATCGACCGTCGGCGCGCCAAGTACGAACCAGAGACCCCGGCCGCCGTACGCCGCATCCTGGACCGGATCGGCACCCCCGAGGAGGTACTGGACACCCTCGCGGCCACCGGAACCCCTTCGGCGGCGGCCCCCGATCCCGGCCCCGCCCCGGCCGTGCCCACCCAGCGCGGGCCGGGCCGCCTGCGCCGCCGGAGCACGCCCGAGCCGCGTCCGGCGGCGGAGCCGGTGAACGTGCCGCCGCACCTGGCCGGGCTCGACGAACTCGGCCCCTCCGGCGGGGCCGAACCCGACTGGTGGCGCGTCGCCCCCGGGCCGTACGGGGCGGGGCCGCAGGTGGAGGGCTTCGCGGGCGGCATCGAGATCCCGGACCTGTACGAGGAGGGGCGGGAGAAGGAGAAGGCGGAGGACCCGGGGCCGGGGGCTCCGGCTTCCGATCCGGCTTCCGCCGGGGAGCGCGGGCGGACCCTCGTACGGTTCCTGCGCGAGCGTCGGCGGGCGAGGCAGGAAGCGCAGGAGGCGAAGCCCGCGCCGGAGGCGGCCGCTGCGGCCGCTGCGGCCAGGCCCCGGCCGAACGCCTTCCTGCTCCTCGCAGCGGCCGTCCTCGTCGTCGGCGTGATCAGCGGCTACTGGCTGCTCCTCGTCGTCGGCTGGCTGCTCCCCTACGCCTCGCGCCTGCTGGCCCCGGCCGAGCGGAAGTGGGCCGTCTTCGGGCCGCCGGGCGTGGTCGTCGCGGGGGCGGTGGTGTGGCTGTGGGGCCGGATGAACGGCAAATGGGGCGAGACCCTGGCCGAGGACCAGCTCAGCGGGGCGCTGACGGGGATGTGGCCGTGGCTGCTGCGGGGCGCGGCCCTTGCCTCTGCGGCGTACCTGGTGTGGCGGGCCCGCCGCCGCTGACCTCCGGTCCGGCCGGCCCCTCCCCACGTGCGGGCCGGCCTCCCGGGGCGCCGCCGCTGACCTCCGGTCCGGCCGACTCTCCCCGCCTGCGGGTCGGCTCCCGGGGCGCTGCCCCGGACCCCGCGCCTCAATCGCCGGCGGGGCTCAAGTGCCCTGGGGCGCTGCCCCGGACCCCGCGCCTCAATCGCCGGCGGGGCTCAAGTGCCCTGGGGCTCCGCCCCAGACCCCGCGCCTCAATCGCCGGCGGGGCTCAAGTGCCCTGGGGCTCCGCCCCGGACCCCGCGCCTCAATCGCCGGCGGGGCTGGAGGGTGCGGCGGGGCTGGAGGGTGCGGCGAGGCTGGAGGGTGCGGCGGGTTTGGAGGGTGCGGCGGGGCTGGAAGATCGTGCGTCAGCCGCCGTGGATGATGGTCTGCTTCCCCTCCATCGGGTTGCTGTCGGCCGTTTTGACCAGGCCCAGGAAGGCGGGGGACTTGGCGACCTCCAGGAGTTGGTCCTTCGTGACGGGTGCCGGGACCGTGGTGCCGGACTCGGGGCGGATGGACAGCAGGACGTTGCTGGCGCCGTAGCGGAAGGAGACCTGGGCCACGGTGGCCGTGCCGTCGCCCTCGGGGCTGGTGGCCGCGGTGGCCTCGATGCCGCCGGGCAGGGTGGCCTTCTTGCAGGTATGCCCCTTGATCTCGAGGCAGGGCCGCGGGCCGTCACCCGGCCCTCTCGTGGGGCGGACCGAGAAGATGACGACGAACTTGGCGCCGTCCTTCGTGGCCTGGTACTGGCTCACCGTGAGGTCGGTCCGCTGCACGGTGCCGACCGACTCGGGCAGCAGGTCCTGGAGCACGGTGACGGCCTGGTCCTGGAAGCTCTCCTGCCGGATCCGCTCGGCGGGCGGCAGCTGGGCCATCGAGGACTCGCCCGGGCTCGGTTCGATGTGGACCGGCGGCGGCGGGCCGGAGGACGACGGCGCGGGCTGCGCGGGCGCCGAGGCCGAGGGCGCGGCCGCCACCTCGCTCACCCCGGAGGCCTCCCCGGAGCCGGCCGGCAGCGCGGCGGCCCCGGCCACGCCGAGCACGGCGACGGCCAGCACCCCGCCGCCGATCGCCGCCCGCAGGCGCGCCCGGCGGCGCCGGCCCTGGACGCGGGCCGGGCCCGCCAGGTCGGGCAGCGGGGGCAGTTCCTCGGTCGTACGGTCCATCGCCTCCCGGAGGAGCCGGGCGGCCCTGTCGTCGTCCGTGGGGTGTTCGTTGGTGCCCATGACGTCTCCTCAGCTCTCGGTGGCGTAGATGTGGGCCTCGCCGAGCTGCGTGCGCAGCTTCGCGAGGGCGCGCGAGCACTGGCTCTTGACCGTTCCCTCGCTGCACCGCAGCAGTTGGGCGACCGTCTCGGTGCTCAGGTCCTCCCAGTAGCGCAGGACGACCATGGCCCGGGCCCGCGGCGGCAGCGCGGCCAGTGCGGCGAGCAGGGTGACGCGCAGCTCGGCGTGCTCGGGCCCGGGCGGCGGGTCGGCGTGCGTGTGGGCCAGCAGGTCCCGCAGCCGTCGTCTTCGCTCGGCGAGGAAGGTGCGGGTCAGCACGGTCCTGGCGTACGCCTCGGGATGGTCGGCGGCGGACACCCGCCGCCAGTGCTGGAACAGCTTCGCGAGGGTCGTCTGGGTCAGATCGCGTGCGCCGTCCGCGTTCCCGCACAGCAGGTACGCGGTCCGGTACAGCCGGCGCTGACTGGCCCGGGCAAAGGCCTCGAAGTCGTGCTCGGTGCCTGGCGGCATCCGCCCTCCCCTTCAATTCGTGTCTCTCGTCCCTGTCCTGAGCGCTGCCGCACGGAAAAGGTTGAGCACGAATGCGAAGGTCTCACCCTGTGGTCACCGCCGGGCCGGCGGGCCGGTGTCAGGTCGTCGGGGCGGACCAGGGGGCGGTCGGGACGACCAGCGGGGAGCCGGTGACCGGGTCGGGTATGACGATCGAGTCGAGGCCGAAGACCTCGCGGACCAGGTCGGCGGTGACCACCGCCGACGGGGGGCCCTCGGCGACCACGCGGCCCGCCTTCATCGCCACCAGATGGTCGGCGTAGCGGGCCGCCTGGTTCAGGTCGTGGAGGACGGCGACGACCGTGCGGCCGCGTTCGTGGTTGAGCTGGCGGACCAGGTCCAGGACCTCCACCTGGTGGGCGATGTCCAGGAAGGTCGTCGGCTCGTCCAGCAGCAGCAGGTCCGTGTCCTGGGCCAGCGCCATGGCGATCCAGACGCGCTGGCGCTGCCCGCCCGACAGGGCGTCCACCGGCCGGTCCGCGAGGTCCGACACCGAGGTACGGGCCATGGCGTCGACCACGGCCCGCTCGTCGGCCTGCGACCACTGCTGCCACCAGTGCTGGTGCGGCTGGCGTCCGCGCGCCACCAGGTCCGCCACCGTGATCGCCTCCGGGGCCACCGGGGACTGCGGGAGCAGCCCGATGGCCCGGGCGATCTGCCGGGTGGGCAGGGAGGACAGCGCCGCCCCGTCCAGCAGCACCGCGCCGGACCTCGGCTTCAGCAGCCGGCCCAGCGCGCGCAGCGTGGTGGACTTGCCGCACGCGTTCGGGCCGACGATCACTGTCACCTTGCCGTCGGGGACGGCCAGGTCGAGGTCCCGTACGACCACGCGGTCCTCGTAGGCGAGCGTCAGCGCGCTCGCGGAAAGCCGGCTCGCGGCGCTCAAGACTTGCCTCCAGTACGGCTGCGGACGATCAGCCAGATCAGGTACGGGGCCCCGACGGCGGCGGTCAGCACGCCCACGGGGAGTTCGGTCGGCGACAGCAGCCTGCGCGCCAGGAGATCGGCGGACACCACGATCACGGCGCCCGTCAGTGCCGAGCACAGCAGCGGGATCTGCGCGGTCCGCGTCATGCGCCGCGCGATCTGCGGTGCGAGCAGCGCGACGAAGTCCACGGGCCCGGCGGCTCCCGTGGCCACCGACGCCAGGACGACGCCGAGGGCGATGAGCCCGAGCCGGACCCGGCCCAGGCGGACGCCGAGCGCGGTGGCCGTGTCGTCGTCGAGGGAGACGGTGCGCTGCGCCCGCGCCGCCCACAGCACGCCGGGCAGCAGGAGCAGCAGCACCCACGCCAGGGGTGCGGCCACGTCCCAGCCGCGGCCGTTGAGGGATCCGGTCATCCAGATCTGCGCCTGCTGGGCGACGAGGTAATCGCCCTTGGTCATCAGCAGGGTGGTCACCGACTTCAGCGCGATGGCGAAGCCGATGCCGATGAGGACGAACCGGGCCGCGTGCAGACCGCCGCGCCACGCGAAGACGTAGACCAGCACGGCCGCGAGGACACCGCCGAGCACGGACAGGTAGGGGAGGACGGCGTACGAGGTCAGTCCGAAGGTCAGCGCGGCCACCGTGACCGCGCTGGCGCCCTGGCTGATCCCGATGATGTCGGGGGAGGCCAGCGGATTGCGGGCCACGGTCTGGATCAGCGCGCCCGCGACCCCGAAGGCGAGGCCGACGAGCAGTCCGACCGTCAGCCGGGGCAGCCGCAGCGTGCCGACGACCAGCTCGTCCGGCGAGGGCTGCCCGAGGAGCACCTTGACGACCTCGCCGGGCGCGACGGTGGACTCGCCGAGGGACAGGTACGCGACGCAGGTCCCGGCCAGCAGGACGGTGAGGACCGCCGCCACGAGAGCCGCCCGGCGGTGCAGCAGGAACGAGCCCCGGCCGCCGGCCCGCAGCAGCCGGTAGCCGTAGGGCACGGCGCGGGAGGCCCCTGCAGGGGCCGAGGGGGAGGAGGTCCTTGCCGGGACCGAGGGGGAGGGGGCGCTCATGCGGCGACCGCCTTCCGGCGGACCAGCGTGACCAGGAACGGCACCCCGATCAGGGCCGTCATCACCCCGGCCGGGACCTCGCCGGGCGGCACCACGACCCGCCCGATCACATCCGCGACCAGCAGCATCACCGGACCGATCAGCAGGGCCATCGGCAGCACCCAGCGGTGGTCGCCGCCGACGACGGCGCGCGCGATGTGCGGGACCGCGAGGCCGATGAAGGCGACCGGCCCGGCCGCCGCGACGGCGGCGCCGGTCAGCACGGTGGCCCCCAGGCCGCCGACGATCCGTACGGCGGCCACGTTCTGGCCGAGCCCCTTGGCCACGTCCTCGCCGAGCGCGAGGGCGTCGAGCCCGCGGGCCACGGAGAGCACCAGCACGGCGCCGATCAGCAGGAAGGGCCAGATCTGGTGGACGACCTCCAGGTCCCGGCCGGCCACCGAGCCGACCTGCCAGAAGCGGAACTCGTCCAGCGCCCGGGCCTTCGTCGTCAGCACCGCCGTGGTGACCGACACCAGCAGGGCGTTGATCGCGGCCCCGCCGAGCGCCAGCTTCACGGGGGTCGCGCCGCCGCGCCCGCCGGAGGCGACGGCGTACACGGCGATGGAGGCGGCCGCCGCCCCGGCGAAGGCGAACCACACGTACCCGTTGAGGGTGTGCACCCCGGCGAAGGCGATGGCGCAGACGACCGCGACCCCGGCGCCCTGGCTGATGCCGAGGATGCCGGGGTCGGCGATCGGGTTGCGGGTGATGCCCTGGAGGGCGGTGCCGGCGAGGGCCAGGCCCGCCCCTACCATCAGGGCGACGAGGGTGCGGGGGACCCGCAGGGTCCGCACCACCTCGGCATCGGGGCCGCTCGCGCCGCGGAAGAGGGCGTCCCAGACCTCGGAGGGCGGCACGGGCCGCGCGCCGACGGCGAGGGAGAGCAGCACCGCGCATATCAGCGCGGCGAACGCGGCTGCCGTCCACCCGATACGACGGGTCGTCAGGGCGCGTCGGAGGGCGGGGGCAGACATGTCACCTATTTCATGATCTGGTAAGGCGGACCTAAGTCTACGTTCTCCTTCCGGCGGCCCGGATCGGCACAATGGCCGGTATGAACCTCACCGTCGGCTTCGACCTCGACATGACCCTCATCGATTCGCGCCCGGGCATCAAGGCCGCATATCTGGCCCTGTCGGCGGAGACGGGTACGTACATCGACGCCGACGAGGCGGTCACGCGGCTCGGGCCGCCGCTGGACCAGGAACTCGCGTACTGGTTCCCGGAGGCCGAGATCCCGGCCATGGCGGACCGCTACCGGGAGATCTATCCCACGCACGCCATCGAGCCGACCCCGGCGATGCCCGGCGCCCGCGAGGCCGTCGAGGCCGTCCAGGCGCTCGGCGGCCGCGCGATCGTCGTCACCGCCAAGCACGAGCCCAACGCCCGCCTGCACCTGGCGCACCTCGGCATCGAGCCCGACGCCGTCATCGGCTGGCTCTGGGCGGAGGCCAAGGCCGGTGCGCTGCGCGAGTACGGGGCCCAGGTCTACGTCGGCGACCATGTGGGCGACGTACGCGGGGCCCGTACGGCCGGCGCCCTGTCGGTGGCGGTGCCGACCGGTCCGTGCCCGGAGCCGGAACTGCGGGCGGCGGGCGCCGACGTGGTCCTGCCGGACCTGACCGCACTGCCGGACTGGCTGGCGCAGTACGTGGCCGCGCAGGCGGCCTAGGCAGCAGGCGGCCCGGCGCACCGGTCCGCACGGGCGGGCCCCGGTCAGGCGTCCGCCCGGGTCAGGCCTGGGACTCCCGGGCCGCCCGGCGCTGCGCCGCGGCCGAGCGGAGCACGCCCGCCGCCGAGATGGCGAAGCCGACGCCCATGAGCATGCACACGGCCCAGGCGTACGAGGGGAACGGGTCGATGTCGAGGAACAGCGGGGCCATGGTCGCCAGCGTGGCCACGGCGCCCGCGATGAACACGATGCCGCCGGCCTTGACCAGGGCGTCGCCGGGCCGCGCTTCGTCGACGCGAGAAGTGTCAGTCACCGCACCAGGGTAGTTCCCGCCGCGCCACGGCCCGGTCCCCTCCCGCCCGGGGGTCCGTCCTGCCCATGGACGAGTTCCGGGCAGAGGGCCTTCGGCCATGCTTGACGGGGTGGTTGTGAGGGGAGACTCTTCACAGCAATAGCAGGCAGTCACGGCCCAGGTACATGGATACCCTGACCTGCTGAGACATGTTGGTTCGGTTTCGGGTATGTGAGACGGGGTGCGTGCTTTGCCTACCGGCAAGGTCAAGTGGTTCAACAGCGAGAAGGGCTTCGGCTTCCTCTCCCGCGACGACGGCGGCGACGTCTTCGTCCACTCGTCGGTGCTGCCCAGCGGCGTCGAGTCCCTCAAGCCCGGTCAGCGCGTCGAGTTCGGAGTCGTCGCAGGCCAGCGCGGGGACCAGGCGCTGTCGGTGACGGTGCTGGACCCGGCGCCGTCCGTCGCGGCCGCCCAGCGCCGCAAGCCCGACGAGCTCGCCTCGATCGTGCAGGACCTGACGACCCTGCTGGAGAACATCACCCCGATGCTGGAGCGCGGCCGGTACCCCGACAAGGTGCACGGCGCGAAGATCGCCGGCCTGCTGCGCGCGGTGGCCGACCAGCTCGACGTCTGACCGCAGCGCCCGCCCTCAGGGACACACGGCGGTCAAACCCACGACGGTGAAGCCCCGCCGCTCACTCCGAGCGGCGGGGCTTCGCCGTCACGGGAAGTCCAGCGCCCCCGGCGCCAGGGCCGGCACCAGGCCCTCGGCCGCGGCCCGGGTCAGCAGCCCCCGCACCGCCGCGTAGCCGGCGTCGCCGAGGTCCGCGGTGAACTCGTTGACGTAGAGCCCGATGTGCTGGTCGGCGACCGCCGGGTCCAGCTCCTGCGCGTGGGCGCGCACGTACGGGCGGGACGCCTCCGGGTCCTCCCAGGCCATCCGGACCGACGTACGGGCCGCCTCGGCCAGCGCGCGCAGCCGGTCCGCGCCCAGCGCCCGCTTGGCGATGATCGCGCCGAGCGGGATCGGCAGGCCCGTCGTGGACTCCCAGTGCTCGCCCATGTCGGCCAGGCAGTGCAGTCCGTAGTCCCGGTACGTGAACCGGGCCTCGTGGATGACCAGTCCGGCGTCCACCCGGCCGTCGCGCACCGCCGGCATGATCTCGTCGAAGGGCAGCACGACCACCTTGCCGACGCCCTCGGGCAGCACGTCCGCCGCCCACAGCCGGAACAGCAGGTAGGCGGTGGAGCGTTCGCTCGGCACGGCGATGGTCTTGCCGGCCAGCTCCAGGCCCGGCTCCCGCGACAGCACCAGCGGCCCGCAGCCGCGCCCCAGCGCCCCGCCGCAGGGCAGCAGCGCGTACTCCTCCAGCACCCAGGGCAGGACGGCGTACGAGACCTTCAGCACGTCCAGCTCGCCGCGCTCGGCCATGCCGTTGGTGAGGTCGATGTCGGCGAAGGTGACGTCGAGGGCGGGCGCGCCCGGGACGCGGCCGTGCGCCCAGGCGTCGAAGACGAAGGTGTCGTTCGGGCACGGCGAATAGGCGATGCCCAGCGGTTCACGGTCACCGGTGCTCATGGCGTTCTCCCCAGTTCGCGAGTACGGGTCCCAGTACGCGCAGGCCGTCGGCGAGGGCGGCGAGCGCGTCCCCGATCCGCCAGGCGGCGCGGTCGCGCGGACCCACGGCATTGGACACGGCCCGGACCTCCAGCACCGGCAGCCCGTGCGCGGCCGCCGCCTCCGCCACCCCGAACCCCTCCATGGCCTCGGCGCCGGCCAGCGGATGCCGGGCGGCGAGCGCGGCGGCCCGGCCGGCGGTCCCGGTGACGGTGGAGACGGTCAGGACGGGCGCGAGCAGCGCGCCGGTCGCCTCGGCGGCGCGGGCGGCGAGTTCGGCGGGCGGCAGGTGCACGCTGCGCCCGAAGCCGAGGGCCTGTACGTCGAGGAAGCCCTCGGGGGTCTCGGCCCCCAGGTCGGCGGCGACGATCGCGTCGGCGACCACGAGGGAGCCCACGGGCGCGGCGGGGGCGAAACCGCCGCCGATGCCCGCGGAGACGACGAGCGAGTAATCGGCGAGGGCCAGCGCGGTGGCGGTGCCGGCGGCGGCCGCCGCCGGCCCGACGCCCGCGACGACCACGTCGAAGGCGGCGCCCGGAAGGTCCCGGCGGGTGATGAGGTACCCGCCGGGAAGGGTGCGCGGCTCAGGACCGGGGGCGTCCGGATGAGGGGTCAGACCGGTCACGACGGAGTCTGCCTCCGCCGCCACCGCGGTCACGACGAGCACGCGCACGGGTGCCGCCCGGTTACTTGAGCTTGAGGTTGAAGGACCAGACGGCGAGGGGCTTGCCGTCCTCGGCCACCTGGACGATGGCCAGCTTCTTCGAGCTGGGCGCCTCGCCCTGGCCGCCGGTCGCGAAGACGTCGGCGCCGGGGAAGCTGCGGTAGGTGTTGGAGGAGGGCTCGGTGATCGGTTGTCCGTCCAGGACCGCCTGCCACTTCTTGCCGTCCTCGACGACGTCCGGCTCGACGCCGAGCCGCAGGGTGTCGCCGCGGGCGTAGTCGACGGACTTGGCGTCCTTCAGGTTGGTGAGGCACTCCTGGACCTTGTCCGTGGAGAGCTCCGTGGCGTCGTGGCAGGCGGACTCTGCGGACACCGACGAGGTGCCGACCGTGACGGTCGCCAGCGGTGTCGGCTTGTCACAGGCCGAGAGGAGGAGGAGGCCGGCGGACACGGCTCCGAGGGCCGCGACGCTGCGGCGGGCCCTACCCGAGAAAAGCGGTGCGGTCATGAGCCGAAGGCTATCGGGCCGCTGGGCTGCGCCGCTGCACGGGGTCCCCTCGCCTGCGGCGCGGCGTGCGTCTGCGGCGCGGCTGCACGGGGCTCCGCCCCGGACCCCGCGCCTCAAACGCCGGCGGGGCTGTATTTGGCCCTCGCCGTGCTTGGCGTGGTTGCTGGGTGTGGGCCGGGGCCGCTCCGGAGCGTCTCCTCGGCTCGCGCACTTGGCCCCGGCTTCGAGAGTCTCGGCCCGGGTTGCGCGCTCGTCCTGCGGGGACCCTCCTGCGCGTCCCCGCCCCACGCCCAGGCTCCGGAAGCCAGACCTTGCGCCCGTTGCGGGACTCGGGGTGGAGGGGAGTGGTGCCGCGCAGGGCTGTCCCCGCAGGACGAGCGCGCAACCCGGGTTCCACGTGCGTAGCGGGGGCTCAGTGCGCGAGCCGAGGAGACAGCCCGGAGGGGCACCGCGGACCGACCAAACCGACCAGGCCCCGTCAAAGCGAGCCCCACCCCGGCCGGGCCGCCCGCAGGGCCCCGTCGCAGCCGAAGCCAAACTCAGCCCCGCCGGCGTTTGAGGCGCGGGGTCTGGGGCGGAGCCCCAGGAGCCCCGGCGCAGCCGAACCAGGACCGCCGAGCCGCCCGCAGGGCAGACGGCTACGCCACGCGGGGGCGGGAGGTGCCCGGGTGGTGGCGCGGGGCGCCCAGGAGGCCGCGGACGGCCATGGTCGTGCCCAGGGCGACCACGGTCGCGGCGACGCACATGCCGAGGACGCCGTTCAGCGGCAGGGCGATGCCGATCGCGCCGCCCAGGACCCAGGCCACCTGGAGCAGGGTCTCCGAACGGGCGAAGGCGGAGGTGCGCACGGTCTCCGGGACGTCCCGCTGGATCATCGCGTCCAGCGAGAGCTTCGCCAGCGCCTGGCAGAAGCCCGCCGTCGCCGCCAGCACGGCCATGAACAGGCCGCTGAACAGGACCGCCGCCAGGATCGCCACGCCCAGGGTCACCGACAGCACCGCCGCGATGATGGCCTCCGGCGCCCGCGCCCGCAGCCACGCGCCCACCGCCGTGCCGCACGCGTTGCCGACGCCCGCCGAGACGCCCACGATGCCCAGCGACACCGCCGCGCTCTGACCGGCCAGGGGGTGCTCGCGCAGCAGGAACGCCAGGAAGAAGATCAGGAACCCGGACAGTGCGCGCATCGAGGCGTTCGCCAGCAGACCGCACAGCACCGAGCGGCTGACCGTGCGCAGCCCCGGCCGCTTCGAGTGCGCCTCGTGGGTGGAGAGCCGGGCCCGGCGTTCGCCCTTGGCCTCGTCCACCTTGTGCGGCAGCGTGAAGGCGGCGAAGGTGCCGCAGAGGAAGACCACGCAGGCCCCGTACAGGGGCCACTGGGGGCCGATCGCGTGCAGGCCCGCCCCCACCGGCGCCGCGGCGCCCGTGGCGAGCAGACCGGCCAGCGTGACCCGGGAGTTCGCCTTGACGAGTGAGAAGTTCGGCGGCAGCAGACGGGGCACCACCGCGCTGCGCACCACCCCGTACGCCTTGGACGCGACCAGCACGCCGAGCGCGGCCGGATACAGCTCCAGTCCGCCCGTCGCCACCGCGCCCGACATCATCACCGCCAGCAGCGCCCGGGTCAGCATCGCGGCCGCCATCGACGCCCGCCGCCCGTGCGGCAGCCGGTCCAGCAGCGGCCCGATCACCGGGGCCAGCAGGGTGAAGGGGGCCATCGTGATCGCCAGGTACAGGGCGACGCGGCCGCGGGCCTCGTCCGTGGGGACGGAGAAGAACACCGTCGAGGCCAGCGCCACCGTGATCATCATGTCGCCGGCGCCGTTGATGGCGTGCAGCTCGATCAGTTTGCCGAGCCCGGACTCGCCGGCCCCGTGTGCGTGGGTGGCCCGCCGGATCCCGCGCGCCGTACCGGTGATGGGAAGGTGCAGGGCACGCCCGAAGGCCCGGCCGGCCCGCCTGGCCGGTCCCGAGCCGTCATCGGACGACCGTACGGGTGCCACCTGGCCATAGTGCCCCACGGGGCCCCCGCGGACGCCTACCGGCGCGTCGCGGACGCCCGGGCGTGCACGGCCCGGAGCCCGCCCGGCGCCCGTTCGTTCCGCGAATCGGACCTTGCATGTGGGCCCAAGGCTTCGGAGGAGGTAGCGTGCGTAGCGCGCCACCGGCGGTTGCTCTCGGCCGCGCGCCTCTTCGCGATCCCGCAGAATGGATTGCAGGAAGGTGCGCCCGAGGCCGATCGGGTGCGGACGTCGACGCGGCCCTCTGGTCCGCTCCGCCCGCGCCACGTACGGACAGCACCGACGGGTCGTTGTGGACGACAGTACGGACGGCGCACACGTGAGACGGCGTAGGAGAGAACGAGACCAGTGAGTGCTGCGACGACGCGAAGCCGTACCCCGCGTACCCCCGACCGCCTGTGCGTCGAGGCGGTAGAACTCGCCCGTGCGGCGGCCGAGGAGGCCGCCTTCCCCGGCGTGGTGGGCGAGCACGCCTCCGTCGTGGCGGAGGGTGACCGGGTCGTCACCCACTACTTCGAGTGCAAGGAACCCGGCTACCGGGGCTGGCGCTGGGCCGTCACCGTGACCCGCGCCTCCCGCGCGAAGAACGTCACCCTCGACGAAACGGTGCTGCTGCCCGGCGACGACGCCCTGCTGGCCCCCGAGTGGGTGCCGTGGAGCGAGCGGCTGCGCCCCGGCGACATGGGCCCCGGCGACCTGCTGCCCACCGACGCCGAGGACCTGCGGCTGGAGCAGGGCTGGTCGGGCGAGGACACCCCGCCGCCGAACTCCGTGGTCTCCGCCGAGATGGCCGAACTGGTCGAGGCGGAGGACGCCGACGTCACCGACCGCACCGTGGTCCCGGTGCGCGGCTCCATCACCTCCGTCGCCGAGGAACTCGGCATGCGGCGCGCCCGCGTGCTGTCGCGGTACGGGCTGCACACCGCGGCCGACCGCTGGGACGAGTCCTTCGGCGCGAAGACCCCGATGGCGCAGGCGGCGCCCGCCTCGTGCGTGTCCTGCGGATTCCTCGTCGCCATCGGCGGCTCGCTCGGCCAGGCCTTCGGTGTCTGCGCCAACGAGTTCAGCCCGGCGGACGGCCGGCTGGTGTCCCTGTCCTACGGCTGCGGCGGCCACTCCGAGGCCGCGGTCATGCCGGCGCCGCTGCGGCCCGCGCCGCCGGTGCTCGACTCCATGGCCTCGGACGAGTTCCCGCTGCGCCCGGCCCCGGACACGGGCTCGGTGCCGGTCACGGACCTGCCGCCCCCGGACCTCGGCCACTCCTGAGCCGTTCCGCCCCCCCCGTACGAGCGCGCCCGCCCGGGCAGGACCCGGGCGGGCGCGGTCGTACGGGCACGCGTACGGGACGCGTACGGGGATGCGGGTCAGGCGGACACCGTGGAGGACTGCTCGGGCTTCGCCCCGTCCGCCGCGGGGACGGCCTCCGGGGTGCCGGGCTGCTGCGCCGGGACGGCCGGGTCGCGCCGCAGCTTGCGTACGAACCAGGGCGTCCAGTTCTTCAGCTTCATCGCCGGCGACTCGATCAGGTGCCAGGACAGGGCCGCCAGGACCACCGTCCCGGCCAGCGCCAGCAGCAGGAAGACGGGCTTGCCGTACTTGGCGTAGCCCATCAGGGCCAGCGCCTGCTCGACGGTGAAGCCGTAGATGTAGATGCCGTACGAGTAGTCGCGCTTGCGTCCGACCTTCTGGAAGGGGCGCGGCAGCCGCACCGCGAGCCACAGCAGCAGGTACGCGAAGGCGGGGTAGCCGAAGACGAAGACGCCGCCGAAGAGCATCGTGGCGCCGAGGACGACGGCGCACAGCGCGGCCAGTCCGTCGTGGATCGGGAGCCGGTCGCGGTACAGCTGGAAGCTGGCGCCGATCAGGAACACGAAGCACAGGTGGACGATGAAGTGCACCGACATGCTGCCCAGGAACGGCACTTGCACCGCGGCCGACATGTCACCGGGGATGCCGCGCAGGGAGGGGGCGGTGATCCAGTCCCGCAGGATCAGCAGGCCCAGGGCCCCGGCCAGCAGCGGGACGAACTTACGGGCCCGGCGCAGGACTCCGCCGGCGGCCAGCACGCCGACCATGATGTAGCAGAAGATCTCGTACTTCAGCGACCACAGGGCGCCGTTGACGCTCCCGTCGAAATTGGTCCCGCGGGCCCTTCCTTCGGCCACCACCCCGGATATGTCCCAGTGGGTACTGATGGAGGTGTTCCACGTCCCCTTGAGGTAGCTGAACGGCCCCTCGGGGTGGTTCCAGTAGCCGCTCACCGAGCCGTGCAGCCAGTAGTGGAGCGCGGGGAGGATCAGCAGCGCGGAGACGAGCAGCGAGCCCCACAGGCCCGGCAGGATGCGCAGCGCGCGGTGCCAGGCGTAGCGGCCGGAGGTGGACCGCGCCCCACTGCCCGTGATCATGAAGCCGGAGAGCACGAAGAAGCCGATCACGGCCATCTTCCCGACGTCGGTCTGCTGCCCGCTCCAGCGCCACAGCGGGTCCAGGGGACCCCAGCCGAGCGGCCACACGTGCGAGAGCACGACGGAGGAGGCGAGGACCAGTCTCAGCACGCCGAAGCTGTTGGCCCGCGAGGAGTACAGCTCGTCGAGGGTTCCGCGACGGCCGGGCAGGACAGGTGCTCTGCGTGACATAAGGAGGGGTCAGACTTCCTGAGAGGGGAGCGCCGGGAGCGCCGGCTCGGCGTAGGGCCTGTACGAGGGGCCCGGAGGCCTCGCGGGATCCTACCGGCGGACCGGGAGGTCAGTCGCGGGCAGCGGCGGCGGCCGTCCACAGTTCGGCGACCGCGTCGCGCAGGCTGCGGACCGGCTTCCAGTCCAGGGCGCGCTCGGTGGCGCTGATGTCGAGCTGGTGCCACTCGGTCTCCGGGCCGCCGCCGTCCGGGGCGGGGACCTCGGTGATCCGCGTGGGGACCCCGCTCTCCTCGATCAGCAGCTCGACCAGTTCGCGGGCGGAGGTCGCCCGGCCGAGGCCGAGGTTGAGGACCGGCGGGCAGGGCCCGGCCGGGGCGAGGGCGGCGACCATGGCGTCGACCCCGTCCTGGAGGTGGAGGAACTCGCGCTGCGCCGTCAGCGGCATCAGCGACAGCTCGGCGACGGTGCCCGCGGCCCGCGCGTCGGCCAGCTTGCCGGCCATGACGCCGAGCAGGCTGTGGGAGGGCTGTCCGGCGCCGACGACGTTGCCCAGGCGCAGGACGACGGCGTCCAGGCCCTGCTCGCGGACGGCCGCCGCGATCAGCTCGGTGGCCTGGAGCTTCAGCTGCCCGTAGAGCATCGAGGGGCGGGCGGGGGAGTCCTCGGTGTAGGTCTCGCCGACCGGGAAGAGGCCGTATTCGTGCACGGTGCCGATCTGCACCAGCCGCGGCGCCTTCGCCATGGAGGCGAGGGTCTCCAGCAGACGGCTGACCATGCCGAGGTTGGCCGGGACCATCTGCTCGTCCGTCAGGCCCCACATGCCGCCCGCCGCGTTGACGACCACGTCGATGCGGTGCTCCGTGAACAGCTCCGCCAGCGCGGCCGGCGCGTCGACGGTCAGGTCGAAGGCCGCGAACTCGCCCGGCAGCGCCTCGGCGGGCTGCTTGCGGGCGACGGCGAGCAGCCCGTGTCCGCGCTCGTGGAGCGTGGCGCACAGCCTGCGGCCGATGAACCCGGTGGCACCGAGGACGGCCACACGGGGCAGGGAGGGGCTGGTGACGGACATGGGCGTGGGCTCCCGGCGGTCGGAGGGGTGGGCGTACGGGGCCTGCGTCAGCGGTGGTCGTTGCCGGTGACGTGCCGCAGCAGGGTGCGGGCACCCTCGCTCTGCTTGTTCTTCAGCGCGCCGGGCAGCATCGTCGCCGCGTGGATGCGGGAGGACAGGTGCAGCCGGGAGGCCTTGGCGGCCTTCGTCCAGCCCTGCGCGTCCAGCCGGTCCGCGACGTCCATGAAGAAGCGGTTGACCTCCTCGAAGCGGCGGCCGGTGAAGGCCTGCTGGGAGGAGATGCTGACCGCGTGCCTGCGGTACTGGAAGCACTGGGTGTCGGAGATCAGCATCTGCTCGCCGGCCTGGACCAGGTCGATCTCCAGCGCGAGGTCCTGCGTGACCTCCAGGTTGTCCCGCAGGCCCGCCTTGCGGACCGCTTCGGTGCGCCAGCAGATGGACGGGAAGTACAGCCAGTTGCCGCGCAGCAGGCTGGTGGCGAGCCGCTCGCCGCCCATCAGCAGCTCACCCTTGACGCGGGGCGCGTACAGCCGCTTCTTGGCCTGGTCGACCAGTCCCTCGGTGGGCTTGCCGTTGCCGTCGATCACCTGGACACCGGGCTGGACCATGCCGATGCCCGGGTGGCGGGCGAGGGCGGCCCGCACGGTGGCCACGTAGTTCGGCAGCATGATGTCGTCGGTGCCCATCATCACGAAGTGCTCTTCGCGGACCAGGCCCAGGCACTTGCGGTAGTTGCCCGTGACGCCGAGGTTCTGCTCGTTGCGCTGGTACGAGACCCGCGGGTCGTCCAGCTCCGCGAACCAGCCCGGGACGTCCGGCTCCTTGCCGTCGTCGACGACCACCAGCCGCCACTCGGGGTCGCTCTGGGCCAGGATGCTGCGTACGGCGGCCTGCATCAGGGCGACGTTGCCGTAGTACGGCAGCATGATGTCGAGAGTTGTCATGAGGGGCGCACCAGGGGGTTCGGGAGGGACGGGACGGGGCTCAGCTGCCGTCGCGCAGCGACCGGCGGTAGCGCAGGCATTCCTCGTAATCGGGCAGCAGGCCGGAAGCGATGGCCTCGGCCAGCGAGGGGGCGGCCGCGTCCCGGGCCGACAGCTGTGCGGCGGTGCCGGCCGGCCAGTCGATCCCCAGGTCGGGGTCGAGCGGGTGCACCGAGTGCTCGGCGGTCGGGTTGAAGGTCTCCGAACACAGGTACGACAGGGTGGCGTCGTCGCTCAGCGCGCAGAAGCCGTGGCCCAGTCCCTCCGAGATGTACACCGCGCGGCGGTCCACGTCGTCGAGGCGGACGAACTCGTAGGTGCCGAAGGTGGGCGAGCCCACGCGCAGGTCGACGATCACGTCGAGGACGGCGCCGCGCACGCAGGTGACGTACTTGGCCTGGCCGGGCGGGACGTCGGCGAAGTGGATGCCGCGCACCACGTCCTTGGCCGACACCGACAGGTTGCCCTGCGCCAGGCGCAGCGGGTGCCCGACCTCCTCGGCGAGGTGGTCGAAGCGGTACCACTCCATGAACAGCCCGCGCGGGTCGCCGTGCTGGACCGGGGTGATCTCCCAGGCGCCCTCGATGGAGAGCTCGCGGAACTTCATCGGGCGTTCTCCTCGTCGAGCAGGTCCAGCAGGTACTGGCCGTAACCGCTCTTGAGCAGCGGCTCGGCGAGCTCGCGGAGCTGTTCGTCGTTCACGAAGCCCGACCGCCAGGCGGTCTCCTCGATGCAGCCGATCTTGAAGCCCTGGCGCTCCTCGATCACGCGCACGAACTCGGAGGCCTGGACCATCGACACGAAGGTGCCGGTGTCCAGCCAGGCGGTACCGCGGTCCAGGACCGTGACCTGGAGGTCGCCGGACTGGAGGTAGGCGTCGTTCACCGCCGTTATTTCGAGCTCGCCGCGCGCGGAGGGCTCGATCGTGCGGGCGATCTCCACCACACGGTTGTCGTAGAAGTACAGGCCGGGCACCGCGTAGCGGGACTTCGGCTTCTCCGGCTTCTCCTCGATGGAGATGACCTGGCCGTCCTCGTCGAACTCGACGACGCCGTACGCGGTCGGGTCGGCCACCGGGTAGGCGAACACCATGCCGCCCTTGGGGTCGGTCCGCTGCGCGAGCCGGGTGCCGAGGCCGCTGCCGTGGAAGATGTTGTCGCCGAGGATCAGCGCGACCGGCTCGTCACCGATGAAGTCGGCGCCGAGCACGAAGGCCTGGGCGATGCCCTCCGGGCGCTCCTGCACGGCGTACTGGAGGTCCAGGCCGAGCTGGGAACCGTCGCCGAGCAGCCGCTGGAACTGCTCCTGGTCCTGCGGCGTGGTGATGATCAGGATCTCGCGGATCCCCGCCATGACCAGCGTGGAGAGCGGGTAGTAGATCATGGGCTTGTCGAAGACGGGGAGGAGCTGCTTCGACACGGCTCGGGTCAAGGGCCAGAGGCGGGAGCCGGTGCCGCCCGCAAGGAGAATTCCACGCATGGATGCCACCATACGTTGCGTCCCTTCGGGTGAGGTAACCCGCGAGGACCGCCGCCGGGCCGCCCAGTGAGCCGCCGGCCGGTCGCACAGTAAGCTGAACGCACTATGCGCATTCTCGTGACCGGTGGCGCCGGTTTCATCGGCTCGCAGTTCGTCCGTTCTCTCCTGTCGCAGGACCCCGCGGCCCGGATCACGGTCCTCGACAAGCTGACCTACTCCGGCGTCGAGGAGAACCTCGCCCCCGTCGCGGGTCACCCCGGCTACACCTTCGTCCGCGGTGACATCTGCGACGTCGACGCCGTCGACCAGGTGATGCCCGGCCACGACGCCGTCGTGCACTTCGCGGCCGAGTCCCACGTGGACCGCTCCATCGCGGGCGCCGGCCCCTTCGTCATGACCAACGTGGTCGGCACCCAGGTGCTGCTGGACGCCGCCCGCAAGCACGGCGTCGGCCGCTTCGTCCACGTCTCCACCGACGAGGTCTACGGCTCCATCAGCGAGGGCTCCTGGACCGAGGAGTGGCCGCTCGCGCCGAACTCCCCGTACTCCGCCTCCAAGGCCTCGTCCGACCTGCTGGCGCTGGCCTACCACCGCACGCACGGCATGGACGTCGTGGTGACGCGCTGCTCCAACAACTACGGGCCGTACCAGTTCCCCGAGAAGGTCATCCCGCTGTTCGTCTCGAACCTGATGGACGGCAAGCACGTCCCGCTCTACGGCAACGGCGGCAACGTCCGCGACTGGCTGCACGTCTCCGACCACTGCCGCGGCATCGACCTCGTCCTGCGCAAGGGCCGCGCCGGCGAGGTCTACAACATCGGCGGCGGCACCGAGCTCACCAACAAGGAGCTCACCGGCGTCCTGCTGGAGGCCGCGGGCGTCGGCTGGGAGATGGTCGACCGGGTCGAGGACCGCAAGGGCCACGACCTGCGCTACTCCATCGACATCAGCAAGATCAGCGCGGAGCTCGGCTACGCGCCGCAGGTCACCTTCGAGGACGGCATCAAGTCCACCATCGAGTGGTACCGCGAGAACCGCGCCTGGTGGGAGCCGCTCAAGGTGAAGGCCGCCCAGCAGTCGTGAACACGTCGGATGCCGCGGCGACCGTGAAGAGGTCGCCGCTGGCCAGACTGTCCGACACCCTGCCGCCGGGCACCCTGCTGGTGATCGGCGGCACGGTCGTGCTCGGGGCCGCCTCGTACGTCCACCTGATGGCGGCGGGCCACAGCCTCGACACCGACGGCATGGCCTCGCTGTCCGTGCTGTGGACGATCCTCATGTCGGTGGGCATCGGCCTGTTCTTCCCCGTGGAACAGGAACTCACCCGGATCGTCGCCGCGCACCGGGTCGGCGGCCACGGCGTCTCCGGCGTGCTGCGCCGTGTGACGGTCCTCACCGTCGCCATGGCCGGCCTGCTGCTGGCGGGCATGGCGATCGCCGCCCGCCCGCTCGCCGACACCTTCTTCTACGGCCGCACCGACATGGTCATGGCGCTGGGCGTGGCCTTCGTCGCCCTGGCCGCGAGCAACGTGACCCGCGGCGTGCTGGCCGGCCTCGGCCGCTTCGCGCCCTTCGGCTGGCAGCTGGGCATCGACGGCGTCCTGCGCATCGGCCTCGCCGTGGGCTTCGCCCTGGCGGGCGTCCGCTCCCCGCTGGCCTTCGCGCTGATCCTCGTCATCGCACCGCTCGTCGCGGTCCTGGTCACCCTGCGCCCCGTACGCCAGGGCCTCGGGCCCGGCCCGGCCGACACCTGGACGGGGCTGCTCGGCGGCCTCGGCCCGCTGATCGCCTCGACGCTGCTCTCCCAGGTCGTCGTCAACGCCGCCGTCGTCAGCACCAAGCTGCTGGCCCCGGCCGAGGGCGCGCTCGTCGCCGGTCTGCTGAACGCCATCGTGCTGGCCCGCGTACCGCTCTTCGTCTTCGGCTCGCTCCAGGCCTCGCTGCTGTCGGGGCTGTCCGCGGCCGCCGCGGCCGGCGACCGGACCGGCTTCTCCAGGCTCCTCGGCCGGACCTGCCTGGTGGTCACCGCGCTCGGCGTGGCCGGCGGTCTGCCCGCCACCCTGCTCGGCCCCTGGCTGATCCAGGTGCTGTTCAAGGCCGAGGACGGGCTGGGCCAGGCGGTGTTCTTCTGGATCTCCGCCGGCACCCTCTTCTACATGCTGGCCATGGTGCTCGGCCAGGCCCTGATGGTCCTGCGCAAGCACAACCTCCAGCTGCTCGGCTGGGCCGTGGCCACCCTGGTCCTGCTCGGCGTGACCCTGCTCCCCGGCGAGGTCGCCACCCGCGTATGCCTCGCCTACACCCTCGCCGCCCTCACCGCGGTCATCGGCATGGCGGCTTCCCTGTGGCTGACCTTCCCCCGAGCCTCTGCCCCGGCGGACGAGAAACTCAGCCCCGCCGGCGTCTGAGGGCGAGACCAAATCCAGCTCTGATGGGCGGCACGGGCCACATCCAGCCCCGCCGGCGTTTGAGGCGCGGGGTCTGGGGCGGAGCCCCAGCAGCGCACCCGCAGGTTGTTCCGCGGAGCCGGCCGGAGGCGGCCCGGCGGAGCCCCAGCAGCGGACCGGCAGGCTAGTCCGCCCGGCGGCGCGGCAAGAGGCGCTTCGCCACAAAGCCCAGGCCAAGCGCGGCCGCCAGGACCAGCGCCCCCTTGGAGAAGCTGCCCGGCGCCTCCGGTGCACCCGAAACGGGAGCCTCCGGCACGGAACCCGGCTTCGCCGGAGGCGCAGCCGACGGGGCCGGCCCCGTCGGGACGGCCAGGACCCGGCTGGACGCGCCCTCCGCGCCGAACATCAGCGCCGAGCCGTCCGCCGTGTACGTCACCGACTCCGCCTGCCCCTGCCACGGCGCGTCCACCCGCTCGCCCCCGCCCTGCGGCAGCCCGTCCTTCCACGGGTAGGTCTTCGCGAAGAAGTACCCGCGCAGCGCGAGCCGCCCGCCGTCCGGCGAGAACGCCCCGTCCGTCACCCACGGCAGGTCCGCGACCCGCCGGAACACGTTCGGGCCGCCCGCCGACAGCTCCGCCGGACCCTCGTACAGCCCGCCCTTGTCCTCGCTCTTGCTCGCGATGTACACCCGGCCCGTCACCGGATGCACCATCAGCGCCTCCGCGTTCCGCGCCCCGTCCGCGTACCGCACCGTGAACTGCGTCGCCTTGACGGTGGCATCGCCCAGTTGCTTCGGCTCCTGGAAGCGGTAGATCCACACGTGGTCCCAGCTCCCGTCCAGGTTGTCGCCGATGTCACCGACGTACAACTGCCCGTCCGGCCCCAGGGAGATCGCCTCGACGTCGCGCGGCTTGCCGATCCCCGTCAGCGTCACGCGGGCCACCGTCTTCCCGGTCGCCGAGTCCACCGCGTAGATGTACGGGCCGTCGTCGCTGTCGTTGTGTGTCCAGTACACCCCGGGGTGGATCCGGCTGGCGGCCAGCCCGCTCGACTCCTTGATCCGGGGGTCGGAGATGGTGAACGACGCCGCCCCGGCGGCCTCCGCAGCGAGGGCCGCGCCCGGCGGCAGCGCGAGGACGGCGCCCGGCAGCAGGACGAGGGCGGCAACAACGGCGGACGGCAACGGCAGCAGGCGCATCTCCCCAGCTTGCCAGCCCGCGCCGGGTGTCCGGCATCACAGGGGCGCCCGCCCCTTGATCCGCGATGATGACCGGATGCGTTTCATGTTCGTCGGCGACTCCATGACCATCGGACGCGCCGGCGACTGGACCTGGCGCTACCGGATGTGGCAGCACCTGAGCGCCGCCCCCGACGGCCCCCACGAGATCGTCGGCCCGCGCCGCGAGCTGTACGACACCGGCGCGGACGCGCCCGTCAGCCACGCGTACGCCGATCCGGAATTCCCGGAGCACGCCCGCCGCCACCTGGCCGGCTGGGGCGAGGGCTGGCAGCACATGGCCCCCCTCGTCGGCCCCGCCGTGCGCGCCACCGGCGCCGAGGTCCTGCTGGTCTCCCTCGGCCTGATCGACCTCGGCTTCTACACCCGCGCCGAGCAGACCGCCGACAACGCCCGCCGCTTCGTCGCCGAAGCGCGCGCCGCCCGCCCGGACATCCGGATGGTCTTCCTCCCGGTCATCCCGAACATCCGCGCCGAGGACGAGGAACCCTTCGCGGCGGAGGTCGCACGGTTCAACGAGCTCCTGGCGAAGGCGGTCGCCGACCTGACCACGGACGCCTCGCCGATCCTGCTGGCCGCGCGTCCGGCCTCGTACGACATCCACCACGACACCTACGACGGCACCCACCCCAACGCCTCCGGCGAGCACCGGCTGGCGGGCGAGTTCGCGGCAGTGCTCCACCAGGCCTGGGGCATCGGCGGCCCCTACCGCGCGCAGCGGGCCCCGTAACACGCCCTTCACGGCGGGGTCTTGCTTCGAGTGGACTCGAAGCAGTTGGCTTGGGCTCCATGAAGTACACGCAGCTCGGACGCACGGGACTCAAGGTCAGCCGACTCGTTCTCGGCACGATGAACTTCGGTCCCCAGACAGACGAACCCACCAGCCACGGCATCCTGGACGCCGCGCTCGACGCGGGCGTCAACTTCGTGGACACGGCCAACGTGTACGGCTGGGGCGCGAACAAGGGCCGTACCGAGGAGATCATCGGCACCTGGTTCGCCCAGGGCGGCGGCCGCCGCGAGAAGACGGTGCTCGCCACCAAGGTCTACGGCTCCATGTCCCGCGAGGGCGAGACCTGGCCCAACTTCGACCGGCTGTCGGCCGTGAACATCCGGCGGGCCGTCGACGCGAGCCTCAAGCGCCTCCAGACCGACCACATCGACCTCTACCAGTTCCACCACGTGGACCGGCAGACCCCGTTCGAGGAGATCTGGCAGGCCGTCGAGGTCCTGATCCAGCAGGGGAAGATCCTCTACGCGGGCTCCTCCAACTTCCCCGGGTGGAAGATCGCCCAGGCCAACGAGACCGCGGCCCGTCAGGGCCGGCTCGGCCTGGTCAGCGAGCAGTGCCTCTACAACCTCGCCGAGCGGCGTGCGGAGATGGAGGTCATCCCGGCCGCCGAGGCGTACGGGCTCGGGGTCATCCCGTGGTCCCCGCTGCACGGGGGCCTGCTGGGCGGCGCCATCCGCAAGTCCGCGGAGTCGGGGCGTACGGCGAGCGGGCGCTCGGCGGACGCGCTGTCCAGCAGCTCGGTACGGGCGCAGGTGCAGGCGTACGAGGACCTGCTGGACAAGCACGGGCTGGAGCCGGGCGAGGTGGCCCTGGCCTGGCTGCTGACGCGTCCCGGTGTCACGGGGCCGATCGTCGGCCCGCGCACCCCGGAGCAGCTGGCCTCGGCGCTGCGGGCGGTGGAGCTGGAGCTCTCGGAGGAGCTCCTGGCGGGGCTGGACGAGGTCTTCCCCGGGCCCGGGCCCTCGCCGGAGGCGTTCGCCTGGTAGCGGGCGCGACGGGCGGCCGGTGCGGGCGGCCGGGGGCGGCCGGCGGGGCTACTGTCCGACGGCAGCCGCCACGGCGACGACGACGAACATCAGCACGAGCACACCGGCCATGACACGGTTTCTGGTCTTGGGATCCACCCGTCGAGACTAACGCGGCAGCCCCTGCATCGTGGACGCAGGGGCTGTGCCGTAACGGGTGGGGCCGGTGTGCCGTCGGTCACGGCCGCCCGGCCGGGAGGCGGCTGCGCGGAGCCGTTACTGCCAGCTCATGTCGTCGGCGGCGGCGACCGGGGGCTTCGCGGCGGGCAGGGAGGCGGCGGAGGCGACGGCCGGGGTGCCGACGACGAGGGTGAGGGCGACGACCGCGGCGGCCTGGAAGATGCGGGTGATGTTCATGAGGTCCGGTTTCCCTTCGGAGTGCCCTGGGGCAGGTGCGACTGCTGGCTCCCGGTGGTCCCGCGTCCCGCGGTGGCGTGGGCCCTTCCGGTGAGACCTAGCTAAGCCGCCGCCGGCCGGGCGGAGAAGGGATCTCCGCTGGCCCAAACCGTCCCTGGACGGTTACGGACACGGCCGGCCCTCAGACGGCCCTGCTGTCCAACAGCGACACCGGCATCAGCGGGACGCCGACGTCCAGCAGCTGCGCGACGGGCAGCGCACGCGCCCCGAGCAGACGCCGGCAGACGGACTCCGCGCGCCCCTCCGCCGCCTCCAGGGAGTCGGCCAGCAAGTAGAAGCCGAGCGTGAAGTGCCCGGCCGGCTGCGGGTGCACGGCCAGGTGCTCGACCCGGTCACCGGGCTTCAGGCCCGCGCGGGCCGCTTCCCGCAGATCGTCGGGGAGTTCCTGCGGAGGCACCGTACGCAGACGGGCGTGGACGAGGTACATGCCCCAACCGTGCCCCGTCCCGCCGCCGGTACGTGTCCGAGGGGCTGGCCGGTTCAGGACGGGGCCGGATCGGGCCGAACGGACCGCCCCTCTGAGATGATCATGAGCGTACCGAAGTACCAATGGGGGTTGGGGGACACAGGTGTTGACCGAATTGGGGTTGGACGCGAGAGCCGAGGCCGTCTACCGGGCCATGCTGGTGCAGCCCAGGTCGGGGGTGGCCGCGCTGGCCGCAGCGGTGGGGGCCGACGAGGACGACGTACGCGAGGCGCTGGACCTGCTGAGCGAGCTGGCGCTGGTCCAGCCGTCCGCCGATGACAGCGGGCGGCTGCGCGCGGTCTCCCCGGACATCGGGATGGAGATCCTGATGGCCCGCGGGCAGGCCGAGCTCGCCGCGCAGCAGCAGCGGCTGGAGGCCTCCCGGGCGGCCGCGGCCCGGCTGATCTCCGAGTACTCGGAGCTGCGCCCGGCCGCCAGCCATCCGGGCGTCGAGCAGCTCATCGGCCTCGACGCGGTGCGCGACCGGCTCGTCGCGCTGACCCGGGAGACGAGGGAGGAGCTGCTGGCCTTCTCGCCCGACGCCACGCTGAGCGAGTCGGCCCTCGCGGCCTCGCGGCCGCTGAACAAGGCCCTGCTGGAGCGCGGCGTGCGGATGCGCACGCTCTACCTGGACAGCGTGCGCAACAGCCGGCCCTCCATCGAGCACGCCAACTGGCTGACCCAGCTGGGCGGGCAGGTCCGCACGGTGGCCTCGCTGCCGACGCGGATGCTCGTCGTGGACCGCTCGACCGCGCTGATCCCGGTGAGCGACGACTCGTCGGCCGGCGCGGTGGTTCTGACCGGCCACGGGATGCTGGTCGCCCTGTGCGCGCTCTTCGAGTCGACCTGGGAGTCGGCGCAGCCGCTGGCGGAGGTGCCGGTCCTGGGCCCGAACGGGCTCACCGCCCAACAAGCAGCCGCCGTAAGGCTGTTGTCCGAGGGGCACACGGACGACGCGATCGCCAAGCGGCTGGGGGTGTCCTCGCGGACGGCCCGGCGCATCGCGAACGAGCTGATGGAGCGGCTCGGTGCCCGCAGCCGCTTCGAGGCGGGCGCACGCGCCGTCCAGCAGGGCTGGCTGCCCGTACGTCCCTAGGTCCCTTCGCCCCTCAGGCCGCCCGGCCGGATCACGCAGGTGATCCGGCCGGGCGGCCTTTTGCGTGGACGGGTCGGGCCATGGCCCGTTCGGGCCAGCCGATCTCTCTTCCGCTGCGTGCGGCGGGCGGCGAATCTATTGCCTGTCAGCGAGGGAAACCCCGGTGACCAGCACGGAAAGCCCGAACTCCGACTCTGAAAAGGGGGGAAGAACCACCTCTCACCGCGCCGCCTTCCACAGGACCGCTGTACCTGCAGGACAGCTGTCCGTCCGCACGGCCGCGCACCGCACCGCCGCACCCCGCACCGCCGCGCACCGCACCCCGCACCGCGCACGACGCACTTCGATGTGCCGCCGGTCGAGCCCCCGCTCCCGGCCACCCCCCGAACCTCGTGAACCAGAACCGGAGCACAGCCATGTCCCGATCCCTGACCAGCGGCCGCCGTACCGCCGTCGCCGCCCTCCTCGCCGGAGCCGTCGCCTCCGGCCTGGTGGTGGCCGTCCAGTCCACCGCCGTCGCCGCCCCCGCCGCCGTCACCGCCGAACCGGCGCCCCACCCCGACTGGGGCAGCACCGGCCAGGGCCCCGAGTCCCCGGTCGAGGAGGTGCTCCGCGGATCGTCGTACGCCGCGGCGAGCACCACGATCAGCCGCAGCGCGGTGATCGCCCGGGCCAAGAGCTGGGTCGGCATCGGGCTCGACTACAGCTGGGGCGGCAAGCACAACGGGTACCGCACCGACTGCTCCGGCTTCGTCTCGATGGCCTGGGACCTGGACTCCTCGCTGACCACCGACACCTTCGAGTCCCGGGGCGTGGTCGAGTCGATCAGCAAGTCGGAGCTGAAGCCCGGAGACGCCCTGCTGGACAACGACAGTGGCGCCGGCGGCCACGTCGTCCTCTTCGAGAAGTGGGTCGACGCCGGCAAGACCAAGTACTGGGGCTTCGACTTCACCCCGAGCGGGGTCCACCACCGCGTCTACGACTACCCGTACTACCCGGGCTACGGCCCGTACGCCCCGGTGCGCTACAAGAACATCGCCGACGACGCGGTCGTCACGCCCCCGGTCGTCCCCTCCGGCATGACCGACCTGGTCGCGGCCAACCTCAACGGCGACGCGGTGGACGACGTGGTCGGCGTGGAGGCCTCCACCGGCAAGCTGTGGATGTACAAGGGCAGTTCGAACGGGACCATCGCGGGCGGGGCGGCCCGCGTCGAGATAGGCACCGGCGGCTGGAACGGCATGTCCAACCTCGCCGCCGGCGACTTCACCGGCGACCGCAAGGACGACATCATCGCCGTCCAGGAGTCCACCGGAAAGCTCTACCTCTACCCCGGCACGGGCAGCGGCCTCGCCAGCCGCAAGGAGATCGGCTCGGGCGGCTGGAACGGCATGCACGACGTGGTCGGCGGCGACTTCACCGGCGACGGCAAGGCGGACATCGCCGGGGTCGAGACCTCGACCGGCAAGCTCTGGCTCTACAAGGGCAACGGCGCGGGCGCCGTGGGCGGCGGCAGCAGCCGCGTGCTGATCGGCACCGGCGGCTGGAACGGCATGCACGACCTGGTCGGCATGGACATCGACAACGACGGCAAGTCCGACATCGTCGGGGCGGAGTCCTCGACGGGCAAGCTCTGGCTCTACAAGAGCAACGGCGCCGGCCTGAACTCCCGTACGGAGATCGGCTCGGGCGGCTGGAACGGCATGAACGACCTCACCGGCGGCGACTTCACCTCCAACGCGAACGACGACCTCGTCGGCGTCGAGAAGTCCACCGGAAAGCTCTACCTCTACCCGGGCACCGGCACGGGCCTGGGGGCGCGCAAGGAGATCGGCACCGGCGGCTGGTAGCCCCGTCCGGCACCGCCCGTACCCCGCGTTCCTTCGCAACTCCCCTTTCCTGAACTCTTCTTGGCACCCCGTGCCGGTTTGGACGCTTCCCCATGTCTTCTTCCTCGTCCTCCTACGCTGTTTCCCGCTTCATGACCCGCCGGGTCCGCATCGCCACCGGCCTGGTCTGCGCCACCGTCGCCGCCGTGGCCCTCTCCGCCGGAGGGGCGAACGCCGACGGCGCCCCGGAGGACCCGCACGGCGACCTGCACGAGCTGACCGCCGCCGAGCTCGGCCTGCCCGAGGACGGCGCGCCGACCATGATGGCCATGGCCTCCGGCGACAACCGGCCCGACTTCCAGATGCCGTTCAAGTGCGGCGAGGTCTGGCAGGGCGCCTCCCGCTCCGGCCACAGCCCGAGCCCGAACGCCGTCGACTGGACGCAGGGCGGCTCGACGGTCAACTCCCCGGTGGTGGCGAGCGCCGCCGGTACGGCCAAGGTCACCGACCTCGGCGGCCGCAGCTACGGCAAGTACGTGGTCATCAACCACGGCGGCGGCTGGTCCACGGTCTACGCCCACCTCAACGGCTTCAACATCTCCGACGGCGCGCAGGTCAAGGCCGGGCAGCAGATCGGCATCGTGGGCAGCACCGGCAACTCCACCGGCGCCCACCTGCACTACGAGCAGCGCTACAACCGCGACGACCAGCGCACGGTCTTCAACGACACCGTCTTCTCCGGCAGCGGCCGCTGGTCCAAGTCGCTGACCAGCAAGAACTGCGCCACCACGACCCCGGACCCGAAGCCCGAGGGCCCCGGCGGCGGCACCGGCGGCGAGGCCGGCATGACCGACCTGGCCTCGGCCGACCTGAACGGCGACAACGTCATGGACGTGGTGGGCGTGGAGGCCTCCTCGGGCAAGCTGTGGATGTACAAGGGCAGCTCGAACGGGACCATCGCGAGCGGCTCCGGCCGCGTCATGATCGGCAGCGGCGGCTGGAACGGCATGTCCAACCTGACCGGCGGCGACTTCACCGGCGACGGCAAGGACGACGTCGTCGCCGTGGAGGAGTCCACCGGAAAGCTGTGGCTCTACAAGGGCGCGGACAACTCCACCCTCGCGGCCCGGATCATGATCGGCAGCGGCGGCTGGAACGGCATGTCCAGCCTGACCGGCCTCAACCTGAACGGCGACAAGATCGCCGACCTGGCGGCGGTCGAGAAGTCCACCGGCAAGCTCTACCTCTACCCCGGCACCACCAGCGGCCAGGTCGGCGCCCGCAAGGAGATCGGCTCGGGCGGCTGGAACGGCATGTCGAACCTCACCGGCATGGACCTGAACAACAGCGGCCGCCAGGACCTCGTCGCCGTGGAGAAGTCCACCGGCAAGCTGTTCATGTACCCCGGTGACAAGGGCTACCTGAGCCCGCGCATCACGATCGGCTCGGGCGGCTGGAACGGCATGTCCGACCTGATCGGCGGCGACCTGCTGAACTCCAGCCTGTCGGACGACCTGATCGCGGTCCAGAACTCGACCGGCAAGCTGTTCCTCTACCCGGGAACCGGCGCGGGCCAGCTGGGTGCCCGCAAGGAGATCGGCACCGGCGGCTGGTAGTCCCGGCGCACGACGAAGGAGCGGCCCGTCCCTGCAGGACGGGCCGCTCCGCGCGTCAGCCCTCCAGCGGCCAGGCCCCGACGGTCTCGTAGCGCGGCTGCTCCCCGGGGACCCCGCTCACGGGCAGGTTGCTGCGGACCAGGCTGAGCTCGGTGACCTGCCAGGAAGTGCCCTCGTAGGAGCCGAGGCCCTCCAGGTACGGGCGCAGGTCCGCGCCGTCGCGGCTGCGGGCCAGGGTGAGGTGCGGGGTGTAGCGGCGGTGCTGCTCCATGGGTACGCCGGCCCGCCGGGCGGCGGCGTCGGCTCGTTCGGCCAGCAGCCGCATCGTGTCGAGGTCCCCGGCCACGCCCGTCCACAGGGCGCGGTCGCCGAAGTGCCCGGCACCGTGCAGCCGCAGCGCGAAGGGTGCGGTGCGGGCGGCGGCCCGGGCCAGCCGGGCGTACAGGTCCGGGAGCACCTCGTCGCGTACCTCGCCCATGAAGGCGAGCGTGAAGTGCCAGCCCGCTTCCGCGGTCCAGCGCAGCCGGTCGTCGTACAGCGGGCGTACGGCTGCGGCCAGTTCGGCGATGGCGTTGTCCGGCGGCAGTACGGCGGCGAACAGTCTCATGCCGCCGAGCCTAGCCGGGGTGCCCGGGTGCGGCGCCGTTGCCGGGGGCCCTGCCCCCGGACCGCCGCGCCTCAAACGCCGGCGGGCTGGATTTTGCTGCGCTGCGTTTGCGCCTGCCGCGCGGCGGGCTGGTTGCCGCGCAGCGGCAAATCCAGCCTCGCCGGCGTTTGAGGCGCGGGGTCTGGGGCGGAGCCCCAGGAAGCGGCCCCGCAGGGTCAGGCGGCGGCCACCAGCTCGCGGCTGCGCACCGCCGGGACGAAAGTGACGCCATGGCGGTTCACGCTCAGCCTCAGGTTCCCGACACGCGCCAGGACCACCGCGATCGTCGCAGAGGCGACCAAGGAAACCAACCCGCCCGCGGCCATGCCGACGCGGGCGCCGTAGGTGTCCGTGATCCAGCCCAGCAGCGGAGCCCCCAGCGGGGTGCCGCCGGTGAACACCATCATGAACAGGGCCATGACCCGGCCCCGCATCTCGGGGTCGGTGGCCATCTGCACGCTGGAGTTGGCGGTGACGTTGACCGTCAGGCCGAAGATTCCGATGGGTACGAGCAGCGCGGCGAACAGCCAGAAGCCGGGTGCGAAGGCGGTCACGAGCAGCAGGGCCGAGAACAGTACGGCCGCGGCGACCAGCAGCCGCAGGCGGGAGTGTCCGCGCCGGGCGGCGAGCAGGGCGCCCGCCAGGGAGCCTGCCGCGATCAGGGTGTTGAACAGCCCGTAGGTGCCCGCGTCGCCGTGGAAGACGTCGTTGACGAAGGCCGACAGCCAGATCGGGAAGTTGAACCCGAAGGTGCCGATGAAGCCGACCAGCGCGATCGGCCAGATCAGCTCCGGGCGGCCGGCGACGTAGCGCAGGCCCTCGCGCAGCTGCCCCTTGGCGCGGGGCTGCGGTTCGACCGGGTGCAGTTCGTGCGTGCGCATCAGCAGCAGGCCGGCGATGGGCGCGGCGAAGGACAGTCCGTTCAGCAGGAAGGCCCAGCCGGAGCCGACGGCGGTGATCAGCACGCCTGCGATGGCCGGGCCGACCAGCCGCGCGGACTGGAAGTTCGCCGAGTTCAGGCTGACGGCGTTGGCCACCTGGTCCTTGCCGACCATCTCGGAGACGAAGGTCTGCCGGGCCGGGTTGTCGACCACGGTGACGAGGCCGAGCAGGAAGGCGGCGAGGTAGACGTGCCAGACCTGGACGTGTCCCGCGAGGGTGAGTACGGCGAGGGCGATGCCGGTGAGGCCCATCGCGCTCTGGGTGGCGATCAGCAGGGGCCGCTTGGGCAGCCGGTCGGCGAGTACGCCTCCGTAGAGGCCGAACATCAGCATCGGCAGGAACTGCAGGGCGATGGTGATGCCGACGGCGGAGGCGGAGCCGGTCAGGGAGAGGACCAGCCAGTCCTGGGCGATGCGCTGCATCCAGGTGCCCGTGTTGGAGACGACCTGGCCGGTGGCGAAGAGCCGGTAGTTCCGTATCTTCAGCGAGCTGAACATCGAGTTCTTGCCCGCGGGTGCGGCGGTAGAGGGGGTGGATGTGTGGCCGGGTGCGGAGTCTGCTCCGTTTCCCGTACTCAAAAGCGTTCGCCTCCTGGCGTCGTTCCTACAGGTGGGCGAGCTTCTCCAGGACGGGCGCGGCCGCGCGCAGCTTGGCCCATTCGTCCTCGGTCAGCTCGGCCGCGAGCCCGGCCAGGAAGGCGTTGCGCTTGCGGCGGCTCTCTTCGAGCATCGCTTCGGCCTCCTCCGTCTGGCGGACCACCTTCTGGCGGCGGTCGTCGGGGTGCGGTTCCAGCGTGACCAGTCCCTTGGCCTCCAGCAGTGCGACGATGCGCGTCATCGACGGCGGCTGGACGTGCTCGCGCCGGGCCAGCTCACCGGGGGTGGCCTGGCCGCACCGGGCGAGGGTGCCGAGGACCGACATCTCGGTCGGGCTCAGCGATTCGTCGACGCGCTGGTGCTTCAGACGCCTGCCCAGTCGCATGACGGCGGAGCGGAGGTCGTTCACGGCGGCAGCGTCGTCGCCATGGGAGAGGTCATGCATGTCCTTAGAGTAACTCATTACCCTCTCTAAAGAACAACCGATATATCTCGTCACTCGTACGGGTGAGTCGGCGCCGGAAAGTGACACGCGTCCGCACCCGCTGCCCCGACCCTTTCGGCATGGGGACACATGTGCTGAGCATGCGCATAGACGGGGAGCTCCTCGAACGGCTCCGGACTCATGCCGCCAAACGCGGAATGAGCGTCCAGGACTATGTGGTCCGGACGCTCATTCGCGACGACTTCGACGAGCGCTTCAAGGCGGCCGTCGACGAGACGGAGAAGTTCTACCGGTGATCTCGCCTGGGGTGACGGCGGACACGGGGCGCAAGTACCGTGCATACCCCACCAGAGGGCAGGACCAGGTCCTGACCGGGTGGGGTCATACGGTGCGTGCTCTGTGGAACGTGGCTCTGGAACAGCGCGTGTACCTGTGGGAGCAGCGCCGGTACACCCTGCGCTCCGCCGAGCAGTGCAAGCAGCTCACCGCTGCCCGCAAAGAGCTGGACTGGATCGGGGAACTCCCCGCGCAGACCGGGCAGCAGATCCTCCGCACCCTTGACCGGGCGTACGACAACTTCTGGAACCCTGGGCATCCGGCGGGGTATCCGGCACGGAAGAAGCGCGGGAACCGCCTGTCGATCCCGTTTCCCGGCCAGTGGGTGGAGGTCCGCAAGCTGAACCGCGAGTGGGCCGAGGTGCGTCTGCCGAAGCTGGGATGGCTGCGTTTCCGGCTCTCCCGCGCGCTCGGCGGCACGATCCGCAACGCCACAGTGTCCCGGGACGGCAACGGCTGGCACATCTCCTTCGGCGTCCACGCCGAGCGGAAGCCGGACGC
Organism: Streptomyces sp. NPDC048255; assembly: GCF_040652415.1. Taxonomy (NCBI): domain Bacteria; kingdom Bacillati; phylum Actinomycetota; class Actinomycetes; order Kitasatosporales; family Streptomycetaceae; genus Streptomyces; species Streptomyces sp. NPDC048255. The sequence continues at coordinate 82,982 of NZ_JBEZMA010000013.1, forward strand.
CCCGAACGGGAAGCCCGCATGCGGGGTGGACTTCGGCGTTGCCGCGTCCGCATTCGTCTCCACCGAGACCACGCCCCGGCTCATGCGGCCGACGCTCACCGCCCACGAGAAGAGGCGTCTCAAGGCGCTGGAGCAGCGCAAGGCCCGCCAGGTCACCTACGCGAAGAAATACAACGGAGGGAAGTACGGGACCCGGCTGCGCAAGACGATCGCCGCCATCGGCCGACTTCGCACCCGGCAGGCCAACCGGCGCCATGACTTTACGCACAAGCTCACCACCGACCTAGCCAAAAACCACGGCCTGATCGGTATCGAGGACCTGCGCGTGAAGAACATGACCAAGTGCGCCAAGGGCACCGCAGAGAAGCCCGGAAAGAACGTCCGCCAGAAGGCCGGGCTGAACCGGTCGATCCTCGACAACACCCCTGGGGAGCGGCGGCGGCAGCTTGAGTACAAGGCCCGCATGTACGGGTCCGTACTCGTCTCGGTGCCACCGTTCCACACCTCTCAGACCTGCGCCGCATGTGGCCAGGTTGATCCCGAATCCCGCAAGGGATGCGGCCGGTTGTTCGCCTGTACCCGCTGCGGGCACGAGGACGATGCCGACCACAATGCCTCGGTCGAGATCGAGGCCCGAGCCCGCCGGACGGGTGGCTCGGACATCAACAGCACGCGCAGCATCCCCAGGGTGCGAGTCCCGGCCACCGGCCGGAGGCGGATGCGTGAAGCATCGAAGCCTGCCCACGCGAGCTGAAGGGAATCGCCCCCATTCATGAGGGCGAGCATCGTCACGTGAGGCCGAGCGCCGGCATCGCGTAGTAGAAGACGAACACCGCCGATACGACGTACATGGCCACCGGGACCTCGCGGCCCCGGCCGGTCGCCAGGCGCAGCGCGCAGAAGCTCACGAAGCCGATGCCGATGCCGTTGGTGATCGAGTAGGTGAAGGGCATCATCACCATGGCCAGGAAGGCCGGGACGGCGATGGTGAAGTCGCTCCAGTCGATGTCCTTGACCGAGCCCGCCAGGATCAGGAAGCCGACCGCCACGAGCGCCGGGGTGGCCGCCTGGGACGGGACCATGGTCGCGAGCGGGGTGAGGAACAGCGCCACGGCGAAGAGGCCGCCCGTCACCACGTTCGCCAGGCCGGTACGGGCGCCCTCGCCGACGCCGGCCGTGGACTCCACGAAGCAGGTGGTGGCCGAGGAGGAGGTCGCGCCGCCCGAGGCGACGGCCAGGCCGTCGACCAGCAGGACCTTGTTGATGCCGGGGAAGTTGCCGCTCTTGTCGATCAGCTTGGCCTCGTCACCGACGCCGAGGATGGTGCCCATCGCGTCGAAGAAGCAGGACAGCAGCACCGTGAAGACGAACAGGGCGCCGGTCAGCATCCCGACCTTCTCGAAGCCGCCGAACAGGCTGACCTGGCCGACGAGCCCGAAGTCGGGCGCGGCCACCGGGTTGCCCGGCCACTCGGGGACGGTCAGGCCCCAGGCCTCGCCCGGCAGCTCGGTGATCAGCTGGACGGCGACCGCGACGACGGTCATGACCACGATGGAGATCAGGATCGCGCCCGGCGTCTTGCGGATCAGCAGGGCGAGGGTCAGCAGCACGCCGACGACGAAGATCAGGACCGGCCAGCCGTGCAGGTGGCCGTTGCCGCCGAGCTGGAGCGGGACCGTGGTGTGCGCGGCGTCCGGGATGCGGGAGACGAAGCCCGAGTCGACCAGGCCGATCAGCATGATGAACAGGCCGATGCCGATGGCGATGCCCTTGCGCAGGCCCACCGGGACGGCGTTCATGACCCGCTCGCGCAGGCCGGTGGCGACGAGCAGCATCACCACGAAGCCGGCCAGGACCACCATGCCCATGGCGTCGGCCCAGCTCATGCGCGGGGCGAGCTGGAGGGCGACGACGGTGTTGACGCCGAGGCCGGCCGCCAGCGCGATCGGGACGTTGCCGATGACACCCATGAGGAGGGTGGAGAAGGCGGCCGTCAGGACGGTGGCGGTGACGAGCTGGCCGCCGTCGAGCTGGTGCCCGTACATGTCCTTCGCGCTGCCCAGGATGATCGGGTTCAGCACGATGATGTACGCCATCGCGAAGAAGGTCGCCAGCCCGCCGCGGACCTCGCGGGCCACGGTGGAGCCGCGCTCGGAGATCTTGAAGTAGCGGTCCACCGCGGAGGCCTCGCGGGGGGCGGGCTCCGGGGCGGTGGCGGTGGGGGCGGGGGCCGGGGTGCTCATACGGTCCTCATTGGGTGGTTCATACGAAGAAAGTGGGCCTCGCCCAAACCGTTTCAGTATGAACACATGAGCGAAGGGGCGTCCATCTCCGCGCGTAGACCCCGAAATGGCGGGCCTAGACTTGGCGCATGGCGAAATGGACTGCGAAGCACGAGGCGCCCGCGCCCCTTGAGGGCCCTGTTGTCGCGACCATCACCGGCGGCACGATCATCTGGTTCGTCCTCTTCCTGGTCCAGCTCCCCTTCTACGGGTGGTTCGCCGACCGCGGCCAGCTGTGGTGGGTGTGGACCTGCGCGGCCGGCGGCTTCCTCGGGCTGATCGGCATCTGGTACGTCCGCGGCCGCGACGCGGCCCTGAAGCGGCACGCCGCCGAGCAGGCGGAGCAGCCTGAGCGGTCCGACGAGGCGTAGCGACATCCAGCCCCGCCGGCGTTCGAGGCGCGGGGTCCGGGGCGGAGCCCCGGGAACGGACCCGCACCCGCACCCCGCACCCGGCGAACGGCGAACGGCTACCAGGGGACGATCCGGGTCATCCCGAAGTCGGATCTTCCGACCGCTCGGGGGGTGAACCGTTCGAACCCCGCTTAACGTCGGATGCATGACGCAGCGGGCGAAGACCGAATCCGATGGGCCGGAGCCGGGCGGCGGGTCCGCCTCGACCGCCATCGACGCAGGGGCGGAGCTGGACCCCGTACACCCGGTGCAGCCGCCCGCACCGAAATTCAAGCCGGGCGGCCTGACCACCGCCGAAGTCGCCGAACGGGTCGCCCGCGGCGACGTCAACGACGTCCCCGTCCGGAGCAGCCGCTCCACCGCCGACATCGTCCGCGGCAACGTCTTCACCCGGTTCAACGCCATCATCGGCGTCCTCTGGGTGATCATGCTGATCGTCGCGCCGATCCAGGACAGCCTCTTCGGCTTCGTGATCATCGCCAACACCGGCATCGGCATCATCCAGGAACTGCGCGCCAAGAAGACCCTCGACGGCCTCGCCGTCATCGGCGAGGCCAAACCCAGCGTCCGCCGCGACGGCAGGACGGCCGAGATCTCCACGTCCGAGATCGTCCTCGGCGACGTCATCGAACTCGGCCCGGGCGACAAGGTCGTCGTCGACGGCTCCGTCGGCGAGGCCGACGGCCTGGAGATCGACGAGTCCCTGCTCACCGGCGAGGCCGACCCCGTCCTGAAGAAGCCCGGCGACCAGGTCATGTCCGGCTCCTTCGTGGTGGCCGGCGGCGGCGCCTTCACCGCCACCAAGGTCGGCCGCGAGGCCTACGCCGCCCAGCTCGCCGAGGAGGCCTCCCGCTTCACGCTCGTCCACTCCGAGCTGCGCTCCGGCATCTCCACCATCCTCAAGTACGTCACCTGGATGATGATCCCGACCTCGATCGGCCTCATCATCAGCCAGCTGATCGTCAAGGACACCAACCTCAAGGACTCCATCGCCCGGACCGTCGGCGGCATCGTCCCGATGATCCCCGAAGGGCTCGTGCTCCTCACCTCCGTGGCCTTCGCGATCGGCGTCATCCGGCTCGGCCGCAAGCAGTGCCTGGTCCAGGAACTCCCCGCCATCGAAGGCCTCGCCCGCGTCGACGTGGTCTGCCTCGACAAGACCGGCACCCTCACCGAGGGCGGCATGGACGTCACCGAGCTCCGCCCGCTCGGCGGCGCGGACACCGCGTACGTCAAGAAGGTGCTCGGCGCGCTCGGCGAGTCCGACCCCCGCCCCAACGCCAGCCTCCAGGCCATCATCGACGCCTACCCGGACAGCACGGAGTGGCGCTGCACCGAGTCCCTGCCCTTCTCCTCCGCCCGCAAATACAGCGGCGCCAGCTTCAGCGAGGGCGACGGCGAGAACAACACCTGGCTGCTCGGAGCCCCCGACGTGCTCCTCCCGGCCGGGGACCCGGCCCTCGAAGAGATCAACGACCTCAACGAGCAGGGCCTACGGGTCCTCCTGCTGGCCCGCTCCGCCCGCGAGCTCGACGACGACGCCGTCGCCACCGGGGTCAGGCCCACCGCCCTGGTCGTCCTCGAACAGCGGCTGCGCCCCGACGCCGCCGACACGCTGCGCTACTTCGAGGACCAGGACGTCAAGGCGAAGGTCATCTCCGGCGACAACGCGATCTCCGTCAGCGCGGTCGCCGGCAAGCTGGGCCTGCCGGGCGCGGAGAACACCGTCGACGCCCGCCGGCTGCCGGCCGACCGGGCCGACATGGCGAAGGTCCTCGACGAGAACTCCGTCTTCGGCCGCGTCACCCCGCAGCAGAAGCGGGACATGGTCGGCGCCCTCCAGTCCAACGGCCACACCGTTGCGATGACCGGTGACGGCGTCAACGACGTCCTGGCCCTCAAGGACGCGGACATCGGCGTGAGCATGGGCTCCGGCTCCGAGGCCACCCGCGCGGTCGCACAGATCGTCCTCCTCAACAACAGCTTCTCCACCCTCCCCTCGGTGGTCGCCGAGGGCCGCCGCGTCATCGGCAACATCACCCGGGTGGCCACGCTCTTCCTCACGAAGACGGTCTACTCGGTGCTGCTGGCCATCCTGGTGGTCTGCTCGCAGGTCGAGTACCCCTTCCTGCCCCGCCACCTGACGCTGCTGTCCACCCTGACCATCGGCATCCCGGCCTTCTTCCTCGCGCTGGCCCCCAACAAGGAACGCGCCAGGCCGCACTTCGTGAAACGGGTGATGCGGTACGCGATCCCCGGCGGCGTGATCGCGGCGACGGCCACCTTCGTGACGTACCTGGTCGCCCGGCACTACTACACCGGCCCGGACGCCCTGAAGGCCGAGACCAGCGCGGCGACGCTCGCGCTGTTCCTGACCTCGATGTGGGTCCTGGCGATCATCGCCCGCCCGTACACCTGGTGGCGGGTGGGCCTCGTCGGCGCGATGGGCGGAGCCTTCCTGATCGTCCTGGTCGTGCCGTGGCTCCAGGACTTCTTCCAGCTCAAGCTGGAGGGCACGACCATGCCGTGGATCGCGGTGGCCGTCGCGGCGGCCGCGGCGACCCTGATCGAGTTCACCTTCCGCTGGGTGGACCGCAAGTTCCCGGCCTGACACCCGGCCTGACACCCGGCCTGACACCCGGCCCGACACCCGGCCCGACACCCGGCCCGCCCCCTGTTCGTGACCATGCCGCCCGGGCCCTGACCCCTGTGCAGGGCCCGGGCGGCATGGTGGTCAGGCGGCGAGGGTGTGGTCCGCTTCCTCGCGGGCGGCCACGCGGCTGCGCAGGGCCAGGGTGGCCACCGCCGTGGCGAGGCCGGCGCCCAGGGCGATCCACCACAGGGCCGCCGCGCCGAGGCCGGTGTAGACGGTCACGCCCAGGGTGAGCGCGGTGAAGCGGGCCACGCCCCAGGTCCAGCTGAAGGCGCCCTGGTAGCGGCCGCGGGCATGCGCCGGGGCGAGGTTCGCGACCACCGTGGCCGCGAGCCCGGCCACGACGACCTCGCCGAGCGACCAGACGGCCACCGACACCACGTAGCCGGCGATCCCGTCGGCCAGACCCGTCAGCGCCACCCCGACGGCGATCAGCGCGCTGCCCGCGGCCTGGACCTGCAGCTTCGGCAGCTTCGCGAGGCGGGCCGTCACGAACGGCTGGAGCCCCACCACCAGCACCGCGTTGACCGCGGCCAGCGAACCGTAGACGGCCGGCGAGAGCCCGCTGTCACGGACCGCCAGCGGCAGCGCGACCTCGGTCAGCGAGTACACGAACAACTGGACGCCGAAGATCGGGAGCAGCAGGAGCATCAGCCGGTCGCGCAGGACGACCCCGTAGCCCACGCCCGCGTCCTCGCCCGGCGCGGCCGGAGCCCGCTCCGGCTCGCGCAGCCGGGCCGCCACCACGGCGGCGTAGACCAGCATGGTCCCGGCGTCGACCGCGAAGAGCAGCCAGTACCCGTGCGCGGCGAGGAAGCCGCCCAGCACCCCGGCGACGGCCGTGCCGATGTTCACGCCCCAGCCGAAGAGCGCGTACGCCCGCTGGCGGCGCTCCCCGTCCACCGCGTCGGCCATCAGCGCGTACGAGGCGGGACCGACCGTTGCCGAGGCGGCGCTGAGCAGCAGCGCGGCCGCCGCCATCGTCCACACCCCCGGCGCGAGGAAGAGGGCGCCCTGCGCCGCCGCGGCGCCGATCAGCCCGATCAGCATCGTCGGGCGGCGGCCCATCCGGTCGGCGAGCACCCCGCCGAGCACCGGGCCCAGCAGGTTGCCGGCGCCCAGAGCGCCGAGGACGTACGAGGTCTCGGTGCCGCTGACACCGCGGTCGGCCAGCAGGAACACCAGGAACGGGGTGACGAGGTGGCCGAGCCGGTTGACGATCGTGCCGGCGAACAGGGTCCAGACGGTGGGCGGGAGACCGCGGAAGGTGGAGGGCATGCGAGGAGCGTGCGCCCCTCCACCCCCGACCCCGAATTGATTAAGCTCAGACCGAATCCAGCAGATCCCGGGGGGCGTTCTTCATGGAGTACGGACTGACATTCTCGGCGGCGGACCTGGCGCAGACCAGGTTCGCGGTCTCCCCGATGTGGGAGGTCGTGACCAGCTTCCGGCTGCTCAGGGAGGACACCGACCCGCCCCTGCACCGCCGTTGGGCCGCCCAGGTACGGCCCCGCGTGCTGCGGGCGGGCCTGGACCGGGGCTGGCTGGCCGCGCTGATCCCGGGCAACGGCTACCTCGCGGACTTCCTCAACCCGGCCCCGGCCGGGCCCTTCCCCGAACTCCCCGCCGAACTGGACGCCATCCGCCGCAGCAGCCCGGAACAGGTCCGCGCGGACCTCGACATGATCCGGCGCAAGTCCTCCGGCCCCTCGCCCCGGCTCAGGCTGCTCCACGAGGAGCCGCGGGCCGCGCTGGAGAAGGTCGCGGAGGAGATCGAGACCTACTGGGAGCTCGCGCTCGCCCCCTACTGGCCCCGGATCCGCCAGCTTCTGGAGGCCGACCTGTTCCACCGCGCCCGGCAGGTCGCCGAGCACGGTTCCGCGTACGTCCTGAACGAGCTGCACGACACCGTCAGCTGGGACGACGGCACCCTGCGCCTGGTCCGCCGGCAGTGCGAGCTGACCCGGGACCAGACGGGCTCCGGGATGCTGCTGGTGCCCTCGGCCTTCGCCTGGCCCCGCGTGCTGACCCGCTCGGTGGCGCCCGACCCGCCCCAGCTCGCCTACCCCGCACGGGGCATCGGCGGCCTGTGGGAGCCCCGTACGACCGGGGCCGCCGCCGAAGCGGTCGCCGGGGTCCTCGGCCGCTCCCGCGCACAGCTGCTCGCCGAACTCGACACCCCGGCCTCGACCACGCAGCTGGCCCGCAACTGCGGACTGTCCGCCGCCGCCGTGTCCCAGCACCTCACGGCCCTGCGGAACGCGGGCCTGATCACCGGGCACCGCAACGGCCGCTCGGTGCTCTACGCCCGGACGGCCGTCGCCGACGCGCTCCTCACCCCCGTGGCGGTGCCCTAGGAGGGCGGGTTCGCCCGGGTGCCCGGCCGCCAGCCGTCCTCGACCGACCGGTGGCACCGGTCGGGGCCGTCTCCCGCGCTGATGTACAGGGCGGTCAGCACGGGGACGCCGTTCGAGAGCGCCTCGCGCGGCAAGGGGCCGGTGGCGACGAGCGAGGCGAGGCCGTGGCCGACCGTCCAGCTCTGCGTCGCGAGCTCCAACGGGTCGACGTCCTCGCGGAAGCGGCCGCTCTCCTTGGCCCGTTCGACGGCGCGGACCAGGCAGTGCAGGGACTCGTCCGCCGCGGCTGCGTCTTCGAGTTCGAAGTCCGCGTCGAACATGACGCGGTAGAGGTCGGGATTCTCCAGGGCGTTGGAGACGTAGGCGGCTCCCAGGGCGGCGAGGTCCCGTACCGGGTCCGCGGACATCGATACGGCGGCGAGCCTGACGGCGAGGCGGGTGAAGCCTTCCTGCCGCAGCGCCTTCCACAGGCCGTCCATGCCGCCGAAGTAGGTGTAGACGGCCATCGTCGACACACCGGTATCGGCGACCAGTGAGCGGAGCGTGACCGGTTGCCGCGTCCGGAGCATCTGCGCCGCCCGGTCCAGCAGTTGGGAACGGACCTTCGGATCTTTCGCCCTCGCCATGGCGCCATATTACATAGCATCGCTATGCTTAAGCGGCTGATCTTGTCGCCCTGGATGCCGAGGAGGAGTCATGTCCGTGACGCTGGTCAATCCTGAGGGATTGCCGAAGCCCGATGTCTACCGGCAGCTGTCGATCGCCACCGGATCGAAGCTGGTGTTCCTCGCGGGACAGGTCGCCCGCGACGCCGACGGCCGGCCGGTGGGGGAAGGGGACCTCGCCGCACAGGTCGAACAGTGCTACCTCAACATCAACACCGCCCTGACCGAGATCGGTGGCTCGTTCGACGACGTGGCGAAGCTGACCGTCTACGTCGTCGACTGGAGCGCCGAGAAGATGCCGCTGCTCGGTGAGGGAGTGGGCCGGGCGGCGGCGAAGCTGGGGATCGACCCGGTCAAGCCGATCACCCTGCTGGGCGTCGCGGCGCTGGGGGAACCGGACCTCCTCGTCGAGGTCGAGGCCACGGCCGTCATGGATTAGCCGTATCCCCTCGCCGCTCCCCGCCGCCCCTCGGCGCCGCGAGCAGTCGCCCGCGCCGCCGCCCGCCGCCCTCCTAGTCGAACCAGCGGTCGCGGGCCAGTTCCGCCGTGCGCGACGGGTCCTCCAGCAGGGCCGCGACCTCGAAGCGGCGCGGCCACTGGCCCGCCGACCAGGCCAGACCCGCCGCCACACCCTCCAGGGTGGAGGCGTGGAGGGTGCCGTCCGGGGTGCGGCGCCAGTCCAGTTCGATGCCCCCCGCGATCAGTTCCTCGTGCTCGACGTACGTCAGCGGCGCCGACGGGCCCAGCAGCAGGAGCACCGGCTCCGGGACCTCGTGCTCCTCGCCCGGGGTGGTGACCTCCGCCGGGACCGTCTCCGACAGGCGCCGCACCTGGAGCAGCTCCGCGAGGTCCGCCGCGCGGGACGGAGTGACCGGCAGCAGGGGCAGGCCCGCCGTCAGCGGCAGCAGGTCCGGGGCGTCGGCGATCACCGCGTCGGCCGCGTCCACCACGGTGACCTCGCCGTCCACCACCGCCCGCAGCTCGTCCGGCAGGGTGACCTGCTCGGGGTCCAGGTCGGCCAGCGCCCCGTACAGGCCGTACAGCTGGCGGCCCGTCACCTCCCGGTCCGGGTCGGCCAGCCGGCCCAGCAGCTCGGCCGCGCCGCCGGGCTCCTCCAGCAGGGCGGCCACGGTGGTCCGTACGCCCAGCGCCCGCAGGACCTGCTCGTCCTCGAAGCCGGTGGCGTCCGCCGGGGTGTACAGGCCCTCCAGCAGCGGGTCGCCGCCCGCCGCGCGCAGGCCGGCCGGGCGGCGGCCGTCGAGCACCGGGTGGTCGCGCAGCCACCACGCGGTGTACGGGCGCACGGACTGGGTGGTGCCGTCCGGGAGCAGGATCCGCACGGGCTGGGTCAGCGCGTCCCGCAGCGGGGGCTGCGCCAGCATCGCCAGCGCCTGCGGCCAGCAGTCGTCGTCGACCAGGTCGAGGTCGCGTACGGCCACCAGCTCGGTCGCCACCGGCGGCACGGGCAGCTCCGGCAGCTGGTCCAGTACGTCCTCGCACCACACGTCCACCGCGTCCAGCAGGCCCGCGTCGTCCGGCTCCGCGAAGTCGCCCTCGCGGGGCTCCAGTTCATCCGGGTCCAGGACCAGGTCGGTGGCGCGCACCAGCTGGAACTCCGCGAGCACCCCGCAGGCGGTCAGCGGGCCCGGGCCCCAGCGCTCGACCAGCTCGGCGTCCACGTGCGGGACCTCGTCCTCGCGGATAACGGAGGCCAGCGGGGAGCCGGGCAGCAGCAGTTCGCCCGCCGGGGTCGGTTCGCCGTCCTCGTCGGGCAGGGCCAGCGCGCCCAGCCAGGGCTCGTCCCCGGGGGCCAGCTCGGCGTCGCGGACCAGCCCCAGCACCACCTCGGCCAGCTCCTCCGGGTCGAGGGCGTCCTCGTCCCAGATCTCGCCCGCGTCCAGCGAGGCCGCGACGGCCGCCCGCACCTGCGGGGTCGTCAGGACCGCCCGCGGGGTGGCGGGCAGGGCGCCGAGCTTCTCCAGCAGCGGGTGCGCCGCCTCCGGGTGCGCCACCTTCAGGCCCAGCCGGGCCAGGTCGGTGCCGGCGGCCGCGGCCAGGTCCGCGTCGGGCAGCAGCAGGTGGCGGGGGCCGATCGCGGTGCGGCCGTCGGCCAGCGGCACGGGCAGCCCGGACAGCCGGTCGGGATCGACCCCGGCGAGGCTGTCGTAGAGCCGGTGCCACCAATCGGGGGTCCGCTCGATGCCCGCGATCCGCTCGATCGCGTCACCCAGCGGGAGCCGGCCCACGCCCAGCGTGCGCAGCTCGGGGCGGCGCTCCAGGCCCGCCGGGAGCAGCGTCGGCAGGACCTCGGCGAGGACCCGTACGGTGTCGGCGCCCGCGCCCTCCACCACCTCGGCCTCGAAGGGGCGCAGCGCGGCCCGCTCCTCGGCGTGCTCGGGCGGGGCCGCGGCGGCGAGGAAGGCCGTACGGGGAAGCCGGCGCAGCACGGCGGCGCGCAGGGCCCCGTCCAGCTCGCCCTTGCCGAGCGGGCCGGGGACGAGGTCCACCAGCGCGGTGGTCACCGGGTCCCAGGCGCCGAGGAGTTCGGCGTACGCGTCGGCGGCGCGCTCCACGAGGAAGTCGGTCAGCGGACCGGGCGCCGGGTGGCGGCGGCTGGTGTCCAGCGGCAGGGTCGCGATGAGCAGGGCGGGGATGCCCAGCGGTTCGTCTGTGGGCGTCGGCGCGTGCACCACGGGCGCGGTGGCCGGGCGCAGCGGGGCGCCGTCGGTGTCGACGGGCACGGCCCAGGACACCGCCCAGGCGGGCCGCAGCCGCTCCTCCACCGGCCGGTCGGCGAGCAGCGCCTTCTCGATGGGGCCGCCGTGGCGGACGGTGCGCCAGCGGTTCGTGCCCGTCAGGGAGTCCTCGACGACGGTGTACGGGCCCTCGTCGCGGCGCAGCAGGGTACGGGTGGGTGCCGCGGGGGTCTCCACGACGATCTCCCGCAGCCCGGGCAGGGTGAGCAGCAGCGCGTCGTCGATGCCGGCCAGCAGCCGCTCGACGAGGTCCGCGGCGGCCGCGTCGCGCAGCGGGAGCACGACGACGGTGTCGTAGCCGTCGGGGGCGGTGCCCTCGGCGGGCAACGGGAGGCGCAGCAGCGGGACGTGGCCGTCGCGGCGGCGCAGCTCGTCGCCGAGGCCGGGGCTGCCGACGGCGGCGCCGCGGGCCAGCTCCCGGGCCTCGGCCAGCGACCAGCGGACCCCGCCGTGGCGGCCCAGTACGGCGGGTTCGTCGGAGACGGCGAGGACGGCGGCGAACCCGACGCCGAACCGGCCGACGCTCTGCCCCACGCCCGCGGGGCCGTCCGCCGCGGCGGGCTCGCGCTTGGCGGAGGCGCGCAGCGTGCTCAGCGATTCCACGCCCGTCGCGTCCAGCGGGGAACCGGTGTTGGCGACGGCCAGCACCGCGTGGCCGGCCCCTGCCGCGTGCAGGGTGAGCCGCAGCCGGCCGGGCACCTTGGCGCGGGCCGCGGCGTCGGCGGCGTTCTGCGCCAGCTCGACGACGAGCCGGTCCCGGTAGCCGCCGAGCGCCAGGTCCTCCTCGGCGTTGGCGTCCTCGCGGAACCGGGCCGGGCCCGCGCCCCAGGCGTCGAGCACCCCGCGCCGCAGCCGGGCCGTGCCGAAGGGGTCCACGCCGCTCTGGGCCGCCGTCACTCGCACGCTCACGCCGCTGCCTCCATGCTGTGCCGCCTTCAAGAATGCCGGGCCCTCGAACCTGCCCCGAACCTCCTGAAGGTATCGCGTGACGGCCCGTGCCTTGCCCGTGAGGTGGACGAACACGACGACGCGGGCGTCCCGGTGGCGGCCCGGGGTGCCGATGTCGGGGGTCTTGCCGCGGTCCGGGACGGGCGGTGCGAGGGAGGATGCGGCGGCCGCGCGGACCGGGGGTCGTTCGCCTTCCCGGAGTTGCCCGGCCAATAGCCGGAGGCGAGGGTCGAAGCTCCCGTCGGGGCGGCCGCTCGGCGGCCCCAGCGGGGCGTTGCGCTCGCGGACTCAGACATTGCCGGGCGGTCAGTGTTGGCGGACCGGGCAAGTCTCCGGGCCGTCTGCTGCTACGGTCTTTCGTTCGCCGAGGAGGTCGTGATGGCTGTTTCCCTGCCTGCCGCTGCCCGAGTGGACCTGCGTCGTCAGCCGGTCGAAGACGTGCTGGAGCGCGTGGAAGAGGCCCTGCACGTGCGTTTGGATAGGCAGGCGCTGGTACGTAAGCGCCGTTCCTTGGGTGGCCGCACAGAACGGGATACGTGGGTGCGTATCGAGCGGCGGGGATTCGAGCGGATCGGCCCGCAGGGCTGGAACGGGACGGAGGCTGCCGCCGTGCTGCAAGGGGTCGCGATGCCCGAGTGGTACCAGGGCGTGGCGTGGCGTGAGCGGGGCGAGCCGGTGATGTGGCGTGCGGATGAGCTGGAGCTGATTGCGTCGCCGTCTGTCGCCAAGGGCGCCCTGGTGCTCGAAGACCCGGGGCTGCCGGACGCGTGGTGGGAGGCGCTGAACGCCTCGCTTGACGCCCTCGCTGAACAGCAGACACCGCGGATCGCGACGCCGGACACGGTGACGATCACCCAGGAGCAGGTGACGCAGACACTCGGCGAGGTCTTCCCCGGGATTGCCGATACGCGGATCGAGCGGTGGGCGCCGGCTCATGCGGATCTGACCTGGGCCAACGTGATGGGACCGGAGTTCTCCATCATCGACTGGGAGGACTGGGGCATGGCGCCCCGGGGCCTGGACGCCGCGACGCTGTGGGGTAATGCGTTGGCCGTCCCGGCGCTCGCGGACCGCGTCCACCGGGAGCGAGGTGCGGACTTGGAGGGCCGGGACGGCAAGCTGATGTCGCTGTTCTTCCTGTCGAAGATCGTCGGACCCCACGCGTACGAGGAGGATCCGCTGCTGGTGCCGGCCCGGAAGGAGGCCGAGCGCCTGGTGGCCGAGCTTCAGCTCTGACGGAGCCCATGGAGGGCGCGCAGGTACTGACTGACGGCGGTGGTGTCCACCTCCGCGCCCAGGGCCTGGAGCAGCTGGGCCAGGTGAGCGGGGTCGTCGGTGCCGACCGCCACCGCGGCAGCGCTCGGCAGGTGGAATGCCGTACGAAATGCTGCCTGTACGCGGGACAAGCCATCGTGGGGCGGTCGGAGGAACGGGCGAGGGTCGAAGTCCTCCCAGACCTTCCCGTTGCCGCCCCCGAAGGGGCTCATGCCCCAGGTCTCGCCTGCCTGCCAGGCATTGCGCAGGACGGCCATGGTGTCGAGGAGGTCGATGCCTACGAGGAACCCGGCCCGGACCATGAGGACGTCCGGAGACGGCAGGTCTTCCACCCCGGCCATGCCGAGCGGCCGTGTGTCCCAGGAAGACACACCCCAAGTGCGGCACAGGCCGTCGCGGGCCGCGTCGACCAGGGCGGTGCAAGCGCTGCCGAGGAGGGCATGGCCGTCGGCCGGGGACATGCCCGCGAGGCTCTGTTCGGGGTTGTGGAGGAGCACGGTGTCAGGTTCCCTGCCGAGTTCCCGGGCCGTCTTCTCGATGGCCAGGCGTAGCCGGCTCGGATCGAGGGAGTGCTCAGCACCTCCGGCGCCCGGGAAGAAGCCCACCTTCGTGGACAGGGCGAACTTCGGCAGCAGATCAGCAGCCGTCTCGGCCAGCACCGCGTGCGAGCGGAAGCCGAGGTAGGCAGCCGCGGTGTCCAGAGCCGTGACGCCGAGGTCGAGTGCGGCCGTCAGGATGTCGCGGTGGTGACGAGACCGGTGTAAGCCGAGGACAAGGCGGGGGTCAGCTCCGTGCACAATTCCTCCTTCAACAAGATCTCGGCGAGCTGCTCCACGTCCAGGCCGGTCTTCTCGGCAGCGTCGGCGATGTCGACGGGGTGGCCGCTCAGCAGCAGGGTGAGCGCGGGGTACGCCTTGCCGGAGAAGGAGAGCTTCTTGCCTGCCGCCAGGACGTCCACGGTTTCGGTGTGCCGCTCGATCGCGGGCTCGAAGTCGGTGACGCACACGACGGCCGCGGGCTTGCCGAACAGGCCGGTGGCCGGGACATGCCGGGCGGCTAGGCGTTCCCGCTCGCGGGCATCGAAGAAGTCCTGCGGAGTCAGCTTCGCAGGCAGCCCGGCGACGGCGTCGGCCAGGAGCCGCTGCTGCCTCTCCCACTGGCCAGGCGAGTTCCATCGGTCCAGGTCGTACCGGAATAGCTCCTGCGTGCGGGCTTGGTCGGCGAGCCAGGCCAGCCAGTTCACTCCGACGCGCTTCACGATGCCGAAGGTGGCGTGCAGGCTGTAGCCGTCGCCCTGGTCGTCCCGGGTGGCCTGGTGCCAGTAGCCGCGGGGGATGTGCATCACGTCGCCGGGCTCCATGACGCCCTGCCACACGATCTCGTCGCTGGGCTCGGAGTTGGGGGCGGAGTCGCGGTACATCGGAGCCTTGCGGGAGGCGCCGCGGACTTCCCAACTCTTGTGGCCGGATAGCTGGACGATCACGACGTCGTGGTCGTCCCAGTGGAGATTGAAGCCGCTGGCGTCCTGGGTGGTCAGGTAGGCGTTCACCTGCACCAGCTCACGGGCCCACCACTGGAGCGCGCGGCATGTGGCTTCCATGACCGGGTCGAAGAAGTCGACCTCGTCCAGAACCATGGTGCAGCCCTCGCGCATCAGCGTGCCGACCTGGTGCATGTCGGCCATGGGGATGGCCTGCCCCCGCCGGGTGACGGAGGGGTGGATGTAGCGGCCAGGGTGCAGTTCGGCGCCGTCCTGGAAGATGCGGAACTGGGGGGTGGTGACGCTGCGGCGCATCACCAGGTCCAGCAGCTTCTTGGGGTTGAGCAGGCGATCGAGCAGATCGAGATCCTCGATCGTTCCCCGGGCGAAAGCGGCTCCGAGTTCCCTGGGGCCGTCCCAGCCAAGGGCTTTCTCCATCGCGGTGACGAAGTGGTGGTCCACGTGTTCCTCCGGTCTGCGTCATGGGCGTGAGGGTCGGGGGCCCGCCGTGATGACGAGCCCCCGGTTGGTGCTGTGGCGTGCTGGTGGTGCTACTCCTGCGGGAGGTTCAGGCCGTCGCGGTTCTCGCCGTCGTCGCCCGCGGAGGTGCCGGTGGAGTCGGACTCCGCCGCCGCAGCGGTGAAGCGGTCCTGGACCTTGATCAGGCTCTCGACGCCGATCAGCAGGTCTTCCTTCTGCGCTGCCATGTGTGTCTCCGTTTCCTGGAAGTCCAGGGCCGACGGGTGCCGGCCCAGCCCCGATGGGGCGTGCCTCACCAGCCCTGTTGTTCGGGGCCGGTGAGGAGACGGGAGGTGGCGCGAGGCCACGGATCGAGCGAACTCCGGATTCGTGCCGGAATCCGGTTGGATGCCGGCCGAAGGGCACCGGCCGACGACGACGTACCGCCACAGCGGGGGCACTCGCACGGGGGGTAGCGGCCGGGGTTGGAGAGGAGGTCGAACGGGTCGCCTTCCAGGACCCGCGTGCTCGGCGACCACGTCCGGCCTGAGTCCCGCGATACCCGGATGCTCATCAGGACGCGGGGTTCTATGCCCAGGTCAGGGGATCTCTCGAGGGCCGTTCGCTCTGTGTCAGGAGTGCCCGCCGAATCGTTCAAGGCGGTCGTCCTCGGTCGCTTCGCCATGTCCAGAAGCATCGCGATCAGTACGACGGGCCAGAAAGGCCCAGCGGATTACCCAACTTGGGTAACATCACAGTCCGTTGAGACCTTGAAGCGATCCGTAGTCTTCCTCCGGAGCGTGCCCGATGCCCGAGTCACGTCGCACGAAGGAACTACCGGCAAGTCTGCTCACCGATCCCGAGATGATCGACGCGTGCCGTGTGCGCGACTTCGCGAGGGTCTTTCGCCTGGTCAAGGCACGCGCAGGCATCTACCCGTCGATGATCGCGCGCCAGTGTGAGCTGACGCCGAGCCGGGTGGGGGAGGTAATTGCGGGCCAGCGGCAGCTACTCCACATGGACGTGATCGAGCGGATTGCAGACGGGCTGCGCATCCCGGGGCACATGCTCGGGCTTGCCCGACGGGAGTGGGAAACGCCGGTCGCGCTTGCCGTGGCAGAGCGAGAGCCACCGGCGTCGGTGCACCCACCTGCCGGGCTCAGGCCGCTTGCAGCATTACCCGGGGTGGAGGTGGACAGCATCCTTGCCCTGGCTGCCGGGACCAAGCCGAGCCCTTCCACTCTCCAGGCGCTCCGGTCCTCGATCGAGGACTACTGGCGACGCGACGACGAGCACGGCGGGGAGCCCCTTCGACCGGCCGTCGTCGGCCAGCTGCGATACGTCGAAGGGCTGCTGAAGGGACAGCGGCCGACGCCGATACAGAACGGCCTCTACGGCATCGCGGCGGAGCTGGCGCGGCTGACGGGTTGGACGTACTTCGACGCCCGGCAGTACCAGCAGGCCCGCGCGTACTTCTCGGAAGCTCTGCAACTGGCCAGGGAGATTGACGACCATCCGTTCATGGCCAACGTGCTGGCCTGCATGAGTCTGCAAGCGACCTACCAGGACAAGCCGGCGGACGCGCTTGCACTGGTGTCTGCTGCCCAGGACCAGGCCCGTGCCGCCAGCGGGGCGACGCCGAGAGTACGGGCGATGCTGGCCATGCGCGAAGCCTTCGCCCACGCGGCCTTGGGGGACCGGAAGGCGACGCATAACGCGATCTCCGAGGCCCACAGTCAGTTCGAGCGCATCCGCGAGGGTGACATGGACCCGGCATGGGTGACGTACTTCGATGAGCCGAAGCTCATCGTGGACACCGGCATTGCACACGGCCGTCTTGGCGAGGCAGCGATTGCAGAACCGCTGATCACGGATGCGCTGGAGCGGGAGGACCCCGCGAACCAGCGCGGCCGGGCGTTCCATGCCTTCTGGCTGGCCCGCACGCAGCTCCAGCGGGGCAAGCTCGACCAGGCGTGCCACACGGCGATAGAGGCCCTGGTGCCTGCCGCAGCGGTGTCGTCCGAGCGGGTGGCCGGGCACCTTCGCGAGTTCTACGAGCAGCTTGCGCCCTATCGCGAGGTGCCGGCCGCGGTTGCCTTCGAGGCACGTCTACGAGCGATGCTTCCCCCGCAGGGTCAGCGAACCCCTTCGTCCATCAGGACGTAGAGGAGGCCGACCAGTGAGCCGCTGCTGACGATCTCGCGGCGGTCGATCATGCCCCGGATGTCCGCCAGGGGGATCCACTCGACGCGGTCCGACTCGTTCTTCTCTGTCGGCGGCCCGTCGTACGTCGCACCGTCGGCGCGGAACAGGTGGTGCTGGGAGTCGGTGATGCCGTTCGCCGGTTCGGCATAGATCAGAGGCTTCATCGGACCCGGACGCCAGCCGGTCTCTTCGAGGACTTCACGGGCGGCAGCCTCGCCCGGGGTCTCGTCCGCTTCCACCAGGCCCATGGGCAGCTCCCAGGCCCACGCGTCCGTGATGAAGCGGTGGCGCCACATCATCAGGACCTCTTGGCGGTCATTGAGCACGGCGGCCACGGCCAGGTGGCGGAGCTTGACGACGTGGTGTTCCCAGCGGTGGCCGTCCGGCGTTTCGATGTCGGTGAGCCACAGGTTCACCCACTTGTTTTCGTAGATCGGACGTTCCCCGTGGATCTTCCACTGCATCGCTGCGGCCCCTCTCGATCGGCCTCCAGCATCGCAGAGATGAGCCGAACGGCAGCCAGGTTCCGGCCGATTCACGTCAGACTGACGCATACCAAGACAAGGGCCGGCAGCGTGTCGTAGTCGTGCGATCACCACCTGCGGACGCACCGTCTCGCCGCAAGGGGGCCGGGCAAGCCGAAGCCCCCGGCGACTCACGTCACCGGGGGCCGCGAGTATGAGTGCTAGAGCTTCTCGATGACGTAGTCGATGCACGCGGTGAGCGCCTGCACGTCCGCCGGGTCGATCGCCGGGAACATCGCGATGCGCAGCTGGTTGCGGCCGAGCTTGCGGTACGGCTCGGTGTCCACGATGCCGTTGGCGCGCAGCACCTTGGCCACGGCCGCCGCGTCGACGTCGTCCGAGAAGTCGATCGTGCCGATGACGGCGGAGCGCTTGTCGGCGTCCACGACGAACGGGGTCGCGTACTTCGACGCCTCCGCCCAGCCGTACAGGTTGCGCGCGCTGGCCGCCGTACGGCCGGTCGTGAACTCCAGACCGCCCTTGCTGTTCATCCACTCCAGCTGCTCGTTCAGCAGGAACAGGGTGGACAGCGCCGGGGTGTTGTACGTCTGGTTCTTCAGCGAGTTGTCGATCGCCGTCGGCAGCGAGAAGAACTCCGGGATGTGCCGGCCGGAGCCGTGCACGCGCGCGGCGCGCTCCAGGGCGGCCGGGGAGAACGCCGCCAGCCACAGCCCGCCGTCCGAGGCGAAGGACTTCTGCGGGGCGAAGTAGTAG
Source organism: Streptomyces sp. NPDC048255 (assembly GCF_040652415.1). NCBI lineage: Bacteria > Bacillati > Actinomycetota > Actinomycetes > Kitasatosporales > Streptomycetaceae > Streptomyces > Streptomyces sp. NPDC048255. The sequence goes on from NZ_JBEZMA010000013.1 coordinate 101,713, forward strand.
ACGTCCGTCTCGGTGATGTCCACCGGCAGACCGCCGGCGCCCGAGGTCGCGTCCACCAGGACGAGGGACCCGGCGTCCGCGCCCGCAACGCGCTTGACGGGCGCCGCGACGCCCGTCGAGGTCTCGTTGTGGGTGTACGCGTACACGTCCACGCCCGCCTCGGCGACCGGCTCGGGGTGCGTACCCGGCTCGGAGGAGATCACGCTGGGCGCGTCCAGCCACGGCGCGAGCTTGGCGGCCTTGGCGAACTTGGAGGAGAACTCACCGAAGGTGAGGTGCTGGGACTTCTGCTCGATCAGCCCGTGCGTCGCGATGTCCCAGAAGGCGGTGGAGCCGCCGTTGCCCAGGATCACCTCGTAGCCCTCGGGCAGGGAGAAGAGGTCCCGGATGCCCTGACGCACCGAGCCGACCAGGTTCTTGACCGGGGCCTGGCGGTGCGAGGTTCCGAGCAGGGAGGTTCCGGTGGCGGCGAGGGCGTCCAGCGCCTCGGTCCGCACCTTGGAGGGGCCCGCGCCGAAGCGTCCGTCGGCGGGCTTGATGTCAGCGGGAATCTGGATCTCGGCCACGAGCGGAGCGTAGCCGGTCGCGGACCGGGCTCCGGAGGCGCGTCCACCCGATGAGACGAACGGCCGCGGTGGGAGGCTTGCACCGTGACGTCACCCGGTGAACTCGAACGGACCTTGCGGGCGGAACTGCGCGGGCAGGTGGACTTCGGCGCCGCCGCGCGGGCGCTGGTGACCATGGACGCCTCGAACTACCGCCGGGTCCCCGTCGGCGTGGTCGCCCCGCGGGACGCGGAGGACGTGGCGGCCGCGCTCCGGGTGTGCGCCGAGGCCGGGGTCCCGGTCGTCCCGCGCGGCGGCGGCACCTCCATCGCGGGCCAGGCCACGGGCCTGGGCGTGGTCCTCGACCTCACCCGGCACATGAACGCCCTGGTCTCCGTGGACCCGGCGGCCCGCACCGCGGTCGTCCAGCCGGGTCTGGTCCTCGACCGGCTGCGGGACGCGGTGCGCCCGTACGGGCTGACCTTCGGGCCCGACCCCTCCACGCACTCCCGCTGCACCCTCGGCGGCATGATCGGCAACAACGCGTGCGGGGCCCACTCGGTGGCCTGGGGCACCACAGCCGACAACGTGGCCGAGCTCGCGGTGACCGCGTACGGGGGCTCCTCGCACCGGATCTCCACCGGCTGGGCCGGGACCCCGGCGGGGCTGCGGGAGCTGGTCGCGGGGAACCTGGCGGTGCTCCGGACCGGAATGGGAGGCGGCTTCTCGCGGCGGATCTCCGGCTACGGCGGCCTCGACGCCCTGCTGCCCGAGCGGGGCGTGCAGACGGCCCGGGCGTTCTGCGGGAGCGAGGGCACGCTCGGGGTGGTGACCGAGGCCGTGGTGCGCCTGGTGGAGGCGCCGCGCGCGCCGGTGCTCGCGGTGCTCGGGTACGCCGACGAGAGCGCGGCGGCGGACGCGGCGGCGGGGCTGCTGCCCTTCGGCCCGCTGACGGTCGAGGGGATGGCGCAGGATCTGGTGCGCGGGGCCGCGGGGCTGCCGAGGGGCGGGGCCTGGCTGTTCGTGGAGATGCGGGACGAGGGCGCGGCGAGGTCACTCGTACGGGCCGCGGACGCGCTCGACGCGGTGGTCGTCACCGACCCGGCGGGGCAGCGGGCGCTGTGGCGGATCCGCGAGGACGCCGCCGGCACGGCGACCCGTATGCCCGACGGCTCGATGGCCTGGCCGGGATGGGAGGACTGCGCCGTGCCGCCGGCCCGGCTGGGGGCGTACCTGCGCGAGTTCCGGGGTCTGTTGGCGGCCCACGGGCTGCGCGGATCCCCGTACGGGCACTTCGGCGAGGGCTGCGTGCACGTACGGATCGACTTCGACCTGGTGTCGGCGGGCGGGGTGGCCCGCTTCCGGACGTTCTCGGAGGAGCTGACCGACCTGGTGATCTCCCACGGCGGCTCGCTGTCGGGGGAGCACGGGGACGGGCAGGCCCGCGCGGAACTCCTGCCGAGGATGTACGGGGCGGAGGTGGTCGGGCTCTTCGCCGCCTACAAGGACGTGTGGGACCCGGCGGGCGGCATGAACCCCGGCATGCTGGTCCGGCCGGGGCGCCTCGACGAGAACCTGCGCTTCGCCGTGCTCCCGCCGACGCCCTTCGCCCGGGAGGTCGCGCGGTGCGTGGGGGTCGCGAAGTGCCGTACGGCCGAGCCGGGCGGGCCGGGGGTGATGTGCCCCTCCTACCGGGCCACCGGCGAGGAACAGCACTCCACGCGCGGCCGGGCCCGGCTGCTGCACGAGATGCTGGCCGGGGAGGTCGTCACCGACGGCTGGCGCTCGGCGGAGGTGGCCGAGGCGCTGGACCTGTGCCTGGGCTGCAAAGGATGCCGCAGCGACTGCCCGGTGGGCGTGGACATGGCCGCGTACAAGGCGGAGTTCCTGCACCACCACTGGGCCGGCCGGATCCGCCCGCTGTCCCACTACACCCTCGGCGGCCTCCCGGCCTGGCTGCGCCTGATCACCGCCCTCCGCGGGCCGCGCGCGGCCAACGCCCTGGCCCGCCACCTCCCCGTCCCGGGCCTGACCCGCACCCCGCCCCGCACCCTCCCGCCCCTGGCGGACCAGACGTTCAGCACGTGGTGGCGAAGGGGGGCGGAGCCAGGGCCGAACCCAGCCCCGCCGGTACGGCCTGAGCCGGGGGCGGAGCCAGGGCCGAACCCAGCCCCGCCGGCGTTTGAGGCGCGGGTCCGGGCAGAGCCCGGGAGCCGCCCGCAGGGCCAGATGAGGCCGGGCGAGGCGCCCCGCAGGGACCAGGCTCCGCCCGAGGGCGAGGCTCCGCCCAACGGTCAGGCTCCCCGCAGGGGCGAGGCTCCGCCCACGGGCCAGGCTCCCCGCAGGGGCGAGGCAACCGTCACCCTGTGGCCCGACACCTTCACGGAGTACCTCAGCCCCGCCACCGGCCGCGCAGCGGTACGCGTACTCCAGGCGGCCGGACTCCGCGTAGCGGTCCCCCCGGGCCGGGTGTGCTGCGGCCTGACCTACGTGTCCACCGGCCGCCTCGACCGCGCCCGCAAGGTCCTGCGCCGCACCCTGGACGCGCTGGACGAACTGGACGCGCCGGCCGGGCCGAACGCCCCGGGCGGGACCCGCGGGCCCGTGCTGGTCCTGGAACCCAGCTGCGCCGCGGCCCTGCGCGGCGACCTCCCCGCCCTGCTCCCCGACGACCCCCGCGCACCCCGCCTCGCGGCCGCCGTGCGGACCTTCGCCGAGACCCTGGAGGAGTACGCCCCGGCCTGGCGGCCACCGCGCCTGGACCGGGCGGTCGTCGGCCAGACCCACTGCCACCAGCACGCCGTCCTCGGCGACGGCGCCGACCGGCGGCTGCGCGAGCGCGCCGGGCTGGTGGGCGAGCTCAGCGGCGGCTGCTGCGGCCTGGCGGGCAACTTCGGCTTCGAGCCGGGCCACCACGAGGTCTCGGTGGCCTGCGCGGAGGAACAGCTGCTCCCGTCCTTGCGGGCGGCCCCGCCGGACGCCCTGGTCCAGGCGGACGGGTTCTCCTGCCGGACCCAGATCACCCAGCTGGGCGGCGGCGGCCACCGGCCCCGGCACCTGGCGGAACTGCTGGCGGAGGGGCTGGATCAGGCACTCGACGCGGGGGCGGAGGGCGGGGCCGACACGCAGCCGTAGCGAACATGTAAGGCAAAACACGGGAGTACGGCCCTTACCCACCCCGTAATCTGGATAAATGCCCGCACCCTCCTCGCCCTCGACGACCGCCGCCCCTTCCGCGGAAGCCTCCGTTCCGCTCCCCGTGGGCAGCCCCGCCGCTGACCTCGGCGGCGGCCGAGTCCGCGGCCGCGGACTCGGGCCGGTCGCGCTGGTGATCTCGGCGGGCATCTCGGTGCAGTTCGGCGCCGCCCTCGCGGTCATGATCATGCCGCGGGCCGGCGCGGCGGGCGTGGTCACGCTGCGCCTCGCGGCCGCCGCGCTCGTCCTGCTCCTCCTGTGCCGGCCCAAGGTGCGCGGCTACTCCCGCGCCGACTGGGGCACGGTCGTCGTCTTCGGCCTCACCATGGCCGGCATGAACGGCCTCTTCTACCAGGCCGTGGACCGGATCCCGCTCGGTCCGGCCGTCACCCTGGAGGTCCTCGGCCCGCTGGCCCTGTCGGTCATCGTCTCCCGGCGCCTGGTGAACCTGCTGTGGGCGGGCCTGGCCCTGGCCGGGGTCGTGCTGCTGTCCAGCCACGGCGGGGGCGGCTTCGGCGGCCTCGACCTGCTGGGCGCGGCCTTCGCGCTCGGCGCGGGCGCGATGTGGGCCGCGTACATCGTCTTCAGCGCGCGGACCGGCCGCCGCTTCCCGCAGGCGGACGGCCTGGCCCTGGCCATGGCGGTGGCCGCGGTGCTCTCGCTCCCGCTGGGCATCGTCGAAGCCGGCTCCGACCTGCTGGTCCCGAGCACCCTCGCCCTGGGCGTGGGCGTGGCCGTACTGTCCTCCGTACTGCCCTACACCCTGGAACTGCTCGCCCTGCGACGGATGCCCTCCCCGACCTTCGCCGTCCTGATGAGCCTGGAACCGGCCATCGCGGCCACCGCGGGCTTCCTCGTCCTGAACCAGGCCATGTCCGCCCTGGACGCCCTGGCCATCGCCCTCGTGATCGCGGCCAGCATGGGCGCGGTCCGCTCCCAGATCGGCAAGAAGGCGGAGGCTGCCTGATGGACCCCGTTGACCCTGTGACCACGTACCTCTCCGGAGTCCCCGACGAGCGCCGCGAGGCCCTCACCCGGCTGCGGGAGCTGTGCCTGTCGGAGCTGACGGGCTTCGAGGAGCACATCGCCTACGGCATGCCCGCGTACGTCCGGCCGGGGGCCGAGGCCGGGGAGATCGCCTGGGCGAACCAGAAGCAGTACATCTCCTTCTACTTGATGCGTACGGACATCCGCGACGCCTTCGCGGACCGCCTGGCCGCACACGACATGGGCAAAGCCTGCCTCCGCTTCCGCAACCCCGCCAGGGTCGACTTCACCCTCCTGCGCGACCTCCTCCGCGCCACGGCTCAGGCCGAGCCGGGCAAGGTCTGCTGACCAGGACCAGGACCAGGACCAGGACCAGGACCAGGACCAGGACCAGGACCAGGACCAGGACCAGGACCAGGACGAGGACCAGGACCAGGACCAGGACCAGGACCAGGACGAGGGCCAGGGCCTAGCGGTCGTCGTACACGGCCGTCATGGCGGCCAGTGCGGCCCTGATGCGGGCGCGGAGGGCGGGCGAGGAGAGGACCTCCGCGTCCGCGGCCAGGGCCAGGAACTGGGCCTCCGCTTGGTCCGCCGACTCGATCGGGAGGGTCGCGCGGGTCCAGCCGGGAGCCTCCGGGTCCGGGCGGCCGGTGGCCGCCAGGGCGCGGGCCTGGGGGCCCGTCAGCCGGTCCGCCGCCCGCGCGGAGAGGCGTACCACCGCCTCCTCCGGGTACAGCCGCGCGTGGAAGTCCTCCTGGGACCGGCGCCAGTGCGCCGCCAGGTCGAAACCCTCCGGGAGGTCCGCGGTCTCCGTCGTCTCCGTCACCGACAGGATCTGGTCGACCCGGTACGTCCGGGCCCCGTCCGGGCCCGCCACCAGGTACCAGCGGCCCGCCTTCAGGACCAGACCGTACGGGGCGAGGCGCCGCTCGACCTCCCGCGGCTCCTTCCACCTGCGGTAGCGCACCTCGACCACCCGGCCCCGCCACACGGCGTCGGCGACCTGCGCGAGGTACGGGGTCTCCTCGTGCTCCGCGTACCAGCCCGGCGCGTCCAGGTGGAACCGCAGCCGCATCCGGTCCGCCTGCGCGCGCAGCTCCGGCGGCAGCGCCGCCCGCAGCTTCAGCTGGGCCGCCGACAGGGCCCGTCCGAGGCCCAGTTCCGCCGCCGCCCCCGGCATCCCGGTCAGGAACAGGGCCTCCGCCTCGCCCGTGCTGAGCCCCGTCAGCCGGGTCCGGTAGCCGGCGAGCAGCTGGTAGCCCCCGCTGTGCCCGGCGTCCCCGTACAGCGGGACGCCCGCCGCGGCCAGCGCCTCCGCGTCGCGGTAGACCGTACGGACGGACACCTCCAGCTCGCCCGCGAGCTCGGCGGCGGTCATCCGCCCCCGGGTCTGGAGGAGGAGCAGGATCGACAGCAAGCGGCTCGACTTCACTGACACATGGTGTCAGTGGAGTGCTCCTACCGTCCTTCCATGAACGATTTCGACTTCCTCGTCGGCAGCTGGGACGTAACCAACCGCTGGCGCACCGACTTCCTCGACTCCGACAGCGCGTGGGAGGAGTTCCCGGCCGTCTCCCGCGCCTCCCGTCACTTCGACGGCGGCGCCAGCTTCGACGAGATCGACTTCCCGACGAAGGGCTTCGGCGGTCTGACGCTGCGTCTCTACGACCCCGAGCGCGAGGAGTGGTCGCTGTACTGGTCGAGCCGCCGCACCGGCGTCCTCTTCCCGCCCGTCGTCGGCCGGTTCGACGGCCACCGCGGAGTGTTCGAGGGCGCGGACACGCACGACGGGAAAGCGGTCCGGGTGCGGTTCGTGTGGTCGGACATCGAGACCGGCTCTCCCCGCTGGGAGCAGTTCTTCTCCGCCGACGCGGGTGACACCTGGATCCACAACTGGACGATGGACTTCCGCCCTCGCCCCTGAGGTGACCCACGCACGTACGCCCGCCCCGCCGGCACGGGGGTCCGGCAGGGCGGGCGTACGACCTCTGTCCGACTGTCCGATCTGTTCGGCCTGTTCGACTTGTCCGGCCTATCCGAGCGGCAGGTCCAGGTACGAAGGCGTCGCCTCCGGCGAGGTGAACGCCAGCGTCGCGCGGGGGAGGTTGGCGTCGCCGTAGAAGGGGTCGCGGGCGTCGATCACCAGCATCAGGCGGTGGTCGCGCGGGACGTCGTACGCCGTCGCCTGGAGGTCGATGTCCGCGCTGATCAGGCTGTCCGGCGGGGAGTCTAGGTCGGTGTACGGGGCGTGCGTGACGATGTGGGCGGTGTTGTCGGGTGCCACGTCCAGCAGGTACGCGACGAAGGTGGAGCCCGGGTTCGCCGCCCGGTAGGTGACGCGCAGCCGGGGCGTGCCCCGTAGCCGGGTGGTCTCGCGGCCCGGGGCCGAGGCCCACACCGCGGCGACGGAGCGGTCGATGTCAGCGGTCGGGTAGACCTTCGGGCGGCCGGCCATCTCCGGGTAGCCGGAGGTGACGACCGAGTCGGCGACGGTGGCCGGGGTGTCCATCCCGCACAGCACGCCCGCCGTCCAGCCGGCCTCCGGCTCCTCGGTCAGCTCGCCGCCGTCCGCCAGGTGCAGCCTGCGGACCTCCTCGGTGACGGAGTGCCAGGTGGGGCGGGGTTCCAGGGTCTTGTTCCACATGACCTCGTTCAGCACCTGGCCCTCGGCTTCGATGCCGTTGTCGATCCCCTTGAGGTGGCGGTCGAACCAGCGGTGGGCGTCCGTCCAGATCCGGTTCGGCAGGCCGAGCATGCCCGAGGCCTCGGGGCCGGAGTGGTCGCCTATGGAGAGGGCGAGGCGTTTGGGGCCGGTCAGCTCGTTGAACACCTTCAGGGTCTGGTTGGACGGGAAGAGCGTCTCGTGCCAGGCGTGCGAGTAGAAGACCGGGACCTGGCGGCGGTTGAGCTCCTTGATGTGGGTGAAGGGCGAGCGCGGCTCCGCCCAGCGCAGGGTGCCGCGGATGTCGCGGTCGGCCAGCACGTTGTCGAAGACGCTCTGCGTCTGCGGGCTCAGCCGGGCCTTCGCGGCGGCGGCGAGCAGGGCCCGTACGGCCGCGACGTGGCGCGTGGAGTTCTCGTAGAACGCCTCTCCGAGGTCGCCCCAGCTGCTCAGCGCGACCACCGCGTCGACGCGGGTGTCGTGCGCGGCGACCAGCTGGCTGATGCCGGAGCCGTACGAGTCCCCGAGGAAGCCGATCTTCGTCACCGGGCCGGCGCTGCGCTCGACGAGGTGGTCCAGGGCGCGGCTGCCGTCGGCGACGTCGAGCGGGCCCGCCACGTCGACCTGGCCCTGGGAGCCGGCGAAGCCGCGAGCGGAGTAGGCGAGGACGTCGTAGCCGCGGATCGCGAAGAGGGTGGCCTGGACGGCGTACGCCAGCCAGCCCAGGTCGGTCCACGGCGAGGGCATGATGATCACCGGCCGCGGCTGGACCCCGGTGTGCCGCCACAGCGCGGCGTCGAGGAGGTCGCCGTCGGCGCCGGTCACCTTGCCGCGGGTGAAGACGACGCCGGCGCGGGACTCGGCGACCTCGGCGGCGCGGGCGGGGGAGAGGCCGGTGACGTCGCCGCTCTCCAGGGCGCCGACGAAGGCGCCGAGGGCGGTCGAGTCGAGTTCGGGGTAGAGGGAGGAGGGGGTTCGTCCGGCTGCGGTCACGTCGGTTCATCCTCTGTGTCGAGTGACATGAACGTGGTGTGCTCGCCCGGGCCCGGAGCGGAACGTCCAGTATCGACGGGACATCCGGTGACGTATCGCGAGTTTCGCCGTTACGGCCTGAATCGCCCCCTCCGTACCGGGTGGACGGAGTGGGGCGGGACCTGCGGTCGTCGTGCGTCGCCCCAAGTCGGTTTTGCCGTACGGGTGTTGGTGGCGGTGGCGGGAACGCGCCGGATCCCCGCCAAATCATGCAAGCGTGCTTGATTGTTTTGGTGGAGGCTGCCACTCTTCCCCTCACGCCGAGAGGGGAGCGCACCCGTGCCCGATCCGTCCGCAGTCGATGCCGTTGCTTCCGATGCCACCGACGCCGCTGCCGTCTTCGTCGATCTGCGTGAGGAGGGGCGGGAACTCGACTGGCTGGTAGGGGAGTTGCCCGAGGGCGACTGGGCCCGGGCCACTCCTGCGGCGGGCTGGAGCATCGCGCACCAGATCGCCTACCTGCACTGGACCGACCGGGCCGCGCTGCTCTCCCTGACCGACGCCGCCGGCTTCGGCCGCATGGTCGAGGAGGAGGCCCTGAAAGCCCCCGACTCCTTCGTCGACGAGGGCGCGGAGGAAGGCGCGGCGCTGCCGCCCGCCGAACTGCTGGCCCGCTGGCGGGCCGGGCGCGCCGCCCTCGACGAGGCGCTGGCCGCCGCCTCGCCCGACACCCGCTTCCCCTGGTACGGGCCCCCGATGAAAGCCGCCTCGATGGCGAGCGCCCGGCTGATGGAGACCTGGGCGCACGGCCAGGACGTCGCCGACGCGCTCGGCGTACGCCGCGCCCCGACCGCCCGGCTGCGCCACGTGGCCCGGATCGGCGTACGGGCCCGCGACTACGCGTACGCCGTACGCGGACTGCCCGCGCCCGCCGCGGAGTTCCGGGTCGAGCTGGCGGTCCCGGGCGGCTCCGGGGTGTGGGCGTACGGCCCGCCGGACGCCGCGCAGCGGATCACCGGCCCGGCCCTCGACTTCTGCCTCCTGGTGACCCAGCGCGCCCACCGGGCCGACCTGGCGCTGACCGCGACCGGCCCCGACGCGGACGCCTGGCTGGACATCGCGCAGGCCTTCGCCGGCCCGGCGGGCCCGGGGCGGGCACCGGAGGCCGGCCGATGACCGGGGGCCCGCCGACCGGCAGCCCGGTGTCCCGCAGCCCGCTGACCCGCAGTCCCGTGACCGGCAGCCCGGTGTCCCCCAGTCCGGCGTCCCGCCGTCCGCTGCGCATCGGCAACGCCTCCGGCTTCTACGGGGACCGCTTCGACGCCCTGCGCGAGATGCTGACCGGCGGCCCGCTGGACGTGCTGACCGGGGACTACCTGGCCGAGCTGACGATGCTGATCCTCGGCCGTGACCGCCTGAAGAACCCGGACCTCGGCTACGCCAAGACCTTCCTGCGCCAGCTGGAGGAAGGGCTCGGGCTCGCGCACGAGCGGGGCGTACGGATCGTCGCGAACGCGGGCGGGCTCAACCCGGCCGGACTCGCCGACGCCGTCCGCGCGCTGGCCGCCAAGGCGGGCGTGCCCGTCACCGTCGCGCACGTGGAGGGCGACGACCTGATGCCCTACGAGGAAGGGGCGCTGACGGCCAACGCCTACCTCGGGGGCGCCGGCATCACGGCCTGTCTGCGGGCCGGCGCGGACGTGGTCGTGACCGGCCGGGTCACGGACGCGGCGCTGGTCAGCGGCCCGGCGGCCTGGTGGTTCGACTGGGCCGACGACGACTACGACCGGCTGGCGGGGGCGGTGGTCGCGGGCCACGTCCTGGAATGCGGCACCCAGGCCACCGGCGGCAACTACTCCTTCTTCACCGCGCACGACGTCCGCCGCCCGGGCTTCCCGCTCGCGGAGATCTCCGCCGACGGGACATCGGTGATCACCAAGCATCCGGGCACGGGCGGAGCCGTCACCACCGGAACGGTCACCGCCCAACTCCTCTACGAGACGCAGGGCGTGCGCTACCTGGGCCCAGACGTGACCGCCCGCCTGGACACCGTCCGGCTGGCCGGGGACGGCCCCGACCGCGTCCGCGTCTCGGGTGTGCTCGGCGAACCCCCGCCGCCCACCCTCAAGGCGGGCATCACCCGCATCGGCGGCTGGCGCAACGAGGTGGTCTTCGTCCTGACCGGCCTGGACATCGACGCGAAGGCCGCCCTGGTCCGCGCCCAGCTGTCCGAAGCCCTGGACGGCGTGGCCGACGCCGCCTGGACCCTGGCCCGTACGGACCACGAGGACGCCCCGACGGAGGAGACGGCGAGCGCCCTGCTGCGCCTGGTCGTCCGCGACCCGTCCCCGGACCGCGTCGGGCGCGCCCTGACCTCGGCGGCCGTGGAACTCGCCCTGGGCAGCTACCCGGGCTTCCACGTCACGGCCCCACCGGGCCCGGCCCAGCCGTACGGGGTCTTCACCTCGGCCCACGTCCCGGCGTCGACCGTCCCCCACGAAGCGGTCCTCCCGGACGGCACCCGGCTGCGGATCCCCGCAGCGCGGGGCCTTGCCACCACCCCGCCCGAAAGATCAGCCTCGCCGGCGATTGAGGCGCGGGGGCCCGGGGGCGGAGCCCCCGCCGGGTCCGGGGCGGAGCCCCGGGACGGGGGGCTGGGGGCGGAGCCCCCGGTTTCGGGAAGGGGCGGGGTGGGGGAGAGCCCCGCAGGGACCACCACCCGCGCGCCGCTCGGCGCCGTGGCAGGGGCCCGCAGCGGCGACAAGGGCGGGGACGCCAACATCGGGGTGTGGGTGGAATCGGCCGCCGCCTGGGACTGGCTCCACCGCACCCTCACCGTGGAAGTCCTCCGAGGCCTGCTCCCCGAGACCCGCGGTCTCCCCGTCACCCGGCACGTGCTCCCGAACCTCCGCGCCCTGAACTTCCAGATCCAGCGCATCCTCGGCGACGGCGTCGCCTCCGGCCACCGCTTCGACCCCCAGGCCAAGGCCCTCGGCGAATGGCTCCGCGCCCGCCACCTCGACATCCCGGCCCACCTGCTGCCCGCAACCGCAACCGCAACCGCAACCGCAACCGCAACCGCAACCGCAACCGCGCCTGCAACCGCGCCCGAATCCGTGCCCGAAACCGCGCCTGCAACCGCGCCCGAATCCGTGCCCGAAACCGCGCCTGCAACCGCGCCCGAATCCGTGCCCGAAACCGCGCCTGCAACCGCGCCCGAA
>NZ_JBEZMA010000013.1:113392-157211 GCF_040652415.1 Streptomyces sp. NPDC048255
CCGAAACCGCGCCCGGATCCGCGCCCGGATCCGCCCGAGCAACCGCCCCGGAGGGGACCGGCCCATGACCCGCCTCGGCACCACCGTCGACCCCCGCGGCCCCGAGCACGCGAAGGCCCGTAGCGCCGCCCTGGAGCGGCTCGCCGCACTCGACGCCGAACACGCCAAGGCCCTGGACGGCGGCGGCGAGAAGTACACCGCCCGGCACCGCGGGCGCGGCAAGCTGCTGGCCCGCGAACGCATCGAGCTGCTCCTCGACCCGGACACCCCCTTCCTGGAGCTGTCCCCGCTCGCGGCCTGGGGCAGCGACTACCCCGTCGGGGCGTCCATGGTCACCGGCATCGGCACCGTCGAGGGCGTCGAGTGCCTGGTCACCGCCAACGACCCGACCGTGCGCGGCGGGGCCAGCAACCCCTGGACCCTGAAGAAGGCCCTGCGCGCCAACGAGATCGCCCGGCAGAACCGGCTGCCCTGCATCAGCCTCGTCGAGTCCGGCGGCGCGGACCTCCCGTCGCAGAAGGAGATCTTCATCCCGGGCGGGGCGATCTTCCGCGACCTGACCCGGCTGTCGGCCGACGGCATTCCGACCGTCGCCGTCGTCTTCGGCAACTCCACCGCCGGAGGCGCGTACGTCCCCGGCATGTCCGACCACACGATCATGATCAAGGACCGTTCCAAGGTGTTCCTGGGCGGCCCGCCCCTGGTCAAGATGGCCACCGGCGAGGAGAGCGACGACGAGTCCCTCGGCGGCGCCGACATGCACGCCCGTACCTCCGGCCTCGCCGACTACTACGCCCTGGACGAGCACGACGCGATCCGCCAGGCCCGCCGCGTCGTCGCCCGCCTGAACCACCGCAAGCCGTACGCGGACCCGCCGAAGGCCGAGGAGCCCCTCCACGATCCCGAGGAGCTGCTCGGGATCGTCCCGGCCGACCTGAAGACGCCCTTCGACCCGCGCGAGGTCATCGCCCGGATCGTCGACGCCTCCGACTTCGACGAGTTCAAGCCCCTGTACGGCACCAGCCTGGTCACCGGCTGGGCCACCCTCCACGGCTACCCGGTGGGGATCCTCGCCAACGCGCAGGGCGTCCTCTTCAGCGCCGAGTCGCAGAAGGCCGCCCAGTTCATCCAGCTCGCCAACCAGCGCGACATCCCGCTCCTCTTCCTCCACAACACCACCGGCTACATGGTCGGCAAGGAGTACGAGCAGGGCGGCATCATCAAGCACGGCTCGATGATGATCAACGCGGTCTCCAACTCCCGCGTCCCCCACCTCTCCGTCCTGATCGGCGCGAGCTACGGCGCCGGGCACTACGGCATGTGCGGCCGCGCCTACGAGCCCCGCTTCCTCTTCGCCTGGCCCAGCGCCAAATCGGCCGTCATGGGCCCCCAGCAGCTCGCCGGGGTACTCTCCATCGTGTCCCGGCAGTCCGCCGCCGCGAAGGGGCTCCCGTACGACGAGGAGCAGGACGCCGGGATGCGGGCCTTCGTCGAGGCCCAGATCGAGTCCGAGTCCCTGCCGATGTTCCTGTCCGGGCGGCTGTACGACGACGGGGTCATCGACCCGCGCGACACCCGCACCGTCCTCGGCCTGTGCCTGTCGGCCGTCCACAACGCCCCCGTCGAGGGCGCCCGTGGCGGCTTCGGCGTCTTCCGGATGTGAGCCCGCACATGACCCAGTCGATCACCTCCCTGCTCGTCGCCAACCGCGGTGAGATCGCCGTACGGATCTTCCGCACGGCCCGCGCCCTCGGCCTGGACACCGTCGCCGTCCACTCCGACCCGGACGCCGACGCCCTCCACGTCCGCACCGCCGACGCGGCCGTACGCCTGCCCGGCGCGGCCCCCGCCGACACCTACCTGCGCGGCGACCTGATCATCAAGGCCGCCCTCGCCGCCGGGGCCGACGCCGTCCACCCCGGCTACGGCTTCCTCTCCGAGAACGCCGGCTTCGCCCGCGAGGTCCAGGCCGCCGGGCTGACCTGGATCGGCCCGCCCCCCGAGGCCATCGAGGCCATGGCCTCCAAGACCCGTGCCAAAGAGCTGATGCGCGCCGCCGGAGTGCCCCTCCTGGAGCCCGTGGACCCGGCCGCCGCCACCGCCGCCGACCTGCCGCTGCTCCTCAAGGCCGCCGCGGGCGGCGGCGGGCGCGGCATGCGCGTCGTCCGCGACCTCGACGCCCTCAAGGAGGCCCTCGAAGGGGCCGTCGCCGAAGCCCGCTCCGCCTTCGGCGACGGCGAGGTCTTCGCCGAGCCCTACGTGGAACGCGGCCGCCACGTCGAAGTGCAGATCCTCGCCGACGCCCACGGCACCGTCTGGGCGCTGGGCACCCGCGACTGCTCCCTCCAGCGCCGCCACCAGAAGGTCATCGAGGAGGCCCCCGCCCCCGGCCTGCCGGAAGCCCTGCGCGAGACCCTGCACGCCGCCGCCGTCGCCGCCGCCCGCGCCGTCTCCTACCGGGGAGCGGGCACCGTCGAGTTCCTCGTCACCGCCGACGGCCGCCCCTGCTTCCTGGAGATGAACACCCGCCTCCAGGTCGAACACCCCGTCACCGAAGCCGTCTTCGGCCTCGACCTCGTCGCCCTCCAGCTGCGCGTCGCCGAAGGCACGGCCCTGCCGCCGTCGCCCCCGGCACCCCACGGCCACGCCGTCGAGGCCCGCCTCTACGCCGAGGACCCCGCGCGGGACTGGCGTCCGCAGGCCGGAGTCCTGCACACCCTCGACGTCCCCGGCACGGTCCGCGTGGACACCGGCTTCACCGGCGGCGACAGCGTCGGCATCCACTACGACCCGATGCTGGCCAAGGTCGTCGCCCACGCCCCGACCCGCGCCGAGGCCGTCCGGATCCTCACCCACGCCCTGGCCGCAGCCCGGATCCACGGGCTCACCACCAACCGCGAGCTCCTCGTACGGTCACTGCGCCACCCGGAGTTCATCGTCGGGCAGCTCGACACCGGCTTCTACGATCGCCACCTCGCCACCCTCACCGAAGGCGCGCCCGACGCCACCCTGGCCGCCCTCGCCGCCGCCCTCGCCGACGCGGCCCCCGCCCCGGACGCCCCGCTCGCCGCCCGCCTCGGCGGCTGGCGCAACCTCCGCTCCCAGCCGCAGACCCGCCGCTACACGGCGGCCGGTACCGAGTACGAGGTCCAGTACCACCCCGTCGACCACCCCGGCGTGCGGGTCCTGGCCGCCGAACCCACCCTCGTCACGCTCGAAGTCGAGGGAATCCGACGGCTGTTCCACGTGAAACAAAATTCGAACACGCCGGAGGTCTACGTCGACTCCGCACTCGGCGCCCACACACTCGTCCCCGTCCCCCGGTTCGCGGACCCCCAGGACCGCACCGAACCGGGCTCCCTGCTGGCCCCCATGCCCGGCACCGTCGTCCGCGTCGCCGAGGGCCTCGCCCCCGGCAGCCCCGTCACCGCCGGGCAGCCCCTCTTGTGGCTGGAGGCGATGAAGATGGAGCACCGCATCCTCGCGCCCGCCTCCGGCACGCTCACCGCGCTCCACGCCGCCACCGGCCAACAGGTCGAGTTCGGCGCCCTGCTCGCCGTAGTCCAGGAGGAACCGCACGCATGAGCCCCGTCACGGAAACCCAGGAACACCAGGCCCTGCGCAAGGCCGTCGCCGCGCTCGGGCAGAAGTACGGCCGCGAGTACCTGGCCCGAGTCGCCCGCGAAGGCGGCCACCCGGACGAGCTGTGGGCGGACGCCGCCGCGCTCGGATACCTGGGGGTCAACCTGCCGCAGGAGTACGGCGGCGGAGGCGGCGGCATCGCCGAACTCTCCATCGTCCTCGAAGAGCTCGGGGCCGCGGGCTGCCCCCTCCTCATGATGGTCGTCTCGCCCGCCATCTGCGGCACGGTCATCTCCCGCTTCGGCACCGGGGCACAGAAGCAGGCCTGGCTCCCCGGCCTCGCCGACGGCAGCCGCACCATGGCCTTCGGCATCACCGAGCCCGACGCCGGATCCAACTCCCACCGCATCACCACCACCGCCCGCCGCGACGGCGACGACTGGATCCTCACCGGCCGCAAGGTCTTCATCTCCGGCGTAGACATCGCCGACGCCACCCTCGTCGTCGGCCGCACCGAGGACTCCAGGTCCGGCCGCCTCAAGCCCTGCCTGTTCATCGTCCCGCGCGAGGCCCCGGGCTTCACCCGCACCGTCATCGACATGGAACTCCAGGCCGCGGAAAAGCAGTTCGAGCTGGTCCTGGACGACGTACGCCTCCCGGCAGAAGCCCTCGTCGGGGACGAGGACGCGGGCCTGCTCCAGCTCTTCGCGGGCCTCAACCCCGAACGCATCATGACGGCCGCCTTCGCGATCGGCATGGGCCGCTACGCCCTCTCCAAGGCCGTCGACTACGCCAGGACCCGCCAGGTCTGGAAGGACCCCATCGGCGCGCACCAGGCCGTCGCCCACCCGCTCGCCCAGGCCCACATCGAGCTGGAACTGGCCCGCCTGATGATGCAGAAGGCCGCTGCGCTCTACGATGCGGGCGACGACATGGGCGCGGGCGAGGCCTCGAACATGGCCAAGTACGCCGCCGGCGAAGCCTGCGTGAGGGCCGTGGACCAGTCGGTCCACACCCTCGGCGGCAACGGCCTCACCCGCGAATACGGCCTGGCCTCCCTGATCACCGCCTCCCGCGTGGCCCGCATCGCCCCGGTCAGCCGCGAGATGATCCTCAACTTCATCTCCCACCAGACCCTGGGCCTGCCCAAGTCCTACTGAGCTGTTGGGCTCGGCTGCGCCGGTGCCCTGCGGGCGGCTAGGCGGTGCTGGTTCGGCTGCGCCCGGGCCCCTGGGGCTCCGCCCCAGACCCCGCGCCTCAAACGCCGGCGAGGCTGGATTTGGCTTCGGCCGGGCCTGGTCGGTGGGGTCGGTCCGCGGTGCCCCTCCGGGCTGTCTCCTCGGCTCGCGCACTTAGCCCATGCTGCGAAAGCGCTGCCCGGGTTGCGCGCTCGTCCTGCGGGGACACCCCTGCGCGGCACCACTCCCCTCCGCCACGAGTTCCCACGGGCACAGGGGCCTGCTTCCGAAGCTCGGGCGTGGGGTGGGGACGCGCAGGAGGGTCCCCGCAGGACGAGCGCGCAACCCAGGGCGGACAATGCGTAGCCGGGGTCGAGTGCGCGAGCCGAGGAGACGCTCCGGAGCGTCCGCGCCCCACACCCCGGCAAGCAAGGCAAGCACGGCGAGGGCCGATTCCAGCCCCGCCGGCGTTTGAGGCGCGGGGTCCGGGGCGGAGCCCCGTGCAGCCGCGCCGAGCCCCGGCGCAGCCGAACCCGCACACCCCTCCGGAGGAGACATGGCCACACTCGTGCACGCCGCCCAGGCGACCGGCATCACCACGCTCACCCTGGACTCCCCGGCCAACCGCAACGCGCTCTCCGAGGAGCTCGTCGCCGCACTCCGGGCCGCCCTCGCCGCCGCCGGGGCCGACCCGGCCGTCCGGGCCGTCGTCCTCACCCACACCGGCACCACCTTCTGCGCCGGAGCCGACCTCAAGTCCCCCTGCGACCCCGCCGACTTCCTGGCCCTGCTCCGGGAGATCGCCGAGCTCCCCAAGCCCGTCGTCGCCCGCGTCACCGGCCACGTCCGCGCCGGCGGCCTCGGCCTGCTCGGGGTCTGCGACATCGCCGCCGCCGGGCCGCGGTCCACGTACGCCTTCACCGAGACCCACCTCGGCCTGGCCCCCGCGGTGATCTCCATGCCGCTGCTCCCGCGCCTGGACCCCCGCGCCGCCGCCCGCTACTTCCTGACCGCCGAGCCCTTCGACGCCCCCGAAGCCGCCCGGATCGGCCTGATCACCCTGCACGCCACAGAGGACGCCGACGGCGCCGACGGCGTCGACAAGGCCCTGGAACCCGTCCTCGCCGGCCTGCGCAAGGCCTCCCCGCAGGGCCTCGCCGCCACCAAGGCGCTCACCGCCGCCGCCGTGCGCGAGGACCTGGAGCGTGACGGCGCCCGCCTCACCGAGCTGTCCGGCCGCCTCTTCGCCTCCGCCGAGGCCCGCGAGGGCATCACCGCCCGCTTCGAGCGCCGGGACCCGGCATGGGCACTGTGACCGGCGCGGCCGGCGCAACCGGCACCACGGGCGCGGCCGGCGCAACCGGCACCACGGGCGCGGCCGGCGCAACCGGCACCACGGGCGCGGCCGGCGCCACCGGCCCCAAGCAGGCGCGCAGCCGCGTCACCCGCCGCCACCTCCTGGAGGCGGCCGTCTCCTGCCTCGCGGAACACGGCTGGGCGGGCTCCACCGTCGCCGTCGTCGCCGAACGCGCCGGAGTCTCGCGGGGCGCGGCCCAGCACCACTTCCCCACCCGCGAGGACCTCTTCACGGCCGCCGTCGAGTACGTCGCCGAGGAGCGGTCCACGGCCCTGCGCGAGCTGTTCCACTCCGCCCCGACCGCCCGCCCCACCGCGGTTGAGGCACTGGTGGACCTGTACACGGGCACCCTCTTCCGGGCCGCGCTCCAGCTGTGGGTCGCCGCCTCCAACGAGGAGCAGCTGCGCCCCCGCGTCACCGAACTGGAGGCCCGGGTGGGCCGCGAGACCCACCGCATCGCCGTCGAACTGCTCGGCGCGGACGAGTCCGTGCCCGGCGTACGGGAGACCGTGCAGGGCCTGCTCGACATGGCCCGGGGCCTCGGCCTGGCCAACGTCCTCACGGACGACACGGCCCGCCGGGCGGGTGTGGTGGCCCAGTGGTCCCGGATCATCGAGACCACCCTGGCCACCGGCCGCCGGACCACCGCCCCCTAGGCCACCCGCCACCCGCCACCCGCCACCCGCCACCGGCCGCCGGACCACCGCCCGGTACGCCGAGGGTTCGTCAGCGGTCCGCGATGCCCTCGTACCCCTGGATGTCGCGCGGGTCGCGCCGGCTGGGCCCGGTGTAGCGCGCCGAGGGCCGCACCAGGCGGCCCGTGCGCTTCTGCTCCAGGATGTGCGCGGACCAGCCGGCCGTCCGGGCGCAGGTGAACATCGACGTGAACATGTGCGCCGGCACCTCCGCGAAGTCCAGCATGATCGCGGCCCAGAACTCCACGTTGGTCGCCAGCACCCGGTCGGGGCGCCGCGCGTGCAGCTCCTCCAGCGCGGCCTTCTCCAGAGCCGCCGCCACCTCGTAGCGCGGCGCGTCGAGCTCCTTCGCCGTGCGGCGCAGCACGCGGGCGCGCGGGTCCTCGGCGCGGTACACGCGGTGCCCGAAGCCCATCAGACGTTCGCCCCGGTCCAGCGCCTGCTTCACGTACGCCACGGCGTCGCCGGTGCGCTCGATCTCCTCGATCATGCCGAGCACGCGGGACGGCGCCCCGCCGTGCAGCGGCCCGGACATCGCGCCGACGGCTCCGGAGAGCGCGGCCGCCACGTCCGCGCCGGTGGAGGCGATGACCCGGGCGGTGAAGGTGGAGGCGTTCATGCCGTGCTCGGCGGCCGAGGTCCAGTACGCGTCGACGGCCTTGACGTGCCGCGGGTCCGGCTCGCCCCGCCAGCGGATCATGAACCGCTCGACCACGGACTCGGCCTTGTCGATCTCCCGCTGCGGCACCATCGGGCGGCCCTGGCCGCGCGCGGACTGGGCGACGTACGACAGGGCCATGACGGCGGCGCGCGCCAGGTCGTCGCGGGCGGTGCGCTCGTCGATGTCCAGGAGCGGTTTCAGACCCCACACCGGGGCCAGCATGGCGAGGGCGGACTGTACGTCGACACGGATGTCACCGGAGTGGACCGGGATGGGGAAGGGTTCCGCGGCGGGCAGGCCGGGGTCGAAGGCACCGTCGACCAGCAGGCCCCAGACGTTCCCGAAGGAGACGTGGCCGACGAGGTCTTCGATGTCGACGCCCCGGTAGCGGAGGGACCCGCCTTCCTTGTCGGGCTCGGCGATCTCCGTCTCGAACGCGACGACACCTTCGAGCCCGGGTACGAAATCGGACATCAGGCGGCTCCTCAGATAGTGCGAACACGCGCGGCTCCCGGCGTGATTCGCGGTCCGGCGCGGTCATCCCCGTTGATGCCCGGCACGGCCGAAGGTCACCCGCATGGGGACGTCCGGACCGGCCCCAAGATTTTGTCGGCTCCCGATGGTGTGCGGAAGCGTGACGTCCGGCACACCTCGGGAAGTCGTACTGGGGCAGGATGGCCCGCGTGACCGACCATGACCTTGACCCCGCCGTCATGCGCAAGCAGTACCGCTCGCAGATCGTCTCGGAGGAGAGCCTCGCCGAGGATCCGATGCGGCAGTTCGCCCAGTGGTTCCAGCAGGCCGCCGACGCGAACCTCTTCGAGCCGAACGCCATGGTCGTCTCGACGGCGACCGCGGACGGCCGGCCCAGTTCCCGCACCGTGCTGCTGAAGCAGTTCGACGAGCGGGGCTTCGTCTTCTTCACCAACTACGACTCCCGCAAGGGCCGCGAGATCGACGAGAACCCGCACGTCGCCCTCCTGTTCCCCTGGCACCCCATCGCCCGCCAGGTGATCGTCACCGGCACGGCGGCCCGGATCGGCCGCGACGAGACGGCGGCGTACTTCCGCTCCCGCCCGCACGGCTCCCAGCTGGGCGCCTGGGCGAGCGAGCAGTCCGCCGTGATCGCCTCCCGCGCGGAACTGGACCGGCGCTACGCGGAGCTCGCCGACCGCTACCCCGAGGGCGAGCAGGTCCCCGTACCGCCGCAGTGGGGCGGCCTGCGGGTGACCCCTGACGCGGTGGAGTTCTGGCAGGGCCACGAGAACCGCCTGCACGACCGCCTGCGCTACGTCCTGGAGGCCGCCCACCCGGACAAGTGGCGCCTCGAACGCCTCTGCCCGTAGCCGGCGGGCCTCGCCGCCCGCCCCGCGGGCGGGGGCTGAAAACGCAGACGACCCGCGGGCTCGGGTTTCTCCCTCTGCAGTGAGAGAAGCCGGCCGGACGTACCGGCGAGCCCGCGGGTCGGGTGACTGCTGTGGATTGGCGCCTGGCGATCCCGCCGGGCACCGCACTGGGTGCGTGCGACGACGGGCGCTTAGCCCGCAGTCACCTCACGCGTCCGGTTTCCGTACATTTCGGGAACCACCTCCCTTCTCGTGTACGGCAGAGCCTAGGAGCATGCCGGGGAGGGCACAAGCATATTTTTTCGGGTCGCCCGTCACCCCTTGTCCGACCAGCGGAATCGACTCATTCCGGGGTATTCGGGGGAACGGGGTGTGGGCTGCGTCACGTTCCAGTTCAATGATCTGACGTGCCGCACACGCGAACACCTGCAGGGGGTGCCAGGTGAGTGCCTTCGGACGTAGTGAGACCGCCGACGATCTGCTCGCAGCGCTGTTGGACGGGATGGACGCCGCCTTGTGCGCGTTCGACTCCGACGGCGTGATCACGCACTGGAACCGGGAGGCCGAGCGGATCCTCGGCTGGTCCGCCGCCGAGGCGGTGGGGCGCAAGGGGTTCGCCGGGTGGGCGGTGCGGGCCGCCGACGCGCAGGACGTCCAGGACCGGCTGATGGCGGCCCAGGACGTGCCGGGGCGGCAGGTGCACGAGTTCGCCCTGGTGACCAAGGACGGCGGGCGGGTCCTCGTACGGACCCAGTCGGCCGGGGTGCCGGGGGCCGACGGGAAGCCCGCCGGGGTGTACTGCGCCTTCAGCGAGGTGCACGCCCAGATCGACCTGGAGCGGTCCATCGCGCTGAGCGAGGCGCTGATGGAGGACGCCTCGTGGGGTGTCGTCCTGGTCGACGTGGACCTGCGGCCCGCCGTGGTCAACGCGCACGCCGCGCGCGCCTTCGGCACCGGCCGCACCGCGCTGCTCGGGCGGCCGCTCGGGGAGCTGCTGACGCAGGGGGTGGAGGAGCTGGAGGGTGCCCTCCAGCACGTGCTCGCGGAGGGGGCGCCGCCCGCGCCGGTGGAGCTGTGGGTTTCGGTGCGTACGGCGGAGGGGGTGCGGCGGCGGTGCTGGCGGTGCGGGTTCCTGCGGCTGGCCTCGCCGCTGGCGGAGGAGCCGGTCCCGCTGGGGGTGGGCTGGCTGTTCCAGGACGTCACCGAGGCCCGGCAGGCCCAGCTGGACACCGCGCAGCTGCGCTTCCGCGCCCATCAGCTGCACCGCGCGGGGCGGGTCGCCGCCGAGTGCGAGGATCCGGCCGAGGCCGCGGCCGTACGCCTGGACTTCGCCCTCGCCGGCTTCGCCGAGCACGCGCTGCTGGACGTACTTGACCCGTCGGCCGACCCGGAGCGGCGCAGGCTCGTACGGTCGGCCGTGTCGCCGCCGGTGCTGCCGGGGCCGGGCTCGATCCCGGTGCGGTACGCGGCCGGGCACCCGGCGTTCCAGGCGCTGGACCGGATCGGCTCGGTGCGGACGTCCGCCCCGCGCGGGGAGCCGGACGGGGAGTGGGCGCGGGCCCGGCAGTGGCCCGAGGGTGCGGTGCACGTGCTGTGCACGGTGCTGCGGAGCCGGGGCCGGACGGTCGGGGCGCTGACCTTCGTGCGCGGGGCCTCCCGCGCCGCCTTCGAGCGGGCGGACGCGGAGTACGCGGAGGAGGTCGCGGCCCGGGTCGCGGCCGACCTGGACCTGGCGGCGGGGCGGGCGGTTGGATCTGGCGGCGGGCCGGGCCCGGGATGACCGGCAAGACACCCCGTCCAGTGGCTCTGGCCGGCCCGGGCGGAACGGCGGGAGCGCTGCCGCGGCCGCCTGGAGTGCCCGGCGGCGGCGGAACGGCGTGAGCGGTGCCGCGCCGGCCTGGAGTGCCCGGCGGCGGCGGAACGGCGGGAGCGCCGCCGCGGCCGCCTGGAGTGCCCGGCGGGCGGCCGGTCAGTGCCGGAAGAAGATCCGGTCGCCGTACTCCTGCATGACGCGGCCGTTCCACTCGTGGCCGCCGTCGACGTTGCCCGAGCGCAGCAGCGGGGGCTCCACGCCGCGGGCGACGAGCTCGCCGGCGGCCGCCGCCATGACGGCCTGCATGATCGCGCTGGTCACGACGGTGGAGGCGGGGGCGAAGGGTGCGTCGATGCCGTCGAGGGTGAGCTCGGCGTCGCCGACGGCGATCTTGCTGTCGAGGACGACGTCGCAGTGGTCCTTGAGGAAGGTGCCGGAGACGTGCCGCGACTTGGTCCCGGTCGCGTACGCCACCGAGGTCACGCCGATGACTTTGAGGCCGATCGCGCGGGCGTTCATGGCCATCTCGACGGGCAGGGCGTTGCGCCCGGAGAGGGAGATGATCACGAGGACGTCGCCCGCGGAGGCGGGGCTGCTGTCCAGGACGGCTCCGGCGAGGCCGTCGACCCGCTCCAGGGCGCTGCCCAGCGTCGCGGGCATGACGTCGATGCCCGCGGTGCCCGGAACGGCGAGGAAGTTCATCAGGGCGAGTCCGCCGGCCCGGTAGACCACGTCCTGGGCGGGGAGCGAGGAGTGCCCGGCGCCGAAGGCGAAGAGCCGGTTGCCGCCCGCCACCGCGTCGGCGACGAGGGTCCCGGCCTCGCCGATGTGCGCGGCCTCCTCGTCCCGGACCCGCTCCAGCAGGCCGATGGCCGCGTCGAAGAACTGACCGGCCAGCTTGCTCTCGCTCATACGCCGATGGCCTTCCGGGGGTGGGGGGCTTCCGTGTCCGCCGCTCACCGTGCGGTCTGGACCAAGGGCCTGTCAATACGAACGTCAATCCCGGGCCGAAAGGGCTGGGCGCCGCGCGCGGATGTCCTGGGCGGGTCGGGGGGAGGGTCCGCGAGCGGGTCCGCGCGAGAGGTCCGGACAAGGCCGGTACAAGGGGTTGCCCGCCGCACGGGACGGTTCCGTGCCCGATGCGTCAGAATTGGGGGCAGGGCCAGCGCACGCAATCCGAGGGGCACGAATGTCCGGACTGATCGATACCACGGAGATGTATCTCCGCACCATCCTCGAGCTGGAAGAGGAAGGTGTGGTCCCCATGCGCGCCCGTATCGCCGAGCGGCTCGATCAGAGCGGTCCGACGGTGAGCCAGACGGTGGCGCGGATGGAGCGGGACGGCCTGGTGGCGGTCGCCAGCGACCGGCACCTGGAGCTGACGGAGGAGGGGCGGCGGCTGGCGACGCGCGTGATGCGCAAGCACCGGCTCGCGGAGTGTCTGCTCGTCGACGTCATCGGCCTGGAGTGGGAGCAGGTGCACGCGGAGGCCTGTCGCTGGGAGCACGTGATGAGCGAGGCGGTGGAGCGGCGGGTGCTGGAGCTGCTGCGTCACCCGACCGAGTCGCCGTA
Source organism: Streptomyces sp. NPDC048255 (assembly GCF_040652415.1). Taxonomy (NCBI): domain Bacteria; kingdom Bacillati; phylum Actinomycetota; class Actinomycetes; order Kitasatosporales; family Streptomycetaceae; genus Streptomyces; species Streptomyces sp. NPDC048255. The sequence goes on from NZ_JBEZMA010000013.1 coordinate 125,597, forward strand.
CGGGAACCCGATCCCGGGACTGGAGGAGCTGGGGGAGAAGGCCGAGGCCGACCCGTTCCTGGCGGACGGCATGATCAGCCTGGCCGAGCTGGACCCGGGCACCGAGGGCAAGACCGTGGTCGTGCGCCGCATCGGCGAGCCGATCCAGACCGATGCCCAGCTGATGTACACGCTGCGCCGCGCGGGCGTTCAGCCCGGTTCGGTGGTGAGCGTGACGGAGTCCGCGGGCGGTGTGCTGGTCGGCAGTGGCGGGGAGGCCGCCGAGCTGGACGGGGAGGTCGCTTCGCACGTGTTCGTCGCGAAGCGCTGACGGGAGCGGGCCGGAGCCGATGGGGGCCGGCCGCCGGAGCCGACCGCGGCGATGTGCTGACGGCCGGCGGCGGCAGGGCTGCGAATGGCTGACCGCAGTCGCCGATTCGCCCGTACGGGCCAGTCCGGGTCTGCGAGCCTGGTAGCAATCTGGTGTGGACGGTCCCGGCGCCTCGCGGCGCCGGGACCGGTCCTCCCCTTTTTGACCTGGAGCCCCGAGCTCTCAAGGTCATCCCCTTCGGACCGTCTTCCCCGAGCGGCCCGCCTCCCTGTTGAAAGGATCTCCATCGGCAGCGGCGGCCAATCCTTGAGCAAGGTCACTCGAAAGAGCGGTGTTGTCGGCGAGACGCCCGTTTTCGAATACGGGTTCGATAGTCTGGCCGGGAGCGAAGGGGGTGCATCTGCGGTGGTACAGCGCATCGATGTGACGGCGGCCGACGGCGTGCGCCTGGCCGCCTGGGAGTTCCGCGAACCGTCCGCGCAGCCCGCGCGGCCCGTAGAGCCCGTACGGTCCGCGGAGCCCGCACGGCCGGCGGAGCCCGCACGGTCCGCAAGGGCTGCCCGGTCCACCGGGGCTGCCCGGTCGGCCGATCCCGCCCGCCCCGCGGAGCCGGCACCGGCCGTGGATCCGCAGCGGCCGGCGGTCCTGTTACTCCACGGCCTGATGGGCCGTGCCTTCCATTGGGCCGGGACCGCCCGCTGGCTCTCCGAGCACCGCCGGGTCGTGGCGCTGGACCAGCGCGGCCACGGCCAGAGCGACCGCCCCGCCTCGGGCCCCTACACACGCGAGGCCTTCGTGGCCGATGCCGAAGCCGCCGTCGAGCAGCTCGGCCTGGCCCCCGTGACCCTGATCGGCCACTCCATGGGCGCCCTCACCGCCTGGCAGCTCGCGGCCCGCCGCCCGGACCTGGTCGAGGCCCTGGTGATCTGCGACATGCGGGCCTCCGCGCTCGGCGAAGCCTCCCAGCAGGAGTGGGAGGACTGGTTCCACCGTTGGCCCCTGCCCTTCCCCACCCAGGACGCGGCCCGCCGCTGGTTCGGCGAGGACGACCCGCGGGTGGAGCGCCCCGACCCGGGCCGCGGTGCCTTCTTCGCCGAGGTCATGCATGAGGCCCCGGACGGCTGGCGCCCGCTCTTCTCCCGCCGCCAGATGCTGACGGCCCGGGAGACCTGGGTCCACGACGCCCACTGGGAGGAGCTGGCCCAGGTCCGCTGCCCCGCCCTGGTGGTCCGCGGCCTGGACGGCGAGCTGGGCCGCGCCGAGGCCCAGGAGATGGTCCGCGTCCTCCCGGCCGGGCGGTACGCGGAGATCCCTGACGCCGGCCACTACCTCCACTACGACCAGCCCGCCGCCTGGCGCGCGGCGCTGGAGCCGTTCCTGGACGGCATCAGGGCCACCCGGAACTGACCCGGCCCGGCCGGTCCCGCCCCGCCCCGGCCGCCCCTCAGGGGGCGGCGGGGCTGCCGGAGGGGAGCGAGGTGGTGGCGGACCAGTACTCGTCCTGCACGTCCGGCCGCGGCGGGAACGGGACATTGCGCACCGGGGTGTTGGGTTTGGTGGTGGGGTCCTGCACGGGGTGGTCCCTCAGGCAGGGGGTGGCGGCCTCCAGGAAGAACTGGCCCTCTCCGCCGACCTGGACGGACAGGGTGTAGCCGTCGGGGGTGCTGGCGTGGATCCACGGGACCTCCTTGCTCGGGTTGGTGGACGTGATTTTGTACCCCCGGTCCTTCCAGGCGCGCTCGATCACCCCGAGCAGGGCGGCACGGCGCTGCTCCGAGACGACCGTCAGCACGATGATGTCCCGGCCGGCGGCCCCGGTGCCGGTGGGCGCTCCCGCGATTCCCTTGGTGCAGCCGGAGTCGCCGCCGGAGCCGTGGTTCCAGCGCAGTTCGGGCGTCACCGCGGCCAGGGTCTCCTGGAGGATTGCGTCGGCCCGCGTGGCGCCCTGCTGCATGTTCATGGTTTCGGCCCCCTTGCCCCGGGATCCGCCTCCGCCGAGGCCGCAGCCCGCGGTGAGAGCCGCGAGCGTGAGCAGGGTGAGCGCCGTGCGGGGGAGTCTCATCGGGTTCCTCAAGGAGTGGGGCTGCCCGACGGGATCGGTGTGGTGGCGGACCAGAACTCGTCCTGTACGTCCGGCCGCGGCGGGAACGGGACATTGCGCACCGGGGTGTTGGGTTTGGCGATGGGGTCTTGCACGGGGTGGTCCGCCAGACACGGCGTGGCGGCCTCCAGGAAGAACTGGCCTTCTCCGCCGACCTTCGCCGTGAGGATGTACCCGTCCGGGGTCTCGGCGTAGATGGCCGGAACCTCCGCGTCGGCCCGGACGCTCTTGATCACGTAGCCCCGCCCCTTCCAGTCGCGTTCGATCACTCCCATGAGGGCGCCGCGACGCTGCTCGGACACGATCGTCAGGATGGTGATCCTCCGCTTCGCGGACCCGGTGCCGGTGGCCGCGCCCGCGACTCCCTTGGTGCACCCGGCATCGCTGGCGGGGCCGTGGTTCCAGCGGAGTTCGGGCGTCACCGCGGCCAGGGTCTCCTGGAGGATGACGTCGGCGCGCTCGGCGCCCTGCTGCATGTTCATGGTGCTCTTGCTCTTCCTTTCGTCCGGCCCCTCGTCGCCGGGTCCGCAGCCGGTGGCGAGGGCGGTGAGCGCGAGCAGAGAGACTGCTGTGCGCAGGATGCGTGTCATCCGTGTGTGCCGCCGGTCCGGGCTCATCGATGCCCCTCAGTCGAGATCTTCTCTGGCTTGCCCGCGATGATCAGCGCGATGTTGTCGGCCGATTCAGCGTCCTTGTTCGGGTTGAAGTAGTTGGAGTGCGCGTCCATGGGCCCGCTGCCCTCGACGACCGGAAGCGGGCCATCGTCCACGAGGAAGCGGTTGGCGCCGAAGTCCTTGTTGGCAGGGTCCATGCCGAAGTAGATCTGGTTGTCGTCGGTGACCGCGTCGCCGATGAAGTAACCGGCGGCGCCGCCCACGAGGGCGCCGGGGATTCCTGCGGTGAGGAGGCCCGCCCCGGCACCGCGCAGCATCCCGCCGGACTCCGTCTTGTTCGGGAGCATGGACACGGGGTCGTGGTCGGACGCACCCACGTACACGTGCTCCTTGCCGACGTTCAGCTGGTCGGCGTGCTGCGCGCCGGTGCCGGGGCTGCCGACCAGGATGATGTCGTCGGCGCCCGGGATCCCGCCGTTCAGCTGCGCCGCTTGGCCCACGGTCAGCGAGCCGTACGAGTGGCCCACAGCCGTGACGTGCGGATCGGCGTTCTCGTTGGTTGCGCTGATCCCGGCCATGAACTGGCTGTAGGCGGGAGCACCCTTCCGGGCGTGCTCCTCGGACATGACGGCGAAGTTGCCGGCCACGGTGTCCGCGGGCAGCTGCGGTGCGTCGTAGCCGAGCCAGACGATCGAAGCGGAGCTCTTGTCGTACCCCTGGGCACCGATCGCCGTGTCCCGGGCCCGCTGGATGTCGTTGCGCGCGAACTCCGCGTCCAGCGCCGTGCCCAGCCCCGGTACGTACGCGGACACGTTGCGCGAGGTGTCCGGGTTGCCGAAGGCGACGATGGCGCGGCCGCCGCCCTGGTCGCCGATGCCCAGCAGGTACATCGGCGGATCGCCCGGCTTCTGCGGGTACCACAGCTGGTGGTCGATCGAGCGCATGCCCGCGAGCTGGGTCTGGGACTTCTCGTCGTCCTGCGCCGACAGCTTGCCGATCAACATCTGCAGGTTGTCGCGGTTCGCGTTGTCGCGGACGTCGACCGGGATGCCGTCCAGGTTGCCGATCACGTCGGGGTAGACGGACAGCAGCTCGGCCCGCTGCTCCTCGGTCAGGCCCTTCCACCAGCTGTTGCGGTCGGCGGGGGAGCTCTTCTCCGGGATGGTGTCGCGCAGGTAGTCGCCGGCCTCCTTGCGGACCACCTCCGCGTCGCCCGCCGCGTCGGCCCAGGTGGCGTCCGTGACCTCGATGCCGTCCGGAGCCTTGAGGCGGTTCAGGGCCCGGGTGAAGCGGGAGTCGACCTCCTGGGCCGCCGTCACCGCGCCGACGATCCGGTTGGCTATGTCCACGGCGACCGCGTGGTGGGGATTGGGGTTGATGAGGCTCGGCTGCGACGGGCCCAGCTGGTGCGGGGGTGCATCCAGCTGCAAGAGGGGCTTGGCGGCGCCCTTGACGGATCCACCGGGCACGGGCTGCTTGGTGAGGGAGTTCTCGCCGCCCTCCGGGTACTGCACCGATCCGTCGGCGTGGACGGTGTATCCGCGCGCCGAGGCGTCGTCCAGCGCGTCCTTCAGCCGCACCTGCTCCTCGGAGAGCTCGTGGGCCAGCGAGTTCAGGGTGGTGCGGATGAGGCCGCACTCGGTGTGGATGAAGTCGAAGTTCCGGTCGAGCCGCTTGAGCCGGTCGTACGCCGCCACCGCCGACGCGCCCTTCTGCGTCTCCAGCGACTTGATCATCTCCATGCTGATGCGGTCGCGCGCCGCGTCCGCACGGGTGCTGGCCTCGGCCCACGCGGTGGCGGCCTCGGTGTACTCCTGGGTCTTCAGGTCGCGCAGCTGCTGCCAGGTCACGGTCACGGCTTGGGCTCCTGCTTCATGATCAGACGGGAGAAGGAGACCCGGTTCTGCTCGTCCACCTCGCCGATGTCCCGCGCGACGGTCAACAGCTCGGGCCGCAGCGAACCGCACTCGTCGCGCACCGCCCCCAGCCGCTTCTCCCAGGACGTCCGTACGGTGGCCAGTGCGGCCGTGGCCTCGAATCCGGCCGTGCCCGCCCCGACGCCCTCGTGGGCGGCCGCCATCTTGCCCAGGGCTTCCGAGGTGCTGATGCGCAGCTCGCCCGCCGCTGCCGCGGCCTTGCTCCAGGGGCCCCCGGAGTGGGCCAGGTCCTTGTCGTCCCCCTGGCCGCCGCCTCCGCCGCCGTCCGCGGATGCGAGCCGCATGCCCGCGGGCTCCCCGAACACTTCCTGCCAGCGTGCCGGCAATGCCTCTGTGCTCATGTGTGGTGTGCCGCCCCTCCTGGTGCCCCCGTAGGCACTGTGGTCCGTACAAAATCAAGACAGGTGTATCGCAGGCAAATTCGGTGGCCGTACGTACGGTCGCAGGCCCCCGCTCGCGCCGGGTTCACCGGGGGCGCACTCTGGAAGGAGGTGACCCACTGGAGGTGATGCACCATGTCCACGCTCGTCGGGTGGCACGTGGAACTCGAGTTCACCGAGGAAGGCCACCGCACCAGTGCGGCGGCCCTGGTCAGGCTCGGGGACGGTTCCGAGATCAGGGCGCACGGCTATGCCATGCGCCATCCCTCCGACCCGGAGCAGTTGCGGGTCGGCGAAGAGATCGCGGGCGCTCGCGCGCTCATGGATCTCGCTTCCCAGATGTTGCAGAAGGCCCATTCGGAGATCGACGAGGCAACGGGCCGGCACTCGTACCCGCTGAACAGCTGACCGCTCAACCGCTGACCCACCGGGTCGCTTTCGGCCGTTTCGGCGGGCGTCTCCGGTGGGAATGTGGCGGGCATGTCGCGAACGGTGCGTTGGATCCTCGTCGTATTGGGTGCGGTCGTGATCTTCGGGGGGTGTTTCTGGCTGGGCCGGTGGGACCCGTTCCAGTGGGTGCCGGACGAGGACGGCGTCGAGATAGCCGGGGCGTTCGCCGGGGCCATGACCGCCATCGTGCTGGCCGCGGGCAGCCCGTGGGCGCAGGCGGGCCCGCCCACAGCCCCGCCCACCGCCCCTCCCGCCCCTCCCGCTCCGCCCACCTCTCCCGCCTCGCCCGCTCCTGTGGTCCCCGCCGCACGGTCCGCGAAGCAGAAGGCGAAGGCGAGCAAGAAGAGCAAGGTCACGCAGACCATCACGGGCACCGCCCCCGATCAGAGCGTCCAGAACGCCCGGGCGAGCGGTGAGGCGACCGTCGAGCAGCAGCTCGGAGACCCGCCGCTCCCGGGCGCCGGTACGGCCGCCCCGGGCGGGACGGGGCCCACCACCTAGTGGGCGCCGAGCACGCACCGCAGGGCCTCGACCGGCTGGACCAGTGGGCCCGCGCCGGGGGCAGCGCCCGGATCACCCAGATCGGCCAGCAGATCGGCCGGGACCTCAACGTCTTCGGGCCCGGCACGGGCCCCGCGCCCACGGCCCTGTACGGGCTGCCCGACGCGCCCGTCGAGCTGGTCGGGCGCACCGAGCAGGTCGACGTCCTCCTCCACCTCCTGGAGCCCGCGGGGACCACCCCCGTCGCCGTCGTCGCCGGGCTCGCCGGCGTCGGCAAGAGCGCCCTCGCCCTGACCGTGGCCCAACGGGCCGCGCAGCAGGGCTGGTTCCCGGGCGGAGTGCTCTTCGTATCCCTCAACGGCTACGCCCCGTCCGGGCAGGTGAGCCCCGGCCAGGCGGTCGCCACGCTGCTGCGCGCCCTCGGTATCCGCGACGCCGACCTGCCGCCGACCTACGAGGAGCACCTGGCGCTCTACCGTTCCGAGCTGGCGGGCCGGGCCGCCGCCGGGCAGCGGGTGCTGGTCGTCGCGGACGACGCGGGCGACGTGGCGCAGGTGCGGCCGCTGGTACCGGCGGGCGGGGGCGGCCACCGGCTGCTGGTGACCTCCCGGCACGGCCTGGTCGCCCCTGATTTCCCGGCCCGGCTGGTGGACCTGGACGAGCTGTCCGGTGACGCCGCGACCGAGCTGATCACCGGAACCCTGCTGCGGACGCGGCCCGCGGACCCGAGGCCGGAGCGGGACCGGGCCGCGCTCGCGGAGATCGCGACGTACTGCGGGCGGCTGCCGCTGGCGCTGACCGTCGTCGCCGCCCGGCTGGCGGGCGATCCGGGGCTGTCCCCGACCACGCTGGCCGAGCAGCTCGCGGACACCCGTACGCGGCTCGCCGCCCTGCACTTCGAGGGCCCGGCGGGCGGGCTGCCGGTGGGGGTGCGGGCCGCATTCGACCTGTCCTACCGGTGCCTGAGCCCGGACGAGGCCCGGCTGCTGCGGCTGTTGACGGTGAACCCGGGACCCGACTGCGCCACCTTCACGGCCACCGTCCTGGACCGCGAACCCGAGTGGGACACGCGCGTCCTGGTGGAGGGGCTGCGGGGGAGACGGCCCAAGGACGTACGGGAGCTGCTGGCGGCGCTGGCCACCGCCAGCCTGGTCACCGAGCAGCCCGTGGGCTCCGGGCGCTGGCGGATGCACGACCTGGTCCGGCTGTACGCGGCGGAGCAGGGCGAACGGGAGGCGGAGGCCGACGGCCGGGCGGCGGCCCTGGACCGGCTGCTGGAGTACCTCTACGGCGCCACCAGACAGGCGGTGTTCCAGCTCAAGGTGCAGTCCGGAAGGGCGGCCCTGGCCTGGCTGGACCGGGAACGCGCCACGGTGGTGGCCTCCGTCGCCCTGGCCGATGCGGAAGGCCGGACGGAGCAGGTGGTCCGCCTCGCGACGGCGTTGCTCCCCTATCTGGACGACTGGCGGCACATCGAGGAGTCCTTGGACCTCGCCGGACGTGCCCTGGCCGGCGCCCGTCTCCTCGGCGATCAGGGCTACGCGAGCGCCGCGCTCCTCTACCTGGGCCAGACCCATACGGAGATCCGGGCCTTCGCGCGGGCCGCCGCGTACCTCGAAGAGGCGGCGGTCGGCTTCGGGGAGCAGGGGGATGCCGGGGGCGAGGGCACGGCGCTCGCCTCGCTCGGCTGCATCCTCGCGATCCAGGGCCGCATGGAGGAGGCGGTCACGATGCTGGAGCGGGGCAGCGAGCGGCTGCGGGAGTCCTGGTACCGGCCCGGCGAGGTGAGCGCGCTGGTCAACCTCGGACTGGTGCTGGCCCAACTGGGCCGTTTCAGCGAGGCCATGGAGGCGCAGGAGCGGGCCGCCGGGCTGTCCCAGGAGATCGGTGACAAGGCGGGCGAGGCCACCTTGTACCGCAATCTCGGCCTCTGCTTGCTGGAGATGGGAAGGCTGGAGGAGGCCCGCGAGGCCCTGGAGCACAGCCTCGGCATGTGGCGCGAGCTGGGTCACCGGCACGGCGAGGGGCTGGCCCTGTCGGCTCTGGGCCTCATCCTGCAGGGGCAGGAGCTCTACGAGGAGGCCGCCGCCGCTCACCGGCAGGCGACGGCGCTGCTCCTGGAGGTGGGCGACGAGCACCGGGCGGAGCTGTCCGCGCACGAGATCGTAGCGGCCCTGGCACTCGCCGCCGCCAGGCCCGGTCCCCTGCGCCGGGCCTGGCGGCGGCTGCTGCGCCCCTTCAAGCGGTCCGGCGGCGGAACAGCACCCCCGCCAGAGCCACCGCCACGGCCATGACGGCCGCGCACCAGCCCAGGGCCACCCAGGGCGCGTTCCCGGCGGGCTGCGCCAGGAGCAGTGCGCGCAGGGATTCGATGACCGGGGTCAGCGGCTGGTGCTCGGCGAAGCCGTGCAGCCAGCCGGGCATGGTGTCGATGGGGACGAAGGCACTGGAGGGGTAGGGCAGGAACATCATCAGGAAGGTGAACCCGCCCGCCGCCTCGGGCGTCTTGGCGAGCAGCCCGAGCGCGGCGGCCAGCCACGAGATGGCCGTGATGTAGGCGACGAGGAGCCCGGCGGCGGCCAGGAGGGCGGGGGCCGAGGCCTGCGGGCGGAAGCCGATGGCGAGGGCGACGGCCAGCACCAGCGTGGTGGACACCAGGTTGCGCAGGACCGAGGCCGTCACGTGCCCGGCCAGGATCGGCACGCCGCCGACGTCCAGGGAGCGGAGGCGGTCGATCACCCCGTTCCGCATGTCGTCGGCGACGCTGACGGCGGTGCTCGCCGCGCCGAAGCCCGCGCACAGCAGCATCGCTCCGGGGACCACGTAGGTCACGTACGCGGTGCCGGTGTCGATGGCCCCGCCGAAGAAGTAGACGAAGATCAGCATCAGCATCACCGGCAGCATCAGCGCGGTGATCAGCGCGTCCGGCTGGCGGCGGCTGATGCGCAGGCTGCGTCCGGCGAGGGCGAGGGCGGCGGTGTTCATGCGGTGGCTCCCGTCAGGCTGAGGAAGACGTCGTCGAGGGTGGCGCTGCGGACCGCGAAGCGGTCGACGGCGGTGCGGTCCGGGTCGAGTTCGTCGAGCAGGGCCCGGACGTGGAGGGCGCTGCCGTCGGTGGGCAGGCCGAGGGTGAGCTCGTCGGGGGCGAGGTGCACGGCGCGCGGGGCGAGCGCGTCGTAGGCGGCCCGGCTGACGAGGGTCAGGTCGAGGCGGTGCCCCGCCACGCGGGACTTGAGCTCGGCCGGGGTGCCCTCGGCGGCGATCCGCCCTTCGGCCAGTACGGCGACGCGGTCGGCGAGCTGATCGGCCTCCTCCAGGTATTGGGTGGTGAGCAGCACGGTCGTGCCGTCGGCGCGCAGTTCCCGTACGAGGTCCCAGAGGTCCTGGCGGCTGCGCGGGTCGAGCCCGGTGGTCGGCTCGTCCAGGAAGATCACCTCGGGCCGGCAGACCAGGCTCGCGGCGAGGTCGAGGCGGCGGCGCATGCCGCCCGAGTACGTCTTCGCCGTGCGGTCGGCGGCCTCGGCGAGCCCGAAGCGGTCGAGCAGTTCGGCGGCTCGGGCCCGGGCGGTACGGGCGGGGAGCCCGGACAGGCGGCCCGTCATGCGGAGCATCTCGGCGCCGGTCTGGAGCTCGTCGATGGCCGCGAACTGCCCGGTGACGCTGATCCGTTCGCGGACGCGGGAGCGGTCGGCGGTGACGTCGTGCCCGGCGACGCGGGCGGTGCCGGAGTCGGCGGCGGTGAGGGTGGCCAGGATGCGCACGGCGGTGGTCTTGCCCGCGCCGTTGGGGCCGAGGAGGGCCAGGACGCTGCCGCGCGGCACGGCGAGATCGATGCCGTCGAGGACGCGGAGGTCCCCGTAGGACTTGGTCAGGCCGGTGGCGTGGATACCGAGGTCGGACGTGGTCATCCGGGACCACACTCCCTTCTGCGTATGTCGTACGCGCTTCTGTGTAAGTAATACACAGAACTAGGATGTGGGTCAACGACGTACGAGGGAGGAGGGGGCCGCGATGACGGAGGAACCGGCGGGCGACACCGGACTTCCGGCGAGCCTGGAGATGGCCTGGGGCCTGCGCGAACGCCCCGGCAAGGGCCCGCGCCCCACGCTGACGCTCCCCAAGATCGTGGACGCGGCCGTGGCGCTCGCGGCCGCCGAGGGCATGGACGCCGTCTCCATGGGCCGGCTGGCCAAGGAGCTGGGCGTCTCCACGATGTCCCTCTACCGGTACGTCACGGCGAAGGAAGAGCTCTACATCCTGATGTCGGACGCGGGCGTCGGCACCCCACCGGTCCCCTCCGGGAAGGAGGGCGCGGGCTGGCGGGAGCTGCTCTCGGAATGGGCGTACGCGCAACGGGCCGTCCTGATGGCCAACCCTTGGATCCTGCGCATCCCCATCACCGGCGCCCCGGTCAGCCCGAACCAGCTCGCCTGGATGGAACGCGGACTCGCCGCGATGGCCGACACCGGCCTGGAGGAGGGCGAGAAGATCTCGACGATCATCCTGATCGGCGGGCTCGTGCGGAACGAGGCCACCATGGCGGCGGACATGATGGACGCCATCGTGAAGTCCGGCGTCTCACCGGACCAGGTGATGGGCCAGTACTTGCGCACGCTGCGGCTGATGACCGGCCCGGACACGCACCCGGCCGTGACGCGGCTGCTGGAGTCCGACGCGTTCTCGGGCTCCGGCGAGCCGGACTTCCAGTTCGGCTTCGGCCTGAACCGGATCCTGGACGGCCTGGCCGCGCTGATCAGCTCGCGCTGACCCAGCCGGTGAGTCCCGCCCAGGCGGCGGGGGCCAGGTCCAGCACGGGGCCGTCGGTGACCTTGCTGTCGCGGACGTGGACCTGGGTCGCGTAGGCGGCCACCTCGACGCAGGCGTCGCCGTCGCCGCCGCTGTGGCTGGACTTGTGCCAGGCCACGGCTACTTCGACGCAGGCGTCGCCTTCGTCGCCGCTGTGGCTGGACTTGAACCACTTCAGTGCGGTCGTGGCACTCATGTCTCTCCTAGCAGGCGGCCCAACAGGCCCTGGGTCTGCTCGGTGTTGAGGGCCTGGGTTCGCAGCATCGCATACTTGCGCGCGAGGATGCTGACCTCGTCGGGGCTGGAGATCAACAGGCTGCCGCGCTGGGTTTCTGCGTAGCCGAGGTGCTGGTGGTCAGGGGTTTCCAGGAGGATGAACGGACCGTTGAGACCTGCGTGGATGGTCTGACCAAAGGGCAAAATCTGCAACGTGATGTTCGGGAGGGTTGCGCAGGTGAGCAGATGTTGCAGCTGCTCCCGGTAGATGGCGTCTCCACCAATCCGGACTTGGAAGGCAGCCTCCCACAGGACGAAGCTGAGGCTGGGTGGGACGTCGCGGTGAAGGATCGCCCGCCGAGCGACGCGACGAGCGGTTAGAGCCTCGATTTGCCCTTCGGAGTAGGCCGGGACGCGGTTGCGGAACAGCGCCCGCGCGTAGTTCTCGGTCTGGAGCAGACCCGGCATGCGCATGGACTCGTACCAGGAGAGCGCGAGAGCCCGCTCCTCAAGGTCCATGTAGTCCTCTGCCCAGGGCGGGATCGTATCCACCAGCGGCATCTCGTTTGCGGCAACGGACAGCAGCCCTGGCAACCCCAGGCATTGGTCCATCAGCTCTGCGACGTTCGGCATCAGCGCCCGTCGGCCCTGTTCGATCGACGCGATCGTTTCCGGGTCCAGCCGGACCAGCTTCCCGAGCTGCTTCTGGGTCAGGTTCTTGGCGACTCGGCTGGCGGCCACCTGCTTGCCGACCATCTTCATGGTCGTCGCGTTCGGCCGTGCTCGTTTCCTCGGTGGCATGTCAGCGAACTCCCCACCCATGCAGGTGCATTACCCCATGTCGACCCGTACTCACCACTGAGTACGGGTTGGCGCTCAGACACACGCTAGTCACGGAACGCGACGATCGTCCCGTGAATCCAACTATTCAGGCGGCCCTCGTGCGCGACCGGCTCTACCTGCGCTCACCTCGAACGGTCCATGCCGCGCGGCAGTTCACACGTGACACCTTGCACGCCTGGGGCGTCACATCGCGCCGGGACGACATGTTGCTCTGCGTGAGCGAGCTGGCCACCAACGCCCTGCGCCACGGCGTCCCGCCGGGCCGTGGGTACCTGCTGCGACTGTTCGGCTTCGAGGACGCCACCGTCCGCATCGAGGTGCACGACAGCGGACCCGGGCTGTCCAGGATCACGGCCCGGCCACCCGGCGCGGAGGGCGGGCGGGGGCTCGACCTCGTCGCCGCGCTCGCCGACGCCTGGGGAGTGCTGCCCCGCGCTCCGGGCAAGGTGGTGTGGTGCGAGTTCCGTTGAGTCGCTAGCTTCGGCCATGTGGGTGTCGAGCAGTGGGCCAAGGCCAGCGGCGAATCGCAGATCACGCAGATCGCCGGGGACCAGTACGTGTACGAGCCCGGCGCCGGGCCGGGACCACAGGCCCGGTTGGGCCTGCCCGACGCGCCCGCCGAACTGGTCGGGCGGGACAGGCCTGCCCGGGAACTGCTCGCGCTGCTCGCCGAGGGCGGATCCCCCGTCGCCGTGGTGGCCGGACTGGCCGGCGTCGGCAAGAGCGCGCTGGCCGTGACGACGGCCCACCGGGCCGTGGAACTGGGCTGGTTCGCGGACCGGGTCTTCTTCCTTTCCCTGCGCGGCTACGCCCCCGACGGCGGCGTGAGCGGGCCGCAGGCCGTGCAGGAGCTTCTGGGCCACCTCGGGATCCGGGACACGGACCTGCCGCCCTCCCCGCATGGCCAACTGGCCCTGTACCGGGCGCGGCTGGCGGCGTATGCCCAGGCCGGGCAGCGGGTGCTGGTCGTCGCGGACGACGCCGGAACCGTCGCCCAGGTACGGGACCTCGTACCGGCCGGAGACACCCACCGGCTGCTGGTCACCTCCCGGCACCGGCTCGTCGCGCCCGGTTTCGCGGCCCGGCTCATCGCCCTGGACGAGCTGGACGCGGAGCCCTCGGCCCAGCTCCTCGCGGGCGCGCTGCTGCGCACCTGGCCGGACGACCCGAGGCCCGCGCGGGAGCCCGAAGCCCTGGCGGCCGTCGCCGAGGCCTGCGGGCGCCTCCCGCTGGCCCTGACGGTGGCCGGAGCGCTGCTCGCGGGGGATCCGGGCCTGCCCGCGGCGGCCCTGGCGGGCCAACTGGCCGACGCCCGGACCAGGCTGGAGGCGCTGACCTTCGACGGCGGCGACGGCGGGGTCCCGGTCGGGGTCCGGGCCGCCTTCGGGCTCTCGTACGGGCGGCTCCCCGCCGACCAGGCCAGGATCTTCCGGCTGCTGACGGTGAAACCGGGGCCCGACTGCACCACCGGCTACGCCCAGGTGATCACCGGCGAGTCCGGGGACATCCGGCCCAAGCTGGCCGCCCTCGTACGGGCCAGCCTGCTGACCGAGCAGCCCGTGGGCTCGGAGCGCTGGCGGATGCACGACCTGGTCCGGCTGTACGCGCAGGAGCGCGGCGAGGAGTGCGCGGAGCAGGACGGCCGGGACGCGGCGACCGGCGCGCTGCTGGCGAGCCTCGTCCTCGACGCGGGGCGGGCGCAGCGGGTCCTGGGGGTGATCGGCCGGGCGGTCACGGGGCCGGACCTGCCTTCGGTACAGGAGGCGCTGCGCTGGCTCGATGAGGAACGCGCCCTGCTGGTCGAGGCCGTGGGCCTGGCCCTGGACACCGGCCGGACGGACACCGCCGCGGAGCTGGGCGACATCCTGCTGCCGTACTTCGAGGTCTACGGGCACGTACAGGAGGGAGAAGCGGTGGCGCGGCGGCTCCTGGCGGCGGCGAGGAGGGCCGGGGACCGGGAGTACCTCGCCATCCGGCTTTACGACCTGGGGCTCGTATTGATGACCGCGCACCGCTTGGACGAGGCGGTCGAGAAGGCGTCGGAGGCCCTTGCGGTGGCACGCGGGGGCTCGCTGAAGGAGACGGAGGGCAAGGCGCTGAACCTGCTGGGCAGCCTGTACCGGGCGCAGCACCGTCCGGTGGAGGCCGGTGGCGCGCTCCAGGGTGCGCTGGAGATCTTCCGTGCGTCCGGGCTCCGGCACGCGGAGGGCACCGCGTGGGCCGAAGCGGGCCAGGTCTGCGTGGACTTGGGACGGCTGCCGGAGGCCGTCGCCGCGTTCCGGGAGGCCGGCGCGGCCATGCGGGAGGTCGGGGACCGCCACCGGGAGGCATCCATGCTGGAGCAGCTCGGGGACGCACTCCGGCAGGCCGGGCACCGGGAGGAGTCCCTGGCGGTGCGGGAGGAAGCCCTCGCCAGGGTGCGGGAGCTCGGCAACCGCAAGAGGGAGGGCTGGGCCCTCAACGGACTCGCGGCCATGCTCCACGCCGACGGCCGGCACGAGGAGGCGCGGCCGCGCTACGAGGAGGCCCTCGCCCTGTTCGTGGCGGCGGGCGACCGTCAGGGAGAGGGCGGAACGCTGCACAACCTGGCGCAGCTCCACACGGAGGCGGGACGGCTGGAGGAGGCCCTCGCGGAGGAGGAACAGGCCATCGTGCTGCTCGCCGGTTCGGCGGGCGCCGGCCACCAGGCCTCCGCAGCGCGGGGGCTCGCGCGCGTACTGGCCCGGCTGCACCGCAGGGTGGAGGCCGCGGACGCCTGGGAACGGGCGGCGGAGCTCTCCGCGTCGGTGGGGGACACCCGCGAGGTGGTCCGCTGCCGTGAGGAGGCCGGGCGGCTGCGCGCGGTGCGGGGCGGGCCGGGCCCGGCCTGATCGGGGAGACCCCCTGGACCCGCCGCGCCTGGGACGGGCCCGGCCGCAGGCGGCTCCGCGGCCGGTGCGGACGGTGCTGGCGCGCCGGGCCCCGGGAACGCCCCGGCTCCGGCAGGACCGCTGCCGGGCCGGAGCCGACCTCCGGGCCGCCGCGCCCGGCCGCGCGGGGCCGAGTACGGGGGCGCCCGCAGCCGGCCCCGTACCGCATCGGCCCCGGGCGGGCCGATGCCCGGCCGGGGCCGATCCCCGGGCGCGCGGGCCCGCGAACGGGCGCACCGCGGCCTCGTGGCTCAGCCGGACCCCAGCCCCGTCGGACCGCCGGAGGCGTGGCGCGTCAGGCGGGCTGTTCCGGGGCCGAGGCCGTGATCACTGCGAAGGGGGCGCCCTGCGGGTCGGCGAGAACGGCCATGCGGCCGGCCGCCATGTCGAAGGCGGGGGCGAGGACGTTGCCTCCGGCGCGGGTGGCGGCGGCCTGGATGCTGTCGACGTCGTCCACGTGGAAGTACGCGAGCCAGTTCGGGGGCGTGCCGGGCGGCATCTGGTCCAGGTTCATCATCCCGCCGACCGCGCGGCCGGCGACCAGGAACTCCGTGTACCCCTCGCCGCCCGGCATCTTGGAGGCGGTCGTGGCGACGGGCAGGACGGCCGAGTAGAACGCGGCCGCGGCGGGCACGTCGCCGGTGCTCAGCTCGCTCCAGATCAGCGCGCCGTGTTCGTTGACGATGCCCGCTCCGTCGAAGGAGCCCGCCTCCCACAGGCCCACGACCGCGCCGGTCGGGTCGGTGATCACGGCCATCCGCCCGAGCTCCATGACGTCCATGGCGGGCATCATCACCGTGCCGCCCGCGTCCGTGACCGCCTTCAGGGTCGAGTCGATGCTGTCGGTGGCCAGGTACGTGGTCCACACGGTCGGCGGCATCGGGTCGGGGACGGTGCCGTCCGGGTTCATCGCCTTCATGATCCCGGCGACCGGCTTCCCCTTGAGGGTGCAGACGGAGTAGCCGCCCTGCTCCGCCGGGCCGACCTCGCCCTGCCAGCCGAAGAGGTCGCAGTAGAAGTCGAGGGCCGCCTGCTGGTCGGGCACCATGAGGTCGATCCAGCACGGGGTGCCGGGCTTGTAGGGGCCGTTCATGTCGGGCACGGAGGCCTCCGGGGGAGCGGTGGGGGTTGGACGGGCCGTCCCCTACCCGGCCCCTGCACCCCGAACCGGGCCGTACGGGTGAAGGCGGCGACGAGGAAGCCCCCGTCTCGCGGGAACGGGAGACGGGGGCTTCGGCCGTGTGCCTCAGGCCGTGGTGCGGCGGCGGTGGCGGCCGGTGCCGGCGACGAGGGCGGCGCCCAGGGCGAGGGCCGCGCCCGCGCCGCCGAGGGCCCAGCTGGTGGCCGGGTCGGATCCGGTGGCGGCCAGCTCACCGCCGTTGGCGGTGGTGCCGGTACCCGTGCCGGTGCTGATCGGTGTGGTGCTGGTGCCCCCGTTCGGCTTCGGCTGGTTGCCGGTGCTCCCGCCGGTGTTCGGGTCGGCGGCCAGGATCTTCGTCAGGCGGCCGTGCGAGCTGTTTATGTACACGTGGTGATCGCCCGAGCCGAGGTCCTCCGCCTCGCTGACCGCGCGCAGCACGATGTCGCCGAGCGGGGCGTCCTTGGTGAAGCGGATGCGCAGCTTGACCTCGGCCTGCTGCCCGGAGGCGATCGGGCGGGGCGCGCCGATCTCGAAGTAGACGAAGACCCCGTCCGCGTAGGTGGCCTCCAGCCGCTCCCAGCCGTTCTTTCCGTAGAACTCGATCTGGAGGTGTTCGGGCTTCAACGGGGACCAGCCCGGGCGGACCGCCGTGAAGGCCAGGCTGAACTGCTTCAGCGGCTGCTTACCGGTGTTGTCGACGTGCAGGCCGAGCCGCGTCCAGTCACCGCCGGCCTTGAAGCCGTCGGCGGGTACCCCGTTCAGCGTGAGCGAGGGGCCGTCGACGATGACGGGGGAGTCCGCGTCGGCGGCTGCTCCGGCGATGCTGGTCTGGTAGTAGGTGGTGGCGGACCAGGCCTTGCCGCCGTCCGTCCGGATGCTCAGGCCGTCGGAGGACAGCTCGAAGGGAACAACCGCTGTGTCGGCGGCGAAACTGATCCGCACGTCGATCGTGTAGACGGACTCCCGGGCGACGGACGCCTTCGTTGCGAGGCTGTAGTCGAAGTAGCTGCCGTCGTGTCCGTCGATGAACTCGGCGGGCTGCCAAGACTTCTTGCCCGCGGAGTCGGTGACGAGATGCTCGACCTTGATCCGGTCGGCCTTCAGCCTGCCCTCCCTCTGGGAGAGCCCGATCCGCGGGGTGTAGTTGCGGACCTCGATGTGGGCCGAGTTGTCGACGGTCACGGTCAGCGGGGTCCAGCCGCCACCGGCCTTGAAGCCACCCTTCGGGACGCCGGCCACCGTGACGTCGGGGCCCATGAGGATCGAGTCCTGCGGGGCCTCCGCGGTGTCGGCGGAGTCCTTGGCGGCCTGGGTCTGCTCGCCGGTGGCGGGAGCCGGTGCCGGTGCCGGTGCCGACGTGGTCTCCGGTGCCGGTGCCGACGTGGTCTCCGGGGCCGGGGCCGGGGCCGGGAGCGGGGTCTGCGCGCCCTTCTCCGTGGTCTCCTCCGCCGTCCCCCCGGCGGCGGGAGCGTCGTCCTTCGGTGCGGTGTCCGGCACGGTCACGGCTGGCTGCTTCTGCTCCTCGGCCATCGCGGGCGTGGTGAGCAGTACCGGACCGACGACCGCGGCGGCGGCCACGGCGGCCATGCGCTTGAGCTTCATTCCTGAGTTCCCCTCCCATTTTTGAACATGCTCAGATTAGGAGGGCGGGTGAGGTTCCAGCCGTCGAAACCGGGTCACAGATCGGAGAAGAGTTCCGGACGTGCGAAGTCCGCACCGCGTGTCCGCGTGTCCCGGGCGCGCATCGCCCGGAACGGGACGAACGCCGCGTGCCCGGGAGTGCGGGATCCGGCGGCGGGGCCGCCACGGCCTACGGGCAGAGCCGGCCCGGGCGCGGGTGGCATTCGCCGGGGTCCGGGTCGACCGGGCCGCCCGGCCGGTAGTTGGACCACCAGATCGGGTCGCCACCGTAGTAGACGGCGATGTTGCCGCCGTTCTGGACCGCCAGGTGCGCGCCCCAGTGGCGGTCGGTGGCGCTGTTCCACAGCGGGCGCATGGCGGCGTCGTACGAGACGAGGTTGCCGTCGGCCTGCATGTAGAAGGTGTTCCCGTAGCCGTAGCTGCCGACGGCCGTCCAGATGGCGCGGCCCTGGTGGTAGAGCACGACGTGCCCGTCGGTCTGCTGCACGAGCATGGTCTGCCCGTCGGGCGAGTACCAGGCCTCACCGCGGTTCAGCCCGGTGGTACCGCGGATGATCGTCTCGGTGTTGTCCGCCGAGACGGTGACGCCGGGCTGGACCGCGGCGGATGCAGCGGGTGCGGCGGCCTGGGCGGTTCCCGCGCTCAGCGCGGTGCCGCCGAGGGCGAGGAGGGCGGAGGCGGCGAGGGCCGCTAATCGGATGTGACGGCTGCGCATGGGTACTCCTTGGGCCGGTGCGGTGATGGCAGCGGAAGCCTTGCAGCGGAATCCCCGGCGCAGAAGGGACGGAACCGGCCATGAGGGGCGGGGTGCCCCCGAGCTACTGCCAGAAGAGCTCCTCGACCACGATCTGCGGCTCGGCCACCCGGGCGGCGAGGGTGAGCCGTGCGGCTCTCGCCCGGTCCGGGGAACGCGACGGCCCCCGGGGCGGGTGCGCCGGGGGCCGTCGGGTGGTGCGTCAGAGCTTCTCGGGGGTGCGGATGCCGAGGAGGGACATGCCCTTGCTGAGGGTGCGGGCCGTCAGCTCGCACAGGAACAGGCGGTTCTCGCCGACGACGAGCTCCGGCTCCGGCTTGATGACGGGGCACTGGTCGTAGAACGTCGTGAACAGCGAGGACAGCTGGTAGAGGTACGCGGCCAGCTTGTGCGGGGCGTGCTCCGCGGCCGCCTCGGCGATGAGCTCGCCGAAGTGGTCCAGGTGCAGGCCCAGCGCGCGCTCGGCCGGGGCCAGCTCCAGCTCCGGGTGGGCGGCCGGCTTGCGGTCGCCCGCCTTGCGCAGGATGGACTTGATGCGGGCGTACGCGTACTGGAGGTACACCGAGGTGTCGCCGTTCAGCGACACCATCTGGTCCAGGTCGAACTTGTAGTCCCGCGCGGCCGAGGTGGACAGGTCCGCGTACTTCACCGCGCCGATGCCCACGTACTGGCCGTTCTCGACGATCTCCGCCTCGGTCAGGCCCACCTTCTCGGCCTTCTCGCGCACGACGGCCGTCGCCCGCTCCACGGCCTCGTCCAGCAGGTCCACCAGCCGGACCGTCTCGCCCTCACGGGTCTTGAACGGCTTGCCGTCCTTGCCGAGCACGGTGCCGAAGGCCAGCTGCACGGCCTTGACCTCGTCGTTCAGCCAGCCCGCGCGGCGCGCCGTCTCGAAGACCATCTTGAAGTGGAGGGACTGCCGCGCGTCGACCACGTAGATCAGCTCGGTCGCGCCCAGCTTGCCCACCCGGTCGCGGATCGCGGACAGGTCGGTCGCGGCGTAGCCGAAACCGCCGTCGGACTTCTGGACGATCAGCGGGGTC
The DNA here is from genome assembly GCF_040652415.1 of Streptomyces sp. NPDC048255. Taxonomy (NCBI): domain Bacteria; kingdom Bacillati; phylum Actinomycetota; class Actinomycetes; order Kitasatosporales; family Streptomycetaceae; genus Streptomyces; species Streptomyces sp. NPDC048255. The sequence continues at coordinate 145,243 of NZ_JBEZMA010000013.1, forward strand.
GGGTTGCCGTCCTGGCCCTTGACGTCGTCGAAGAACACGCACAGCGCGCCGTTGGAGCGGACGGCGACGCCCGAGTCCTCCAGCAGCTTGCAGGTCTCGACCAGCATGTCGTTGTAGCCGGACTCGCCGACCACGTCCGGGTCCTGGATGTCCATGTCCAGCTTATTGAAGACGGAGTAGAAGTAGATCTTCGACTCGTCGACGAACCGCTGCCACAGGGCGAGGGTCTCCGGCTCGCCGGCCTGGAGGTCCACCACGCGCGCCCGGGCCCGCGTCTTGAACTCCTCGTCGGAGTCGAAGAGCGTGCGCGAGGCCTTGTAGAGGCGGTTCAGGTTGGACATGGCCTCCTCGCCGGAGACCTCCTGGTCCGACTTGTGGTCCAGCTCGTGCGGGTGCTCCAGAAGGTACTGGATGAGCATGCCGAACTGGGTACCCCAGTCGCCGATGTGGTGGCGGCGGATCACCTTCTCGCCCGTGAACTCCAGGATCTCGACCATCGCCGCGCCGATCACGGCGGACCGCAGGTGGCCGACGTGCATCTCCTTGGCGACGTTCGGCTGCGCGTAGTCGATCACCGTGGTGCCCGGCTTCGCGGCGAGCGGCACGCCGAGGCGGTCGTCGCCCGCCCGCGCGGCCAGCGTCTCGATGATCGCCCGGTCCGCGACGGTGATGTTGAGGAAGCCGGGGCCCGAGACCTCGATCTCCTTGATCACGTCGGTGTCGCCGCCCGTGGGGATGGACCCGACCACGCTCGTCGCCAGCTCGCGCGGGTTGGCCTTCGCCTTCTTCGCGAGGGCCAGGATCCCGTTGGCCTGGAAGTCGGCCCGGTCGCTTCGTCGCAGCAGCGGGTCGGCGGCACCGGCCTCCGGCAGGGCGGAGGCGAGGGCGTCCGCGACGCGCTGATTGACGGACGAAGCGAGGGAAGGGACCGAGGCCATGAGCTGCCGTTCCTGTGAGGTTGTGCTGGTGGGTGCACTTGGGTGTTCCGACAAGTGCCGAGTATCCCACGCGAGGGCTGTCCGTTTCCCGGGATAAGACGAGCGCCGAGCAACCCCGGAGCGGCTACTTCCGTCTGGGAGAATGGCTGAAGCCAGCATTCGAGATAGAAGGACGTGTCGTGGCTCAGAGCAGCACCGAGACCGACTGGGTCTCCCGTTTCGCGGACGAGGTCATCGCCGAGGCGGAGCGCCGAGCACCCGGCAAACCTGTCGTCGTCGCGTCCGGACTCTCCCCCTCCGGCCCCATCCACCTGGGCAACCTGCGCGAGGTCATGACCCCGCACCTGGTCGCCGACGAGATCCGCCGCCGGGGCATCGAGGTCCGGCACCTCATCTCGTGGGACGACTACGACCGCTACCGCAAGGTGCCCAAGGGCATCCCCGGCGTGGACGAGGAGACGTACGGCCAGTACATCGGCCGCCCGCTGACCGCCGTCCCCGCCCCGGCCGGGTCGGCGTACGACAGCTGGGCCGAGCACTTCAAGGCCGCCATGGTCGAGGCGCTCGCCGAGCTGGGCGTCGAGTACGACCCGATCAGCCAGACCGAGCAGTACACCTCCGGCGCCTACCGCGAGCAGGTGCTGCACGCGATGAAGCACCGCGGCGACATCGACGCCGTGCTCGACCAGTACCGCACCAAGCAGAAGCCGGGCGGCAAGAAGCCCCAGCAGAAGCAGGTCGACGAGGCCGAGCTGGAGGCCGCGGAGGGCTCCGGCGCCGCCGCGGAGGACGACGGCAGCACCGGCGAGGGCGGGTACTTCCCGTACAAGCCGTACTGCGGCGAGTGCGGCAAGGACTTCACCAAGGTCACCTCGTACGACGACGAGACGACCGAGATGACCTACGTCTGCACCGAGGACGAGTTCACCGAGACGGTCAAGCTCAGCGAGTTCAACCGCGGCAAGCTCGTCTGGAAGGTCGACTGGCCGATGCGCTGGGCCTTCGAAGGCGTGGTCTTCGAGCCCTCCGGCGTCGACCACTCCTCGCCCGGCTCCTCCTTCCAGGTCGGCGGCCAGATCGTGCACATCTTCGGCGGCGAGCAGCCGATCGGACCGATGTACGCGTTCGTCGGCATCAGCGGCATGGCCAAGATGTCCTCGTCGAAGGGCGGGGTCCCCACCCCGGCCGACGCGCTGAAGATCATGGAGCCGCAGCTGCTCCGCTGGCTGTACGCGCGCCGCCGCCCGAACCAGTCCTTCAAGATCGCCTTCGACCAGGAGATCCAGCGGCTCTACGACGAGTGGGACAAGCTGGAGGCCAAGGTCGCCGACGGCTCCGTGCTCCCCGCCGACGCGGCCGCGCACACCCGCGCCGTCCGCACCGCCGCCGCCGAGCTGCCGCGCACCCCGCGCCCGATGCCGTACCGGACGCTCGCGTCCGTCGTCGACATCACCGCCGGCCACGACGAGCAGACCTTGCGCATCCTGACCGACCTGGACCCCTCGCAGCCGCTCACCTCCCTCGACGCGGTACGGCCGCGCCTGGACCGCGCCGAGAACTGGATCACCACCCAGGTCCCGGCCGACCAGCGGACCCTCGTCCGCGAGGAGCCCGACACCGAGCTGCTGTCCTCCCTGGACGACGAGGGCCGCGAGTCTCTGCGGCTGCTGCTGGAGGGCCTGGACTCGCACTGGTCCCTCGACGGGCTGACCACCCTCGTCTACGGCGTGCCGAAGGTGATGGCCGGGCTGGAGCCCGACGCCAAGCCGACGCCGGAGCTCAAGGTCGCCCAGCGGACCTTCTTCGCGCTCCTCTACCGGCTACTCGTGACCCGGGAGACCGGCCCGCGACTGCCCACGCTGCTGCTGGCGGTGGGCGCGGACCGGGTGCGCAAGCTGCTCGCGGTCTGAGCGTGTGACGTACGCGGAAGGGCCCGCACCCCTCGGGGTGCGGGCCCTTCCGCATGCCTGCCGCCTGCCGCCTGCCGGCTACGGCTCACGGCTCACCGCTCACGCGATGTGCTCGTTCTCCAGGTCCTTCTGGTACCGCTGCTTGAACGCCGGGATCATCCGCCGCAGCAGCGAGCCGCTGCGCGGGTGCGTCACGCCGTAGCCGTCCGAGAGGTGTATGTCCAGGGCCTCGGCCGTCGGGAAGTCGTTCTGCTCGTCGACCAGCGCACGGAACACCTTGTACGCCACCTCGGCGAACTCGGCCTCGTCCGGGCCGTCCGCCGGCTCGGCCGGCTGGGTCTGCTGGAACTCCTCCTGGCGGGGGCCCGGAATCGGCAGGTCCGGCTGCTGGACCTGCTGGATCTGCTGGATCTGCTGCTCCTCCGGACCCGCCGGGGGCATGACCGGGATCGGCTCCAGACCCTCGACGTACTGGGGGTTGTAGCCGCCCTCGTACGCCGCCTGCGGCGCCAGCGGCGCGGCGAACCACGCGCTGTTGTGCGCCGCGGGCATGGCCGTCGGATCCACCGCGAAGGGCGGCGGCGCGTGGGTGACGGACGGGACGGCCAGCTGCGCGCCGGTCTCCGGCCCCTCCGGCAGTACGGCATCCGGCCCGGCCGGCAGCGCGTCGTCCGGCCCACCGGACAGCACGGCGCCCGGTACGGAGGCCGCCTGCGGCTGCCCGGGCTGCGGACCGGCCTCCAGACCCGCCTGCGCGCCCCCCGCCACCAGGGCCGGAGCCGTGGAGGCGGCGGCCGCCGGAGGCAGCAGCGCCGGGTCGATGCCCGCCGCCGCCAGCCCCTCCGGAGCCGTCTGCGCCAGCGGCACGCCGATCCGGGCCAGCTTCAGCGGCATCAGCGCCGCCACCGGAGCCTTGCGCCGCCACGAGCGCCCGTACCGCGCCTGCAGCCGCGCCTGGTAGATCAGCCGGTCCTGCTCCATGCCGACCGCCTGCTCGTAGGAGCGCAGCTCCCACAGCTTCATCCGGCGCCACAGCTTGAAGGTGGGGACGGGGGAGAGCAGCCAGCGCGTGATGCGCACGCCCTCCATGTGCCGGTCCGCGGTGATGTCCGCGATCCGGCCCACCGCGTGCCGGGCCGCCTCCACCGTCACCACGAACAGGATCGGGATGACGGCGTGCATGCCGACGCCCAGCGGGTCGGGCCAGGACGCCGCCCCGTTGAAGGCGATCGTCGCCGCCGTCAGCAGCCACGCCGTCTGGCGCAGCAGCGGGAAGGGTATGCGCAGCCACGTCAGCAGGAGGTCCAGCGCGAGCAGTACGCAGATGCCCGCGTCGATGCCGATCGGGAACACCAGCGAGAAGCTGCCGAACCCTTTCTGCAGGGCGAGGGTCCGCACCGCGGAGTACGAGCCCGCGAAGCCGATCCCGGCGATGACCACGGCTCCCGCGACCACGACGCCGATGAGTATCCGGTGCGTACGAGTCAGCTCCATCGCGGCCACCCGCGATCCCCTCCCCTTGTCGGGCCCTTACCGAGCCTTTACCAAGCTGCGGCAGGCACAGCGTACGGGTGACTGGATGTCAGCGCTCCGGTAGCCCCCGGTCCTCGCCGGGACCGGCCGGCGGCCCTACTGCGCGGGCGTCGCCGACTGCTGCTGAGAAGCCTCCTGCGAGGGCTGCTGCTCCGGCTGCTTCTGCTGGTTGGCCGCGTCGACCGAGCCCACGGCCTCCTTCGCCGCCGCGATCGCGTCCTGGAGCAGCTTCGCCTGGTCGGGGGCACCGGCACCCTCGTACGCGGCACCGTTGTAGTCCAGCGTGATCACCACGTTCTGGGTGCGCGCCACGATCGTCGTGTTGAAGAAGTCCACGTCCTTCTTCACGCTGTACGTGACCGAGCTCCCCTGGTCACCGATGCCGCCGGCCTCCTCGGCCTTGACGTTCTGCGCACCCTCGGACGCCTTCGCGGCCTCGACCTGCTTGGTGAACTGCTCCTCGGCACGCTTGTTGGCGGCGCCGAGCGAGGCGTGCGAGTCATAGCGGAAGAGGGAGATCGAGAGCCAGCGGTACTGCGAGCCCTTCAGACCGTCCTCGTCCAGGCCGTTCCAGGAGCAGCTGGCGCGGCTGGCCAGGTCGTTCGACTTGGTCGCGGTGCCGTTCTTGTCCTTGGCCTCCGGGACGAGCGACTCGATGGTCTTCGTCTGGACCGCCTTGCACGGGTCGGGCAGCGTCGCGAACGCGGCCTTCTCCAGCGTGGCCGACGGCTTCACGCTCGGCTTGGCGGACGCGGCGGAATCGGACTTCTTGCCGCTGTCCGAGCCCGAGCCCTTGCCCGAATCGGAGGAACACCCGGCAACGGTGAGGATCACCGGGACGGCTGCGCAGGCGAGGACGCGAGTGAGGCGCGAGGCTGATCGGTGCATGTTTCCTTCAGTAGCTCAGTGGGTGTTCTTCGGGCGCGGAACCCGAGCAACGGTAGCCCGACCGGGTGACCGGCTGCTGTGCGCGCCGTCACGCCCGGCCGCGGCGCGCACCGCTCATTCGTTGAAACGCTCGACGAGCGCCTGCGCCAACTCCCGTGCGCTGTCCTGGGTTTCGGCACTCGGCGGGACCGTTCCGGGCAGCGCGGGCTGCACGCTGTACTCGACGGTGACGATGACATTCGAGGTACGGAACACAATCCGCACGGTGCGCGACTGGGCCGCCGTGGCCCCGGCGGGGCTCAGCTTGTCGTCGAGGAACGCGTCGTTCCCCAGCCCCTCCAGGACCCGCGAGCCCAGCTCGGGCGGCGGCGACGGGCTGCCGCTCGGGCTCGTGGCCGGGCTGCCGGACGGGCTGCCGCCGGGGGCCGGGGTGCCGCCGGGGGCCGGGGTCCCCGGCGCGGGAGGAGCCGAACCGCCACCCGCTGCGCCCGTGCTCGGCGTGTTCGGCGTGGGCGTCGAGGCCGTAGGGGCCGTCGGGGACGTCGCGGGCCCGGGGAACGGCAGGTGCGCATCCGTGAGCTGGCGTACGTACACCTGCCGCGCCTTGTCGTCGTCGCTGGCGACGGCCCGGTCGTACGAGACCACGCGCTCGAAGCCGACCGACAGCAGCCGGGTCTCCTCGGGCGTCTGCGCCGTCCAGCGGCAGCCGACGCGCCGGTCGCCGTCGAACGAGGCGTCGGCCGTGCCCGCGTACAGCTGCTCGCGCTGCTCGTCGGTGAGGGACTCGCCGGCCGGGAGCATGGCCCTGACCCGCTTGGCGTCGGCGGCCTTGCAGGGCTGGGGCAGGCTGCGGTACTTCCCGGGGGGCGCCGGGGGCGGGGCCGTGTTGCCGCCCGCCTTCGAGTCGTTGGTGCTCCCGGTGCCGCCCCCGCCGGTGCACGCGGCCAGACCGGCCGCGCCGGCCAGGAGCGCGGTGAGCATCGCGATGCCTGGCAGGACTCCCCGTACCGCCTTGCGCTGCACGTCCAATGGCTCCCTTCGACCGGGCGGCTGCCCGCCGGTCAGGAAAATGCGTTGCCGCGACTCGGGCGCGGATGGACACAATGTCTATCGCACACGCTGGTGCTGGCGCCGGTCCTCTGTCGCATTTGGGGCCAAGAGCGAGGCTTTTTGCGTATTGAGACTTTTCTTGGACTTTCGGGGGATTGAGACCACATGTCGTATGTAGAGGTACCGGGGGCGCAGGTCCCCATCCGGATGTGGACCGACCCGGCGTCGGTCGAAGCCGGCGCGATGCAGCAGCTGCACAACGTCGCCACCCTCCCGTGGATCAAGGGCCTGGCCGTCATGCCCGACGTCCACTACGGCAAGGGCGCCACGGTCGGCTCGGTGATCGCGATGAAGGACGCGGTCTGCCCGGCGGCGGTGGGCGTGGACATCGGCTGCGGCATGTCGGCGGTGAAGACCTCCCTGACGGCGAACGACCTGCCGGGGGACCTGTCGAAGCTGCGGTCGAAGATCGAGCAGGCGATTCCGGTGGGCATGGGCCTGCACAAGGAGGCGGTGGACCCGTCGCGGCTGTACGGCTTCTCGGAGGCGGGGTACGACGACCTCTGGAAGCGCTTCGACTACATCACCGATGCGATCAAATTCCGTCGTGAGCGTGCCACCAAGCAGATCGGAACGCTCGGAAGCGGGAACCACTTCATCGAATTCTGTCTCGATGAGTCGGGTTCGGTCTGGTTGATGCTGCACTCCGGATCCCGGAACATCGGCAACGAGCTCGCCGCCCACCACATCGGCGTGGCCAGGGGGCTCGCGCACAACCAGAACCTGGTCGACCGGGACCTGGCGGTGTTCCTCGCGGCCACCCCGGAGATGGAGGCCTACCGCAACGACCTCTTCTGGGCTCAGGAGTACGCCAAGTACAACCGCGCGGCGATGATGAGCCTCTTCAAGGAGGTCGTCCGCAGGGAGTTCCGCAAGGCGAAGGTCTCCTTCGACCACGAGATCAGCTGCCACCACAACTACGTGGCGGAGGAGCGGTACGACGGCATGGACCTGCTGGTGACGCGCAAGGGTGCGATCCGCGCCGGCAGCGGTGACTACGGGATCATCCCGGGCTCCATGGGGACGGGCTCGTACATCGTGAAGGGCCTCGGCAACGAGAAGTCCTTCAACTCGGCCTCGCACGGAGCGGGCCGGAAGATGAGCCGCACGGCGGCGAAGAAGAAGTTCTCGGCGCGCGACCTGGCGGAGCAGACCAAGGGCGTGGAGTGCCGTAAGGACTCGGGCGTCGTGGACGAGATCCCGGGCGCGTACAAGTCGATCGAGCAGGTCATCGACCAGCAGACCGACCTCGTGCAGGTCGTGGCGAAGCTCAAGCAGGTCATCTGCGTGAAGGGCTGACGCCCGGCCGCAGTTACCGGGGGAGCGGAGGGGTCCGGGCCGATCCGATCGGTCCGGGTCCCTCCGTGTCGTGTCTCAGTGCTCGTCTCCGTCGAGGAGGAGGTCCACCGGGAGTTCCAGGGACACCCCGATGTACTCGGGCAGCGGGATGGAGGTGCCTCGTTTGAAGGTCCTACGGAGGCGGTACGTGCCGTTGCGGGGGTCGCAGCAGAGGACGGCCTCGTCGTGGTGCCGGTCGGCGATGACGTACACGGGGATGTCGGCCTTCGCGTAGCTGTCTACCTTGACGCCGATGTCGTCCGACCAGTTCGAAGAGGTGACTTCGACGACCAGTCGGAAGACGTCGGAGGCGTAACAGTTCTTCTGGACCTTGTGGTCCCGGAAGTCCGCCTCGACGAGGGCGAAATCCGGGATGGCGTAGTCGTCGGAGCCGGTCGGCAGCCAGAGGCCGATGCCCTGGACGTACCGCAGGCCCGCCTTCCTGGCGCCGGCGTCGTAGAACTTCTCGATGAGCCAGCTCAGCGACAGTGCGTGTGACCCGTCCGCGGGTGGTGTCACGGTGAGCCTCCCCTGGAGAATTTCCACTCGGTGCCCGGGAAGCTCCCTGGAGAGTCGATCGGCGGCCTCCGCGATCGTGGTCTCGTGCTGTATCACGGCCATAGCTTCCTCCTTTTCGTGGCTCACGCTTCCGGAGCGTAGCCGCGCCCGTTGACATTTCGCTTGGATTCACCCAAACGGGCCCGAGTGGTGTGCGCGAGGGCAACTGCCGCTTGGTATACGGGGGTTGACGGGTTGAGGTGGTCTAGACCAAGGTGTGCCGCATGTGGAGATCTCGCGCGCTTCTCGCCGCGCTCGCGTCGTTGTCGCTCGCCCTCGGGGCCGCCGGGTCGGCTCAGGCGGGGGTGGGGCTGCCGCCCGTCGTGTCGCACGTGCCGACACAGGACGACGTCGTCTTCATCACCATCGACGACGGCTGGAACCACGATCCGCAGGCCGCGCGGATCCTGCTGGAGAAGCGGGTGCCGGCCGCGCTGTTCCTGCTGCCGGGGGCGACCTCGTACGACACCGGGTACTTCACCGGTCTCACCGGGCAGGGCCGGGTCACGGTGGAGAACCACACCGTGAACCACCCGGACCTGACCACCCTGGACGCCGCCGGGAAGGACGCCGAGGTGTGTGGGGCGGGGGAGCAGATCGAGGCGGCCTTCGGACGGACGCCCAAGCTGCTGCGGCCGCCGTACGGGGCCGTGAACGACGACGTGCGGCTCGCCGCGAAGGCCTGCGGGGTGAAGGCGCTGGTCACCTGGACGCACGACTTCACCACCTGGGGCGAGACGCCGCCGACGCCGCGGCTCAAGAGCGGCGACATCGTGCTGCTGCACTTCACGCCCACCCTGGCGGCCGACCTCCAGCGGGCGCTGGACGCGGCGAAGGCCGCCGGGCTGAAGCCGGCGGCCCTCATGCCGCACCTGAAGGCGGCCGGGCTGGTCCCGTAACCGGTTCCGTAACCGGTCGCGCAACCGGTTCCGTGACCGGCCCCGCAGCGCAGGGCCCGGGCGGCGGTCACAGCTCGCGGTGGACCTTCGTGTTCGAGGCCTGGGCGCGGGGGCGGACCACCAGGAGGTCGATGTTGACGTGGCTGGGGCGGGTCACCGCCCAGGTGATGGTGTCGGCCACGTCGTCGGCGGAGAGGGGCTCCGCCACGCCCGCGTAGACCTTGGCCGCCTTCTCGGCGTCGCCGCGGAAGCGGGTGGTGGCGAACTCCTCGGTCTTGACCATGCCGGGGGCGATCTCGATGACGCGGACCGGCTGGCCGACGATCTCCAGGCGCAGGGTCTCGGCGAGGACGCGGGCGCCGTTCTTGGCGGCGACGTAGCCGGCCCCGCCCTCGTACGTGGAGTGGCCCGCGGTGGAGGACAGGACGACGACCGTGCCGTCGCCGGAGGCGGTGAGCGCCGGGAGCAGGGCCTGGGTCACGTTGAGGGTGCCGATGACGTTGACCTCGTACATCGTGCGCCAGTCGGCGGGGTCGCCGGTGGCGACGGGCTCGGCTCCGATGGCGCCGCCCGCGTTGTTGACGAGGACGTCGACGGACGGGTACTGGTCGAGGGCGGCTGCGAAGGCGTCGACGGCCGGGCGGTCGGTGACGTCGAGGGCGTGGGCCGTGGCGGAGTGGCCCGCTGCGGTGATCTCGGCGGCGAGGGCCTCGATGCGGTCCTTGCGGCGGGCGGTGAGGACGACGTGGTAGCCGGCGGCGGCGAGCTGCCGGGCGGTGGCCGCGCCGATGCCGCTGCTCGCTCCGGTGACTACGGCGGTCCGGGTGGCCGTGATCATGTGCGGGGCTCCTCGTTCGTTCGTACGGGCGATTCCTCGCCAGCATAGGCGGGCGGGGTGGCGGTCAGCGGCCGCGCGGCGGGTGCCTGGTCACGGCCCTCCCGGCGCGGCGGACGGGCGCGCGGGCGAGGTTCCGGCAGGTGGCCGGGCGGGCGCTCGGTACGGCTCGAAGGGGCGCGGGCAGTTGGGGGCAGGCGCGCCCTCGTTCGTGTGATGGTCCGACCGGATGCTCCTCGCGCGCTCTAGCGTTCGCGCGAGGAGGTGGTGTCGGTGCGCCGTGGTGCCGTACGAAGTGTGGTGGTGGCCGGGGTACTGGTCCTGGGTGCGGGCGGCCCGGCACGGGCGGCGTGGGCCGGTCCGGAGGCGGACGTGGCCTACCACGGCCGGGTGGCCCTGTCCGAGGGTCAGCTGCGGGTCTGGCTGGTCCCGGAGAACGACGGGCCGGCGGCGCTGCCGAACGCGACCCTCCGGGTGCGCCTGTCGGCCGATCTCGCCGACCGGCAGAACCTGGCGGGCGGCTGTGCGCGGGCCGGGCTGCGCGAGGTGGTGTGCGAGACGGGCCCGCTGCCGCTGCACGGGCGGGGCCGGCACATCGGGCTGGCGCTGGAGCTGCGGGAGCCGGTGGCGGAGGTGGTGGTCCGGGTCGACACCTGGTGGAACGGCGGCGCGACGGACCGCAACCACGCGAACAACGAGCACGTGGTGCTGGCCCTGGACACGGGCGACGCCTACGCCTTCTGAGCCCCGGGGCCGCTCCAGCGCGGTCACGGGCGACGCCTACGCCTTCTGAGCCCCGGGCCGCTCCAGCGCGGCGCCCGGGCCGAATTCGGCGACCGCCTCGTCGACGATCCGTTCCAGGCGGGCGTGGTGGGCGCCGCGCCAGTAGACGCGCTCGCAGTCGGTGCACTGCGCGAAGACGTCGTAGGAGCGGTGCGTGCCGTGTTCGAGGCGGTCGCCGACGCTGTTCTTGTCGGCCTCGTGGAGCGGGCCGTTGCAGGCGGTGCAGCGGGTCCAGGGGGCGAGTTCGGGGGCGAATCGGCCCAGGATGTCGCGGACTTGGTCGTCGGGGTTGTCGCTGTAGACGTAGGCCCCGGCGAAGATCTCGCGGCGGCGCAGCAGGCCGCGGTCGCGGGAGAGCAGGACGCGCTGTTCGGCGGCGGAGCGGGTGGCGAGGGCGGGGTCGCCGATGTCCTCGTTCTCGTAGGCGGCGTCGACGCCGAGCAGGCGCAGGCGGCGGGCGAGGGTGCCGAGGTGCACGTCGAGGAGGAAGCGCAGGGGCGCCCCGGGGACGTGCTGGGGCCGGTCCACGCCGAGTACCTCGACCGACTGGCCGTCCTGGGGCACGTAGGAGACGGGGACCTCGCGGCCGTCGACGAGGAGGCGGCCGACCTCGGTGAGCGGCACGCCGGCCGATTCGACGACGTGGCCGAGGCTGGAGGCGCCGTCGGTGGTCGTCGGTACGCGTTCGGCCCGCCGGCTGGGCGGGGCGAACAGGCGCAGTTCGGGGGCGAGGGTGAGCTGAATGCCGGGTCCGTTCACCCTGTCAGCATGCCATCGGGGGCGGGGTGCCGCGGCTGATTTACGGTGCCGCGGCGGCCCCGCCCGCGCGGGGCGCTCAACCGACGCGCTCGGCGAGGAACTGTTCCCAGGTGCGCTTGCCGACGAGGGTGCCGGTGAGGGCGAGGTTGTCGCCGGCGCGGTAGGCCTTGCCGGCCTTTCCGGGCATGCGGATGGGGAGGAGGGGGCGGCGCTTGCCGGTGGCGGTGAGGTAGCTGCGCAGGAGGTCGCCGAGGGGGTAGACCTTGGGTCCGGCGATGTCGGCGACGCGTCCGGCGGGCTGGCCGAGGGTGAGTTCGACGAGTCGGGCGGCGACTTCGCGGGAGTCGACGGGCTGGAACTGGAGGCCGCCGGGGGCGGGGACGATGGGCATCTTGGACATTTTTTCGCCCATCATGAG
>NZ_JBEZMA010000014.1:0-103380 GCF_040652415.1 Streptomyces sp. NPDC048255
CAGATGTGGAAGCCCGGTAACGGGTGAAGCTGACTGGTACTAATAGGCCGAGGGCTTGTCCTCAGTTGCTCGCGTCCACTGTGTTAGTTCTGAAGCAACGAACGGTTGCTGGTTTCTAGAGCTAGAACATAACTACAAAGTGTGCTTGTTCGCTCGAAACCGATAGGGTTTCGGTGGTCATAGCGTTAGGGAAACGCCCGGTTACATTCCGAACCCGGAAGCTAAGCCTTTCAGCGCCGATGGTACTGCAGGGGGGACCCTGTGGGAGAGTAGGACGCCGCCGAACAATCTTTCAAAGGACCCTTGGTCCAGCGTTCAACGCTGGACCAAGGGTCCTTTTGTTTTTTCACCTCTTTACGCCGAAGCGCGGCCATGGGTTGGTTGCGCGAGAATGACTAGCGGTACCCCGAAGACAGGAGTCACACCCATGTCCAACTCTCCCGACGATCGTCCGGAGCGCGAGCCTCGGCGCAACGACGGCGGTGACAGGGGCGGCTACCGCGGGGGCCGTGACGACCGTGGTGGCGACCGTCCCCCGTTCCGTCGTGACGACCGTGGTGGCCGGCCTGCCGGCGCCGGTGGCGGTGGCGGCGGTTTCCGCCGTGACGACCGTGGCGGCCGCCCGGCCGGTGCAGGCGGTGGCGGTGGTTTCCGTCGCGATGACCGTGGCGGCGACCGCCCCTCTTTCCCGCGTCGTGACGACGACCGTGGCGGGCGTCCGGCCGGTGCCGGCGGCGGCGGTTTCCGTGGCCGTGACGACCGCGGTGGCGACCGTCCCTCCTACCCGCGTCGTGAGGACGACCGCGGTGGGCGTCCCTCGGGTGGTGGCGGCGGTTTCCGTCGTGACGACCGTGGCGGCGACCGCCCGTCCTTCCCGCGCCGCGATGACCGTGGTGGCGACCGTCCGTCGTACCCGCGTCGTGATGACGACCGTGGTGGGTTCCGCGGCGGCCGCGACGACCGTGGCGGAGACCGTCCCTCTTACCCGCGTCGTGACGACCGTGGCGGCGACCGTCCGTCCTTCCCGCGCCGTGACGACCGCGGTGGCGACCGTCCCTCGTTCCGTCGTGACGACCGTGGCGGCGACCGCCCGTCCTACCCGCGTCGTGACGACGACCGTGGCGGGCGTCCGGCCGGTGCCGGCGGCGGCGGCTTCCGTGGCCGTGACGACCGCGGTGGCGACCGTCCCTCCTACCCGCGTCGTGAGGACGACCGCGGTGGGCGTCCCTCGGGTGGTGGCGGCGGTTTCCGTCGTGACGACCGTGGCGGCGACCGCCCGTCCTTCCCGCGCCGCGATGACCGTGGTGGCGACCGTCCGTCGTACCCGCGTCGTGATGACGACCGTGGTGGGTTCCGCGGCGGCCGCGACGACCGTGGCGGAGACCGTCCCTCTTACCCGCGTCGTGACGACCGTGGCGGCGACCGTCCGTCCTTCCCGCGCCGTGACGACCGCGGTGGCGACCGTCCCTCGTTCCGTCGTGACGACCGTGGCGGCGACCGCCCGTCCTACCCGCGTCGTGACGACCGCGGCGGCGACCGTCCCTCGTACCCGCGTCGTGATGACGACCGTGGTGGGTTCCGTGGCGGCCGCGACGACCGTGGCGGCGAGCGTCCCTCTTACCCGCGTCGTGACGACCGCGGTGGGGACCGCCCGTCCTTCCCGCGCCGTGACGACCGTGGTGGCGACCGTCCCTCGTACCCGCGTCGGGATGACGACCGTGGTGGGTTCCGTGGCGGCCGCGACGACCGTGGTGGGGACCGTCCGTCCTACCCGCGCCGTGACGACCGTGGCGGCGACCGCCCCAGCTACCCCCGCCGCGACGACCGCGGTGGCGACCGTGGCGGGTTCCGTGGTGGCCGTGACGATCGCGGTGGTGACCGCGGTGGTTACCGTGGCGGTCGCGATGACCGTGGCGGCGACCGCGACTACCGCGCGGACCGCGACCGGGACCCGGTCAAGCGGCTTCCGATCGACGAGGACGTCACCGGTCTCGAGATCGACGCCGATGTGCGTCAGGAGCTCCTGAGCCTGCCCAAGGGCCTGGCCGAGGAAGTCTCGAAGAACCTGGTCATGGTCGCCCGGCTGATCGACGAGGACTCGGAGCAGGCGTACGCGTACTCGCGCATCGCCCTGCGACTGGCCTCCCGTGTCGCCGCCGTGCGCGAGGCCGCCGGCTTCGCCGCGTACGCGACGCAGAAGTACAGCGAGGCCCTCGCGGAGTTCCGTGCCGCCAAGCGCATGACCGGTTCCGTCGAGCTGTGGCCCGTCATGGCCGACTGCGAGCGCGGTCTCGGCCGTCCGGAGCGGGCGCTGGCCATGGCCGGCGAGCCCGAGGTGCAGAAGCTGGACAAGGCCGGTCAGGTCGAGATGCGTCTGGTCGCCGCCGGTGCCCGGCGGGACATGGGGCAGCTCGAGGCCGCCATCGTGACCCTGCAGAGCCCGGAGCTGGCTTCCAGCTCCGTCCAGCCGTGGACCGCGCGCCTGCGGTACGCCTACGCCGACGCGCTGCTCGCGGCCGGTCGTGAGGACGAGGCGCGCGAGTGGTTCGCCAAGACCCTCGAGGCCGACAAGGACGGGGCGATGGACGCCTCCGACCGGCTCGCCGAGCTGGACGGGGTCGAGTTCGTCGACGCCGCCATGGACGACGAGGACGACGACGAGGACGCCGCTGAGGTCGCGGCGGCCGAGCGGGCCTCCGACGTGGCGGAGTACTACGACGAGGACGACGACGAGTACGAGCCCGTCGAGCAGTCCGAGGCCGACCTGGACGTCGATGTGGACGTCGAGGCCGACGCCGCCGCCGACGAGGTCCGGGGCGACTTCGACGCCGATGCCGACGCGGACATCACCGACGAGGTCGTCGTTCTCGAGGACGAGGACGAAGACGAGGACGACGAGCAGGACACGGGCCGCGACAAGGCCTGAGTCTTCTGAGTGACATGGTCTGAGTGACATGGGAAAGGGCGGTACCCCCTCGGGGGTACCGCCCTTTCCCATGTCCGGGGGTGGTCAGTCCAGGCTGCGCAGGACCAGGCCGGTGGCCGGCTTCGGGCCGAAGGAGGTGGACTTGCGGGGCATGGTGACGCCCTGGCGGGCCAGGTCGCGGACGACCTCTTCCCGTACGGGGTGCAGCAGGACGGCGGTGCCGTTGTGGCGCTCGGCCATGGCGACCGTGGCGGCGGTGTCGTGGATGTACGCGATGTGCTCGGGGGCGTCGGGGACGCCCCACAGGGCGTCGAGCAGCGTCGCGTGCAGCACGGTGGCGTCCAGCCGGCGCCAGGCCTCGGGGCGGTCGCGGCGGACGGTGCGCTCCAGCAGGGCCGGGGCGGGGTCGGTGACCAGATGGAAGCTGCCGTCTCCCGTGAGGAGGAAGGCGTTGCCGCGTTCCGCCGCGTCCGCGAGGGCCTCCAGGGCGAGCGGGAGCGGCCCGTCGACGGGGCGGACCCGGAAGTGGCCGTCGAGGGCGGCGAGGGCGTCGGCGACCGGCAGGCGGCGCAGCATCCGGTGGATGGCGCGGACCTGGAGCGGGTAGCGGGCGGTGTCCACGAGGAGGACCAGGCCGAAGTCCCACGCGGTGGGGGAGGCGTGTTCCTCCTGGAGGCGCAGGTAGGTGGCCCAGCGGTGGTGGCCGTCGGCGATGAGGGCCTGGCGGTGGCCGAGGTCGGCGGTGACGGCGGCCAGCTCGGCGGGGTCCGTGACGGCCCACAGCCGGTGCCGGAAACCGTCCTCGGTGGTGGTCTCCAGCAGGGGGGCGCGCCGGGCCGTGGCCGCGACGGCCTGCGCCGCGGCGGCGTCGGGTTCCTCGCTCCGGTAGGTGAGGAGGAGGGGTTCGAGGTTGGCGGAGGTGGCCCGCATCAGGCCGGCCCGGTCGGTGACCACGTCCGGCATGACGTCCTCGTGGGGGAGGACGATGCCCGCGTCGGCGGTGGACAGGGCGAGGGCGCCGATGATGCCGCGCTGGAGGAGGCCGGCCCTGCTCTGCTCGTAGACGTAGAGCGCGGGTTCCGGGTCGGCGCTGAGGACGCCCTCGGTGAGCCAGGCGCGCAGGGTGTGCGCGGCCTGCTCGTTGCGGGCGGCGGGGGTGTCGGCCTGGGGAAGGATCAGGCGGACGATGTTGTGCGGGTCGGCGGATTCGAGGTAATCGACTCCGTCGGGGCGTACGACCACGTCGTAGGGCGGCGAGGTGACGGCGGCGAGGCTGCCGACACGCTCGGGGTCGTAGCGCAGGCCATGGAACGGGATCAGGCGCAGTCCATGGTCCGCGGTGCCAGATGTGGTCATTGGTGCATGGTAAGACCCGCATTGCGGTGCGGGATGATCGGGGGAGTACGGAAATCGGACAAGATCGATCCCATGAGGAGCGGCCAGGATGACCCGGCAGAGCAGGACCAGTCCCGCGGCGAGTGAGCGGAATCTGCACCAGGCGTACGACACCGCTCTGCTGGACCTCGACGGGGTGGTGTACGCGGGAGGCCACGCCATCGCGCACGCGGTGGAGTCCCTGGCCACGGCCCGCGCGCAGGGGATGCACCTCGCGTACGTGACGAACAACGCGCTGCGCACTCCGGACGCGGTCGCCGGGCACCTGACCGAGCTGGGCATCCCGACCGAGGCGGGCGAGGTGATCACCTCGGCGCAGGCGGTGGCCCGGCTGATCGCGGAGCAGGTGGCACCGGGTTCGAAGGTGCTGGTGATCGGTGGCGAGGGGCTGCGGGTCGCGTTGCGCGAGCGCGGGCTGGTGCCGGTGGAGTCGGCGGAGGAGGACGGTCTCGCGGCGGTCGTGCAGGGGTACGGGGGGCCCGAGCTGGCGTGGGGACGGTTCGCGGAGGCCTCGTACGCGATCAACCGCGGGGTGCCCTGGTACGCGTCCAACACCGACCTGACGATCCCCGGGGCGCGCGGGATCGCGCCGGGGAACGGGGCCGCTGTGGAGGTCGTACGGATCGCCACGGGCGCGGAGCCGCAGGTGGCGGGCAAGCCGCTGCCCCCGATGCACCGGGAGACGGTGCTGCGGACCGGGGCGAAGCGGCCGCTGGTGGTGGGGGACCGGCTGGACACCGACATCGAGGGCGCCTTCAACGGGGAGGTGGACTCGCTGCTGGTGCTGACCGGGGTGACCGACGCGGCGCAGCTGTTGCGGGCCGAGCCGAGGCACCGGCCGACCTATGTGGACCGGGACCTGCGGGGGCTGCTGACCGGGCAGCCGCGGGTACGGGAGCACGCGGAGGGCTGGGAGTGCGGTGGCTGGATCTCGGCGGTGTCCGGCGGCGTACTGGGCCTGCGCACCCTCCCGGAGGCGGGCGGGGCGGAAGCGGCGGACGCGGATCCGGTCGACGGGCTGCGGGCGCTGTGCGCGGCGGCCTGGACGGCGGCCGGGGACGGGGTCTGCGGGCTGGACGCGGAGAAGGCGCTGGCCGGGCTGGGGCTCTGAGGCATCCAGAGGGAGGGATTCAGACAGGGTAGGCTAACCTAACCTGCGTGTTGGTCGAGAGTCCCCCCGAAGCCGTACCCGAACCCGGACAGAGCGCGGCGCCGCCTGCCGTCGCCCGCTCGCGGCATGCCGCGCGTACCGCCGGGCTGCTGGCCGCCCTCGCGGTGCTGGCCCTGGTCGCGGTGGCGAGCATCGCCGTGGGCGCCAAGCAGATGACCCTCGACCAGGTCTGGCACGGCCTGTTCGACTACGCGGGGACGCCTTCCGACGTGGTGGTGCGGGACCTGCGGGTCCCGCGCACCCTCCTGGGGCTGATGGTCGGCCTCGGCCTCGGCCTGTCCGGTGCGGTGATGCAGGCGCTGACCCGCAACCCGCTGGCCGAGCCCGGCATCCTCGGCGTCAACGCGGGCGCCGCGGCCGCCGTCGTCTCCGCGATCAGCTTCCTCGGCGCGAGCTCGCTGAGGGAGTTCGTGTGGTGGGCCTTCCTCGGCGCCGCCGTCGTCTCGGTCGTCGTGTACGTGCTGGGCGGCAGCCGCAGCGCCACCCCGGTACGCCTCGCCCTCGCCGGTACGGCGGCCAGCGCGGCCCTGGTCGGCTACATCAACGCGGTCCAGCTGATGGACAGCACGGCGCTGGACAAGCTCCGCTTCTGGACGGTGGGTTCGCTGGCTTCGGCCAACATGGACACCGTCCGGCAGGTGGCCCCCTTCCTGCTGGCCGGCGCCGTCCTCGCGCTGTCGCTGGGGCGGCCGCTCAACGCGATGGCCCTGGGCGACGACACCGCGCGGGCGCTGGGCGCGCACCTGACGCGGACCCGGATCGGCGCCATGGCCGCCATCACCCTGCTGTGCGGTGCGGCCACCGCCGCCTGCGGGCCGATCGTCTTCATCGGGCTGATGATCCCGCACCTGGTACGGGCCTTCACCGGACCGGACATGCGCTGGGTGCTCGCGTACTCGGCGGTGCTGTCGCCCGCCCTGCTGCTCGGCGCCGATGTCGTCGGCCGGGTCGTCACCCGGCCCGCCGAACTCCAGGTCGGCATCGTCACCGCCCTCATCGGCGGTCCCGTCTTCATCTACCTCGTCCGGCGCAAGAGGATGGCCCAGCTGTGACCGCGACCGCCGCACCCGGCAAGGAACGGACGGCGCGTACACGACGGCCCGCGGCGCGGCCGCTGCGCCTGCCCGGCGGGACGTCGCTGCGGGTGGAGCGGCGCGCGCTGGTCACCGGCGTGCTGCTCGCGCTGGCGACGCTCGCGATGGCCGTCGTCCTCATCGGCACCGGTGACTTCCCGATCGCCCCGTGGGACGTCGTCCGGACCCTGCTGGGCAACGGCTCGCCCGCCCACCAGTTCGTCGTCAACGACCTGCGGCTGCCGAGGGTCCTGGTCGCCCTGCTCGTCGGCGCGGCCCTCGGCATGGCCGGCGCCGTCTTCCAGTCCGTCTCCCGCAACCCGCTCGGCTCCCCGGACCTGCTCGGCTTCGGCCACGGATCGGCGGTCGGCGCGCTCACCGTCATCATCCTGTTCAAGGGCGGGGCCACCGAGGTGGCGGTCGGCGCGCTGCTCGGCGGGCTGCTGGCCGGCGTCGCCGTCTACCTGCTCGCGTACAAGCGGGGCATCCAAGGCTACCGGCTGGTGCTGGTCGGCATCGGCGCCTCCGCCGTGCTGATCGCCGTCATCCAATACCTGCTCACCAAGGCCCAGGTGGTGGACGCCACCCGCGCGATGGTCTGGCTGACGGGCTCGCTGGCCGGCCGGGACTGGGCGCAGGTCGAGCCGCTGTTCGTGCTCTGCGCGGTGCTCTTCCCGCTGGTCCTCGGGCAGGGCCGGGCCCTGCGGATCATGGAGATGGGCGACGACGCCGCGTACGCGCTGGGGGTGCGCGTGGAGCGCACCCGGCTCCTGCTGATGCTCGCGGCGATCCTGCTGACCACCGCCGCGGCTGCCGCGGCCGGGCCCATCAGCTTCGTCGCGCTGGCCGCGCCGCAGCTGGCCCGCCGGCTGACCCGGTCGCCGGGGGCGAACCTGATGACCGCCGCGCTGATGGGCGCGCTGCTGCTGCTGGTGTCCGACTGGGCCTCGCAGCGGGCCTTCGGCGCCGACCAGCTGCCGGTGGGCGTGGTGACCGGACTGGTCGGCGGTGTCTACCTGCTCTGGCTGCTCGTCACCGAGCGCAGGGCGGGACGCGTATGACCTCGCGCGTATGACCTCGCGCGTATGACCGCGCCGCAGAATCCGGAGCAGAACCCTTTGAGGAGTACCGAAGTGCAGCGGCTGACCGCGCAGAACGTGACCCTCGGCTACGACCAGCGGGTCATCGCCGAGAACCTGTCGGTGGAGATTCCCGACCGTTCCTTCACGGTGATCGTCGGGCCCAACGCCTGCGGGAAGTCCACGCTGCTGCGTGCCCTGTCGCGGATGCTGAAGCCGTCCGCGGGCCGGGTGCTGCTGGACGGGCACGCCATCACGTCGATGCCCGCGAAGAAGGTGGCCCGGACCCTGGGGCTGCTGCCGCAGTCCTCGATCGCGCCCGACGGCATCACGGTGGCCGACCTGGTCTCCCGGGGCCGGTACCCGCACCAAGGGCTGCTGCGGCAGTGGTCGTCCGAGGACGAGCGGATCGTGAACGAGTCGATGGCCTCGACCGGGGTCGGTGACCTCGCCGACCGGGCCGTGGACGAGCTGTCGGGCGGACAGCGGCAGCGGGTGTGGATCGCCATGGCGCTCGCCCAGCAGACCCCGCTGCTGCTCCTGGACGAGCCGACGACCTACCTGGACATCCAGCACCAGATCGACGTACTGGACCTGTGCGCCGAGCTGCACGAGAACCAGGGCCGGACCCTGGTCGCGGTGCTGCACGACCTCAACCACGCCGCCCGCTACGCCACGCATCTGATCGCGATGCGGGGCGGGGAGGTCGTCGCCGAGGGGCCGCCGGCCGAGGTGGTCACCGCCGAGATGGTGGAGGGGGTCTTCGGACTGCCCTGCCAGATCATCGACGACCCGCAGACGGGCACGCCGCTGGTGATCCCGGCGGCGCGGAGGGCCCGTGCGGGGGCCCGTGCGGGGGCCCGTGCCGTGTGAGCGGGTGCCGCGCCGTTGCCGGGGCTCCGCCCCGGACCCCGCGCCTCGAACGCCGGCGGGGCTGGAGGGGCCGCCGACGGGGGCTGGAGTGGCCGCCGACGGGGTGGTGTGGCTGCCGGCGGGGCCGGGTGGGGGCTAGAGCAGGCTCTTCAGGCGCAGGAGGTCGCGGAAGCCGGCCTCCAGTCTGACCCGGCCGGAGGTCCAGGCCTTGGCGAACTTCAGTTCGCCCGCGACCAGGGCCACCAGGTCGTCGCCGGTCATCGCCAGCCGGATCTCGGCCTTGTCGGCCGGCGGGCCCGCGGCCACCGCCTCCACCCGGATCCGGCCGCCCTCGAGACGGCCCGTGAAGGTCTGGTCGAGGTCGGTGATGTGGCAGCTCAGCGAGCGGTCGAGGGCGGTCGCGCCGTGCGCGCCGCCTTCGGCCCGTGCAAGATTGCCGGAGAGTCGGTCGAGTGCTTCGCGGCACTCCTGGATCGTAGCCATCGTGATCACGACCGTACCGCAGAGCCGTGCGTGGTCGCGGGGCGCTTCGGGGTAGCGTCGGGGCATGAGCGACGAAGTGCCCGACGCGGGACCGTACGAGCCCCCGGTGAGCGTTGCGGGGCCCGGTCCCGAGACCGTTCCCGGGCCCGTTCCCGACACCGCCGCCGAGGCCGCCCCGCAGCCCGCGGAGCCCGCCGGGGCCACGCCGCTCGGCGTCGTGCGCACCCCCACCGGCCACGCCGCGGTCGACGCGGACCTGGCGCGGCTGGCGGACGCTGACCACCTGACGGCGGACGGACACCTCCAGGTGTACGAGGATGTCCACAAGGGGCTGCGCTCCGCGCTGACCGCGCTGGACGCGCCGCCCGTCCCCGGTACGTACGAAAACAGGAGCTGAACCGAACGTGGCAGGAGTGGCACGCCGCCGCCTGGACGCCGAACTGGTACGCCGCAGCATGGCCCGCTCGCGCGAGCACGCCGCGCAGCTGATCGCCGCGGGCCGGGTGACCGTGGGCGGCACCACCGCGACCAAGGCCGCCACCCAGGTCGAGACCAGTGCGGCCCTCGTGGTCCTCAAGGACGACAGCGACCCCGACTACGTCTCGCGCGGCGGCCACAAGCTGGCGGGCGCGCTGGCCGTCTTCCAGCCGCAGGGGCTGCGCGTGGAGGGCCGCCGGGCACTGGACGCCGGGGCCTCCACCGGCGGTTTCACCGATGTGCTGCTGCGCGCGGGCGTGGCCCACGTGGTGGCCGTGGACGTCGGCTACGGGCAGCTCGCCTGGGCCCTGCAGAGCGATGAGCGGGTCACCGTCAAGGACCGTACGAACGTGCGCGAGCTGACGGTCGAGCAGATCGACGGGATCCCGGCGGACCTGGTCGTCGGCGACCTGTCCTTCATCTCCATCGGCCTGGTGCTGCCCGCGCTGGTGCGGTGCACGGCGCCCGACGCCGACCTGGTGCTGATGGTGAAGCCGCAGTTCGAGGTCGGCAAGGACCGGCTGGGGAGCGGCGGCGTCGTGCGCAGCGCGGAGCTGCGGGCGGAGGCGGTGCGCGAGGTCGCGGCGCAGGCGGGCAAGCTGGGGCTGGGGGTTCTCGGGGTGACGGCGAGTCCGCTGCCGGGACCGTCGGGCAATGTCGAGTACTTTCTGTGGCTGCGGGCGGGGGCACCGGCACTCGACCCGGCGGATGTTGACCGTGCCGTGGCGGAGGGGCCGCAGTGACTGATTCATCGGGTTCAGCTTCATCGGGTTCAGCGGAGTCGGAAGGTCCGGAAGGTTCGGCGGGGGTGCGTACGGTCTTCCTGCTCGCGCACACCGGGCGGCCCGCGGCCATCCGCAGTGCCGAGCTGGTCGTGAAGGGCCTGCTGCGCTGCGGGCTCGGGGTGCGGGTCTTCGCGCACGAGGCGGTGGACCTCCCGCTGCCGCCCGAGGTGGAACTGGTCACCGGGTCCACCCCGGCGGTGCTCGACGGCTGCGAGCTGCTGGTCGTGCTGGGCGGGGACGGGACCCTGCTGCGGGGCGCCGAGTTCGCGCGGGCCTCGGGCGTGCCGATGCTCGGCGTCAACCTGGGCCGGGTGGGGTTCCTCGCCGAGGCCGAGCGAGACGATCTGGACAAGGTCGTCGACCGGGTGGTGACGCGCGAGTACGAGGTCGAGGAGCGGATGACCCTCGACGTGATCGTGCGCACGAACGGGGACGTGGTCCACCAGGACTGGGCGCTGAACGAGGCCGCCGTCCAGAAGGTGTCCCCGGAGCGGATGCTGGAGGTGGTCCTGGAGATCGACGGGCGCCCGGTGTCCGGCTTCGGCTGTGACGGGATCGTCTGCGCGACGCCGACCGGCTCGACGGCGTACGCCTTCTCCGCGGGCGGGCCGGTGGTCTGGCCCGAGGTGGAGGCCCTGCTGATGGTGCCGATCAGCGCGCACGCGCTGTTCGCGAAGCCGCTGGTGACCTCGCCGGACTCGGTGCTGGCGGTGGAGGTGCAGACGGGGACCCCGCACGGGGTGCTCTGGTGCGACGGCCGCCGCATGCTGGAGCTGCCGGCCGGGGCCCGGGTGGAGGTCCGGCGGGGCGCGGTGCCCGTGCGGCTCGCCCGGCTGCACCACGCGTCCTTCACGGACCGGCTCGTCGCGAAGTTCGCGCTGCCGGTGTCCGGATGGCGTGGCGCGCCCCATTAGCCGCCCGGGCGGGCGGTCCGCCCACCCCCCAATAGAACATCCGTTCGGGGATTCGGGGCGGGTGACGTCACATGGCACCCGTGAACCTCGGTATCGTCGTCCCGTGCTTGAGGAGATGCGGATACGGTCGCTCGGGGTCATCGACGACGCGGTGGTCGAGCTGTCGCCCGGTTTCACCGCGGTGACCGGCGAGACCGGCGCGGGCAAGACGATGGTCGTCACCAGCCTCGGGCTGCTGCTCGGCGGTCGCGCCGACCCGGCCCTGGTACGGATCGGGGCCAAGGCCGCGGTCGTCGAGGGCCGCATCGTCATGCGCCCGGACGCGCCCGCCGCCGTACGCGCCGAGGAGGCCGGGGCCGAGCTCGACGACGGCGCCCTGCTGATCAGCCGGACCGTCTCCGCCGAGGGGCGCTCGCGCGCCCACGTCGGCGGCCGGTCCGTGCCCGTCGGCCTGCTCGGCGAGCTCGCGGACGACCTCGTCGCCGTACACGGCCAGACCGATCAGCAAGGGCTGCTGCGGCCCGCCCGGCAGCGCCAGGCCCTCGACCGGTACGCAGGGGACGCCGTCGCCGTCCCGCTGGAGAAGTACGGCTCGGCCTACCGCAGGCTCCGCGCGGTGGCCGTCGAGCTGGAGGAGATCACCACCCGGGCCCGGGAACGCGCCCAGGAGGCGGACCTGCTGCGCTTCGGGCTGGACGAGATCGCGGCCGTGGAACCGGTGGCCGGCGAGGACACCGAACTGGCGGCCGAGGCGGAGCGGCTCGGCCACGCCGAATCGCTGGCCTCGGCGGCGCAGATCGCGCACGCCGCGCTCGCGGGCAACCCCGAGGACCCGGAGGCCATCGACGCGAACATCCTCGTCGCGGGCGCGCACCGGGCCCTGGAATCCGTACGCTCCCACGACCCGGCGCTCGGCGCGCTCGCCGAACGCATCGGGGAACTGGGCATCCTGCTCGGCGACGTGGCCGGGGAGCTGGCGGGCTACGCCGACGACCTGGACGCCGATCCGCTGCGGCTGGCCGCGGTGGAGGAGCGGCGGGCCGCCCTGACCCAGCTGACGCGCAAGTACGGCTCGGCGGGCACCGTGGACTCCGTACTGGAATGGGCCGAACAGGGTGCGGCGCGGCTGCTGGAACTGGACGGCGACGACGAGCGGATCACGGAACTGACCGCCGAACGGGACGGCCTGCGGTCCGAACTGTCGCTGCTGGCGCAGGCCTTGACGGACGCCCGGGTGGAGGCGGCGACGCGGTTCGCCTCGGCGGTGACCGCCGAGCTGGCCTCCCTCGCGATGCCGCACGCGCGGGTGACCATCGACATCCGGCAGGCGGAGGACCCCGACGGCGTCGAGGTGGACGGCCGCGCGGTCGCCTACGGCCCTTCGGGCACGGACGAGGTCGAGCTGCTGCTCGCCCCGCACCCCGGCGCCCAGCCCCGCCCGATCGCCAAGGGAGCCTCGGGAGGTGAGCTCTCCCGGGTGATGCTGGCCGTGGAGGTCGTCTTCGCGGGCTCCGACCCGGTGCCCACGTACCTCTTCGACGAGGTGGACGCGGGCGTCGGCGGCAAGGCGGCGGTCGAGGTGGGCCGGCGGCTGGCGAAGCTGGCCAAGTCGGCGCAGGTCGTGGTCGTCACGCACCTGCCGCAGGTCGCGGCCTTCGCGGACCGGCAACTGCTGGTCGAGAAGACCAACGACGGCTCCGTGACGCGCAGCGGGGTCACCGTCCTGGAGGGCGAGGCCCGGATCCGCGAGCTGTCGCGCATGCTGGCGGGACACGAGGACTCGGTCTCGGCGCGTGCGCACGCCGAGGAACTGCTGGCGGCGGCCCGCGCCGACGCGTAGCGGCCGACGCGCGGACGAGACGGTTCCGAAGGCCCGGCACGCACGAGCGTGCCGGGCCTTCGCGGTGCCTGGAGGCCGGAGCCGGAGGCCCGGAGGTGACGCCGCGCTAGCCCGTGTGGGTGAGGCTGAAGGGCCTCCGGCGCCATCTCGTACCGGATCCGCACCCGTATGGTCCCGGAACGCGCGTGCGGACTGGCATCCTTGGCGACGTCTCTGACTCTCTTCTCCAGGAGCTTCGGCCCGTGAGCAGCTCCCCGGTCTCCGCCCCGGTCCCGGCACAGCCCTACGGGCCGCCACCCCTCCGTACCGTCCAAGTGCTCGGCGGCGCGGGCGCGGGCAGCAGCGCGCACGTGCGGTCGCTCGCGACCGGGCTCGCCGCGCGCGGGGTACGGGTCACCGTGTGCGCGCCCGCCGAAGCCGAGGGGGAGTACGACTTCACCGGAGCCGGGGCGCAGTTCGCGCCCGACGCGGTGAGCGCCCTGCGCGCCGCGTGCGCCGGGGCGGACGTGGTGCACGCGCACGGCGTACGGGCCGGGATGCGGGCCGCGCTGGCCCTGCGCGGGCACCGGGCGCCGCTGGTGGTCAGCTGGCACGGCGAGGCCCCGGCGGCCCGCGGTGCGCTCGGGCGGCTGGGCCGGCTGCTGGAACGCCATGTGGCGCGCGCCGCCGCGGTGGTCCTGGGCGCCTCCTCGGACCAGGTGGACCTCGCGCGGCTGCGCGGGGCACGGGACGCGCGGCTGGCACCGGTGGCCGTACCGGCGGGCCCGGAGGCGGCCGCGGACGACGCGGGCAAGGCGCGGGCGGAACTGGGGGCGGTGGAAAGGCCCTTGCTGATCGCGGTCGGCAGCCTGGTGCCGCACCGGGGGTACTCCCTGCTGCTCGACGCGGCGCGGGAATGGCGGACGCTGGACCCCCTGCCGCTGCTGGTGATCGCCGGCGAGGGCCCCCTGCGGGCCGAACTGTCCCGGCGGATCGAGGCCGAAGGGCTGCCCGTACGGCTGCTGGGGCGGCGCCGGGACGCGGCGCAGCTGCTGGCGGCGGCCGACGTGGCGGTGCTGTCGAGCCGGTGGGAGGCCCGGGCGCTGCTGGCGCAGGAGGCGCTGCGGGCGGGCGTACCGCTGGTGGCGACGGCCGTCGGGGGCGTGCCGGAGCTGGTGGGGGAGGGGGCGGTGCTGGTGCCGTACGGGGACCCGGGGGCCCTGGCAGGCGCCGTGGCCGGCCTGCTGGCCGACCCCGAGCGGCGGGCCGGACTGGCCGCCGCGGGGCGGGCGCAGGCCGCGACGTGGCCGTCGGAGGACGACACGGTCGCGCAGGTCCTCTCCGTCTACGACGAGCTGATGGAGCGGTCCCGGCGGTAGCCGCGCGGGTGCGCCGCCGCTGCCGGGGCTCCGCCCCGGACCTGCGCCTCGAACGCCGGCGGGGCTGGATTCGGCTGGTGCCGTTCCGCCGGGCACGCCCCGGCCCCGCCGGCGTTCGAGGCGCGGGCGCGGAGCGCCGTAAGGGGTCCGGGGCGGAGCCCCGGGGAACGGTGGAAGGGCGGGTGGGGGACAAGCCCCGCAGGGCAGCCACCTGCCCGCGCCCGGCCGCCGGCGTCGGCACCCGGCACAGGGGCCGGCGGACGGAGTCCGGCGCAGCGGCGCGAAGTCCGGGAGGCGCGCTGGCGCCGAGCGGTGCGAGGAGGCGTCAAGAAGGAGCAGGAACGTGGCGGCGGGCGCGCAGGGCCAGGCTCAGGGAGAGGACCGTCTCGGGGTCGTCCAGGTCCGTGCCCAGCAGCTCCGAGATGCGGGCCAGGCGGTTGTACAAGGTCTGCCGGTTCAGGTGCAGTTCGCGGGCCGTCTCCGCTTTGCGGCCCGCGTGGGCCAGGTACGTCTCCAGGGTGGGCAGCAGCGGCGGCCGCGAGGTCAGGTCGTGCGTGCGCAGCGGGCCGATCGCCCGGTCCACGAAGGCCGCGAGGTCGGGGTGCTCGCGCAGCCGCCACAGCAGCAGGTCGATGTCCAGGCGCCGGGCGTCGTACCAGGGGCGCGCCGGGAGCCCGTGGGCCGCCGTGGCCGTCTCCGCGGCGTGCCGCAGGCCCGCCGAGGCGGCCGCCCAGCCGCCCGCGACACCGACGACCACAGCTGGCGGGGCGGCGGCGCGGTCCAGGCCGGCCCGTTCTACGCCGGCCCGCAGCGCGGCCGCCACCCGGTCCGCCACCGCCGTGCGTTCCGACTCCGCGCGCAGCGAGACCAGCAGCGGGACTCGGCCCTCGACCGGGCGGACGCCCAGCAGCACCGGTACCCCGACGGACGACAGCTCCTCCAGGACCGCACGGGCCAGGACCGCCCAGTTGCCGGAGGGGCCCAGGTCCGAGGACAGCCGCATGACCACCGGCAGCAGCGGTCCCGCGCCCGGCTTGAAGCCGAGGACGCGGGCCTGTGCGGGGGCGTCCTCCGCCGAGATGCGGCCCTCCGCCAGGTCCGTCAGGAAGTCGCCGCGGCCGCGCGCCGCCAGCTCCTCCTCCTGCCGTGCCTGCATCAGCACCACCGCGAGCACGCCCGCCGTGCGCTCCGCCGCCATCCGGTGCACCGGGAGCAGGGGGGCCGAGACCCCGAGGAGGACGAGCCGCGCCCGGACCGAGCCGGTGCCGTGGCCCCCGCCCGGTACGTCGACCACCACCGCGTGCGCCGAGGGTTCGGCCTCGCGCTGGCCGCGCAGGCCCTCCCACACCTGGAGCGGGTCCGCCCCCGGGTCCCCGGTCGAGCTGCCCGCCGCGTAGAGCAGTTGCCCGTCCGGGGTCTCCAGGAACACCGGGTTACCGGTGAAGTCGGCCAGGATGCGCAGCACCTGAGGGATCCCGCCGCCGCCGAGCAGGGCCTGCGTACAGCGGCGGTGGACCTCCTCCGCCCGCTGGAGCAGCGCGTAGTGGTGGTTGACGATCTCGGTGTGGACCTCCTCCGTGACGGTGACGAAGGGGACCTCGCGGTGGAGCTGGACCAGCGGCAGGCCCGCCGTGCGGGCGGTCTCCACGATGGTCGCCGGCAGCCGGGTGAAGCGCGGGCCGAGCTCGACGACGAGCGCGGCGATCCCCCGGTCCGCGAGGCGGCGTACGAAGGCGCGCTGTTCGGCGGGGCGGGTGCCGAGGCCGAGACCCGTGGTCAGCAGCAGCTCGCCGCCCTTGAGCAGCGACGCGATGTTCGGCACCTCGCCGGCGTGCACCCAGCGGACGGTGCGCCCCAGCCGGTCGGCGCAGGCCACCACCTCCGGCAGCCCGCTGCGCAGCCCCGGCAGCTCCAGCGCCTGCTGAACCGTGATCCCGCCCTGATCGTCCATATCGCGGGACGCTATCAGGGGGTCAGGCGGGCTGGATGTTGTGGTTGAAACGGAAGACGTTGTCGGGGTCGTACTCCCGCTTCAGGGCCGCCAGCCTGCGCATGTTCTCCTCCCCGAGCCCCGCCGCGACCCGCTCCGCGCCCTCGTCCCCGGTGAAGTTGAGGTAGACGGCCCCGGTGCTCCACGGCCGCGCGTCGGACCGCACGTCCTTGACCCACCGCCGACACCGCTCGTCGTCGGCGGGGTCCTCCCAGATCCCGAAGGGGTGCACCGCCCAGGCGGCGTCGCGGTACGGCACGGGGTAGTCGCCGGGGGCCGAGGCGATCGCGCCGCCCTGCGGAAAGATGATGTGCTGGGTGCCGGTCGGCACCGGCATCGAGTCGGCGCGGGCGCAGAACACCTCCACGAACTCGTCCGGCAGACCGGTCAGGTACTCCGCCGACCAGTAGTTCCGCAGCCCCGGCGGGTCGTCGATCATGCACTGCAGATCGGGGTACGGGATGGCCGTGACGATCTCCGCCTCGTGCGGGAGCGCCAGCAGCGGCGCGGCGAGCCGGCGCATCTCCTCCTCGGGCCCCGCGTACGTCAGCAGCGCCGCGGCCACCAGCCGGCCGACCAGGTGCGGCGGGACGAACTCCTCGGGCGGGCCGGTCAGGTAGATGGCTGCCCCGCCCGCCTCGGGCGGCCCCGCCTCGATGACCTCCCGGAACGTACGAACCACCTCGGCCCCGCGCTCCGGCAGGTACAGCAGGAACGCGATGGACATGACGGGCAGCTCGTGCAGCCGCAGGGTCAGCGAGGTGGCGACGCCGAAGTTCCCGCCGCCGCCGTGCAGCCCCCAGAACAGCTCGGGGTGGTCCTCCCCGGTCGCGTGGACGAGCTCGCCGTCCGCGGTGACGAGGTCCACGCCCAGCAGGTTGTCCACCGCCAGGCCGAACTTGCGGTCCAGCCAGCCGGAACCGCCGCCCAGGACGAAGCCTCCGACCCCGGTCGTGGAGGCCCGGCCGCCGGTGGTCGCCAGCGCGTACGGGTGGCAGGCCCGGTCCAGATGGCTCATCGTGGCCCCGCCCTCGATGTGGGCCGCCTTCGCCGCTGGATGGACCGTCACCTCGTGCATCCGGCGCAGGTCCACGACCACACCGCCGTCGTTGAGGGACATCCCGGCGACGCTGTGCCCGCCGCCGCGCACCGCGATCTTCAGGTCCAGGTCCCTCGCGAAACGCACGGCGGTGACCACGTCGGCCGTGCTCTCGCACTGGGTGATCACGGCCGGCCTGCGGTCGATCATCGAGTTGAAGCGGGTCCGGGCCTCGTCGTACCCCGCGTCGTCCGGTGTGAAGACGTCACCGGACAGATCCTCGCGGAGCGCGGCGAGGGCCGTCCCCGCCTTCGAGAGGGGCGCCATGGCTTCCCCCTTCAGAGAAGGGCACAGGACCCTTTCAGCCTAGGCGGAGGAGATCACCGGGGCACGGCGGGAGGATCCGCACCCGGGCCGGGCGCGCATCACCCCCTGGCGCGCACCACCTCCGGCCGCGCACCACCTCCGGCCCGCGCACCGCCCGGGCCGGGCACCGCCCGGGGCCGCGCGTCACCCCGTACGCGCGCTACCCGCCGTACGCCCCGCTCGCGGTCAGCCGCAGCGCCGTGTCGATCAGCGGAACGTGGCTGAAGGCCTGCGGGAAGTTCCCGACCTGCCGCTGGAGCCGCGGATCCCACTCCTCCGCCAGCAGCCCGAGGTCGTTGCGCAGCGAGAGCAGCCGCTCGAAGAGCCGCCGGGCCTCGTCCACCCGGCCGATCATCGCCAGGTCGTCGGCCATCCAGAACGAGCACGCGAGGAAGGCGCCCTCGTCGCCCTGCAGCCCGTCCACGCCGGCCTCCGCGCCCGCCGTCGGGTAGCGCAGGATGAAACCGTCGGGCGTGGACAGCTCGCGCTGAATCGCCTCGATGGTGCCGATGACCCGCTTGTCGTCCGGCGGCAGGAAGCCCATCTGCGGAATCAGCAGCAGGGAGGCGTCCAGCTCCTTCGACCCGTAGGACTGGGTGAAGGTGTTGCGTTCCTTGTCGTAGCCCTTCTCGCAGACGTCCTGGTGGATCTCGTCGCGCAGTTCGCGCCAGCGCTCCAGCGGGCCGTCCGCGTCGCCGCTCTCGATCAGCTTGATCGTGCGGTCCACGGCCACCCAGGCCATCACCTTCGAGTGCACGAAGTGGCGGCGCGGGCCGCGCACTTCCCAGATGCCCTCGTCCGGCTGGTCCCAGTGGGTCTCCAGGTACCGGATCAGTTTGAGCTGGAGCACCGAGGCGTAGTCGTTGCGGGCCAGACCGGTCATGTGGCCCAGGTGCAGGGCCTCGGTGACCTCGCCGTACACGTCGAGCTGGAGCTGGTGGGCGGCGCCGTTGCCGACGCGGACCGGGGCCGAGTTCTCGTACCCCGGCAGCCAGTCCAGCTCGGTCTCGCCCAGCTCCCGCTCGCCCGCGATCCCGTACATGATCTGGAGGTTCTCCGGGTCGCCGGCCACCGCCCGCAGCAGCCAGTCCCGCCACGCGGAGGCCTCGTCGCGGTAGCCCGTGCGCAGCAGCGAGGACAGGGTGATGGCCGCGTCCCGCAGCCAGGTGTAGCGGTAGTCCCAGTTCCGGACCCCGCCGATCTCCTCCGGGAGGGAGGTGGTCGGCGCGGCGACGATCCCGCCCGTGGGGCCGTACGTGAGGGCCTTGAGCGTGATCAGGGAGCGGACCACGGCCTCCCGGTAGGGCCCGTGGTACGTGCACTGCTCGACCCAGTCGCGCCAGAACTCGGTGGTCGACTCCAGGGCGGACTCGGCCTCCGGTGCCTCCGGCGCGCCCCGGTGCGAGGCCTGCCAGCTGATGCTGAAGGCCACCCGGTCGCCCGGGCCCACCGTGAAGTCGGAGTAGGTCGTCAGGTCCTTGCCGTAGGTCTGGGCGTCGGTGTCCAGCCAGATGGAGTCCGGACCGGCCACGGCCACGGTGCGCCCGTCGACCTGGTGCACCCAGGGCACGACCCGGCCGTAGCTGAAGCGCATGCGCAGCGCGGAGTGCATCCGGACGCGCCCGGAGACCCCCTCCACGATGCGGATCAGCTGCGGGGCGTGGTCCTCGCGGGGCGGCATGAAGTCGATCACGCGGACGGTGCCGCGCGGCGTGTCCCACTCCGACTCCAGCACCAGCGAGTCGCCGCGGTAGCGGCGCCGGGTGGCACGCGGGGCCTCGGTCTCCGCCGGGAACGCCGGGCCGATCCGCCAGAACCCGTGATCCTCGGTGCCGAGAATGCTCGCGAACACGGCATGGGAGTCGAAACGTGGCAGACACAACCAGTCCACTGCCCCGTCCCGGCAGACCAAAGCCGCGGTCTGCATGTCCCCGATCAGTGCGTAATCCTCGATGCGCCCGGACACGTTGCATCTCCAGTCGAACGGCCACGTCCGCCCCGAAGGGCGCTTGCATTTGCGCGGTTGCGCGGTCTCCTGTGGGTGGGGATCTCCGCGCCGAGCCCATGATTCCGTATGCGGCGGTGTGTGGCCGTCTGCCGGACTGCTCGGCGAGGATGTGTGCGATATCCGAGCAGGATATGACGGCACCCTAGTGATCTCGTTCAGGCCCGGAAGAATGCGACTGGGCCGAACGGGTGACCAGGAGGGATGCCGGCCCGGCGCCGTACGCGGCCCGGCCGCGCCGCGTGGCCGGAGGCGGACCGGCCCGGGCGCTGATAGGCTGGTACCCCGTGGACCGGTGGTCTGCCTGTGCGAATCAGGAGCCCCGAAACCGCAGCTTCGGCGCCCCCTGAGACCCTTCCGGATCGACGGTGGCCGGCGCCGGACGCACCTCACCTCGCGACCACGGGAGCCCCCTCTTGGCGATGCCGCCCAAATCCATGACGACCAAGCACATCTTCGTCACCGGGGGTGTCGCTTCCTCCCTCGGCAAGGGCCTGACGGCCTCCAGCCTGGGTGCGCTGCTGAAGGCGCGCGGCCTGCGGGTCACGATGCAGAAGCTCGACCCCTACCTGAACGTCGACCCGGGCACGATGAACCCCTTCCAGCACGGCGAGGTGTTCGTCACCAACGACGGCGCCGAGACCGACCTGGACATCGGCCACTACGAGCGCTTCCTCGACGTCGACCTCGACGGCTCGGCCAACGTCACCACCGGCCAGGTCTACTCGCAGGTCATCGCCAAGGAGCGGCGCGGCGAGTACCTCGGTGACACCGTGCAGGTCATCCCGCACATCACCAACGAGATCAAGCACCGCATCCGCCGCATGGCGACCGCGGACGTCGACGTGGTCATCACCGAGGTCGGCGGCACCGTCGGCGACATCGAGTCGCTGCCCTTCCTGGAGACCGTCCGCCAGGTCCGCCACGAGGTCGGCCGCGACAACGTCTTCGTCGTGCACATCTCGCTGCTGCCCTACATCGGCCCCTCCGGCGAGCTGAAGACCAAGCCCACCCAGCACTCCGTCGCGGCGCTGCGCAACATCGGCATCCAGCCCGACGCGATCGTGCTGCGCGCCGACCGCGACGTGCCCACGTCCATCAAGCGCAAGATCTCGCTGATGTGCGACGTGGACGAGGCGGCCGTGGTCGCGGCCATCGACGCGAAGTCGATCTACGACATCCCGAAGGTGCTGCACACCGAGGGCCTGGACGCGTACGTGGTCCGCAAGCTCGACCTGCCCTTCCGCGACGTCAACTGGACGGTGTGGGAGGACCTGCTGGACCGGGTCCACAACCCCGACCACGAGGTCAAGGTCGCGCTCGTCGGCAAGTACATCGACCTGCCCGACGCCTACCTGTCGGTGACCGAGGCGCTGCGCGCCGGCGGTTTCGCCAACCGGGCCCGCGTGCAGATCAAGTGGGTCACCTCCGACGACTGCAAGACCCCGGCCGGCGCCGCCGCGGTGCTCGGCGACGTGGACGCGATCTGCGTGCCCGGCGGCTTCGGCGACCGCGGCGTCAACGGCAAGGTCGGCGCGATCACCTACGCCCGCGAGAACAAGATCCCGCTGCTCGGCCTGTGCCTGGGCCTGCAGTGCGTGGTCATCGAGGCCGCCCGGAACCTGGCGGGCATCGAGGACGCGAACTCCACCGAGTTCGACGCCTCCACCCCGCACCCGGTCATCTCGACCATGGAGGAGCAGCTGGCCTTCGTCGAGGGCGCGGGCGACCTGGGCGGCACCATGCGCCTGGGCATGTACCCGGCGAAGCTCGCCGAGGGCTCCATCGTGCGCGAGGTCTACGGCGACCAGGCGTACGTGGACGAGCGCCACCGCCACCGCTACGAGGTGAACAACGCCTACCGCGGTGAGCTGGAGAAGAAGGCGGGCCTCGTCTTCTCCGGAACCTCCCCGGACAACAAGCTCGTCGAGTACGTCGAGTACCCGCGCGAGGTGCACCCCTACCTGGTGGCCACCCAGGCCCACCCGGAGCTGCGCTCCCGCCCGACCCGCCCGCACCCGCTGTTCGCGGGCCTGGTCAAGGCGGCCGTCGAGCGGCAGCAGTCCGCGAAGTGAGCGCCTGACCGCATAACGTAGACAGCCGGGGCACGGACCGTGTCCCGGCTGTCGCGTTTCTGGGGAAGGTACGGGCCATGGCCATGGGCAACGACATCGTGGACACGCCGGAGTCGTGGGAGGTCGTCGCCTCGCGCACGCCGTTCGAGGGCGCGAAGACATCCGTGAAGTCGGACCAGGTCCGGATGCCCGACTCCTCGGTGGTGCGCCGCGACTACCAGGTGCACCCGGGCTCGGTGTGCGTCCTCGCACTCGACGAGGAGCAGCGGGTGCTGGTCCTCAAGCAGTTCCGGCACCCCGTGCGGCACCGCCTGTGGGAGCTGCCGGCCGGGCTGCTGGACGTGGCGGGGGAGAACCCGCTGCACGCCGCCGAGCGGGAGCTGTACGAGGAGGCGCACGTCAAGGCGGAGGACTGGCGGGTGCTCGCCGACTTCTTCACCTCGCCGGGAGGCTCCGACGAGGCCGTACGGATCTTCCTGGCGCGGGATCTGTCGGAGGCGGAGGGGGAGCGGTACGTGGTCTCCGAGGAGGAGGCGGACATGGAGCTCGCCAGGGTTCCGCTGGCGGAGCTGGTGGCCGGGGTGCTGGCGGGACGGCTGCACAACCCGGGTCTGGTGACGGGGGTGCTGGCGTTGTCCGCGGCCCTTGCCTCCGGCGGGGTGGAGTCGCTGCGCCCGGCGCTGGCCCCGTGGCCGGCCCGGCCGTACGAGGCGTAACCGCGGCGCCGCTGCGGGCTCCGCCCCCGGGCCCCCGCGCCGCAAACGCCGGCGGGGCCGGATCTGGCTGCCGCCGTGCGAGCGGCGCGTGAAAAAAGCGGACCATCTGTTGATCCGATTGGGGGATTTGCCCGCCGCGCTCCACCCGGGTCGTCGCTCTGCGTGAACTACGCTCGCAACCCGAGGCAGGGAGAGGAGCGGATCCGTGACGGATTTCGTCGGGCGGCGGCGTGAGCTCAAGGAGCTGCGCGAGGACATCGCACGGACCGGGCTCGACACCCTCTCGGGCCGTAAGGCCAAGGCGCCGAGGGCGCGGGTCCTGCTCGTCGCGGGGCGGCCCGGATCGGGGCGGACCGCCCTCGCCGAGGCGTTCGTGCGCGAGGTCGCCGACCAGTACCCCGACGGGGTGCTCCGGACCCGGCTCACCGCCCCCGGCGGGGAGACCGTGGCCACCGAGCGGGCCGTCAGGGGGCTGCTGGAGGGCCTGGGACACGCCACGCCGCCCGGGGCCGGGGAGGACGAACTGAGCGCCGCCCTGCGGGACGCCGTCGCCGACCGGCGGGTGATCATCCTCGTCGACGACGCCGCCGACCCGCACCAGGTCGACGCCCTGCTGCCCGACACCCCCGAATGCCTGGTCGTGGTCACCGCCGAAGGCCCGCTCACCGGGATCCCCGACGTACGGCCCTGCACCCTCGGCGGGCTGGACACGCCGTCCGCCGTCGAGCTGCTGGCCCAGCGCATCGGCGACACCCGGGTCACCGCCGACCCGCGCGCCGCCGAGGCGCTCGCCGAGGAGTGCGGAGGCCAGCCCGCCGCGCTCGGCCTCGTCGGCGGATGGCTCGCCGCCCACCCCAAGGCCTCCGTCTCGGACGTGGCCAAGCAGCTGCACGACATGCCCGTCGCCACCGGCGGTGCACTCGCCCGGGGCTTCCGCCTCGTCTACGAGTCCCTGCCGCAGCCCGCCCAGCGGACCCTGCGGCTGCTGCCGCTCGCCCCGGCCGGCATCGTCGACTCGCACACCGCCTCCGCCCTCGCCGGCTGCTCCGTGGCCGCGGCCCAGGCCACGCTGGACGATTTCGCCGGGCTGGGCCTCGTACGCCCCTCCCAGGACGGCCTGTACCTGCTGCCCGGCTGCCTCGCGCCGCTGCTCCAAGCCCTGCTGGAGGCCAAGGAGCGCCCCGCCGAGGTCCAGCTGGCCCGGGCCCGGATGCTGGAGCGGACCGTACGGCTGCTGCACTCCTGCCGGGCCATGGCCGCGCCCGCCGAGGGCACCGACGACGGCGTGGACCCGCGCGAGCGGCTGGACGGCATGCCGCGCGCCCTGCGGTTCCCCGACCGGCGGGCCGCCGCCACCTGGCTGGACACCCGGCTGCCCGCGCTGTCCGCGGCCGCCTCCCTGGCCGTGGCCGACGGCGAGCTGGACACGCTGGCCCGGCGGCTGGTCGCGGCCCTCGTACGGGCGCTGGCCGACCACCGCGGCACCGCCGCGGCCGCCCCCGAGCTGTACGGGCTGCACCGCCTGGTCCTGGACGTGGCCGAGCGCCGCAACCTGTACCGGGAGCAGGCCGCCGCGCTGCTGAACCTGGCCGACCTGGACGCCGAGACCGGCCGCACCCAGGAGGCGCTGGAGCGCTACCGGGCCGCGCTGGACGCGGGACGCGCGGCGAACGACCCGTACGCGACGGGCCGCGCGATGGAATCCGTAGGCGGCGCGTACCAGGAGCTGACCGACTGGCACCGGGCCGCCGACTGGTTCGGCCGGGCCCTGTCCCAGGCCCTCGCGCGGGGGGAGCGCGCGGACGAGGCCCGGCTGTACGGGCGGCTGGGCAACGTCCACACCTACGCGGGCCGGTACGGGGAGGCGATGCGCAGCTGGCGGGCCGCGGCGGCGGGGTACCGGAAGCTGGCCGATGTCCCGGGTCAGGCAAAGGCGTTGAGCGAGATGGCCCGGGTCCAGGAGTACGCCGGGCATCCGGAGGAATCGCTGCACACCTGCCGCGAGGCGGTGGAGCTGGCGCGCAGGGCCGGGGACCTGCGGCTCCAGGCCGCGCTCCAGGTGCGGCTCGCCGACACGCTGGACCGGCTGGGTGACCCCGCGGCTGCCAGGCTGCACCGCTCTGCGGCCGATCGATTGCTGGGAGATGACCCCGCAGCCTGCGAAATCCGTAGTGGTTCCGACTGAGATTATTGGTTTGCAAGGCTAGACAGCGACTCATCCTTCATTAGACTGGCTCCACCACGTCATCCTGTGGTGCATCCCGTTGCGCGTTCTTGTGGGCGGGTATGTATGTAAGTGCCCCGTATCATCCCCTGAGCCAAGGACCGTGATCGACGATGAAGGTCGGCATCCCCCGCGAGGTCAAGAACAACGAGTTCCGGGTCGCCATCACGCCCGCCGGCGTGCATGAGCTGGTCCGTAACGGCCACCAGGTCTTCATCGAGCAGAACGCCGGTGTCGGCTCCTCGATCACGGACGCCGAGTACGTCGGCGCCGGCGCGGAGATCCTCGGTACCGCCGACGAGGTCTGGGCGACCGCCGACCTCCTGCTGAAGGTCAAGGAGCCGATCGCGGAGGAGTACCACCGCCTCCGCAAGGACCAGACCCTCTTCACCTACCTGCACCTGGCGGCCTCCCGCGAGTGCACGGACGCCCTGCTGGAGTCCGGCACCACCGCCATCGCGTACGAGACGGTCGAGCTCGCCAACCGCGCGCTTCCGCTGCTCGCCCCGATGTCCGAGGTCGCGGGCCGGCTGGCCCCGCAGGTCGGCGCCTACCACCTGATGCGCTCGGCCGGCGGCCGCGGCGTGCTCCCGGGCGGTGTCCCCGGCACCCACGCCGGCGAGTGCGTGGTCATCGGCGGCGGCGTCTCCGGCTGGAACGCGGCGCAGATCGCCATCGGCATGGGCTTCCACGTGACCCTGCTCGACCGCGACATCAACAAGCTCCGCGAGGCCGACAAGATCTTCGGCACGAAGATCAAGACGATCGTCTCCAACGCCTACGAGCTGGAGAAGGCCGTCGTCGAGGCCGACCTCGTCATCGGCGCGGTGCTGATCCCGGGTGCGAAGGCCCCGAAGCTGGTCACCAACGAGCTCGTCGCCAAGATGAAGCCCGGAAGTGTCCTTGTCGACATTGCGATCGACCAGGGCGGCTGCTTCGAGGACTCCCGTCCGACCACCCACGCCGAGCCGACCTTCAAGGTCCACAACTCGGTCTTCTACTGCGTCGCCAACATGCCGGGCGCGGTGCCGAACACCTCCACCTACGCGCTGACCAACGCCACGCTGCCCTACATCGTGCAGCTCGCGAACCTCGGCTGGGTCGAGGCGCTGCGTCGTGACCCGGCGCTCGCGCTGGGCCTCAACACCCATGACGGCCAGGTCGTTTACGGTCCCGTCGCCGAGGCCCACGGCCTCGAGACCCTTGAGCTGAACACGCTGCTCGGCTGACGCGTCAACGACTGACGTCAATCTCACGTATCCGGCCGGACCTTGCCCCCAAGGTCCGGCCGGAGCCGTTTGCGCGGTGCCCCGGTAGCCCGTTCAACTCGCCTCGAACGTAACCCTTTAACCCTTTCGCACACCCGCGAAACTTCGCGGCGACAGTCCGCGCGCCCTTGACAGAGTGGTGTTCGGTTGCCGACACATCGTGCCGGGTCCGGTGGATTGTGTTGCCGCTGAGTGGTGACACGCCATAGAGTCGCCAACCGTCGGCATGGTGCCACGCTGACCTATCGATAAGTGTCCTGGTCACGTCCGAGGAGGTAAGACGACTTGTGAATGAGTCGACATTTGCTCCTGGGGGTGGTCGAGCAGGCATGCCTGAGCGGGGCCAGGGCCCTGCCGGGCTCGAAGCCGTCGGCTCCGTCGCAGTACGCACCTTCGCAAACCACCAGCACATGACGACGCCCCAAAAGAGCATGGACGGCCTAGACGTGAACTCCAGGGCCGGCGACCTGAGCGGCGAAAAGCCCGTGGGTTTCGCCGACTACGCAAACGTGCCCGAAGGGCACTTCTACGACCCCGACGCGGAGTACGAACCGGACCCCGAGTACGCGGCCACCCTCGCCCCCGACGCTGCCCGCCAGCGCCGCGAGCGGATCGGCCCGACCGGACGCCCGCTCCCGTACTTCCCCATCCCGGGCCCGCTGACCGACCACGGTCCCGCGAAGATCATCGCGATGTGCAACCAGAAGGGCGGCGTGGGCAAGACCACGTCGACCATCAACCTGGGTGCCGCGCTCGCCGAGTACGGGCGCCGCGTGCTGCTCGTCGACTTCGACCCGCAGGGCGCGCTGTCCGTGGGCCTCGGCGTGAACCCGATGGAACTCGACCTGACGGTCTACAACCTGCTCATGGAGCGGGGCATGTCGGCCGACGAGGTGCTGCTCAAGACGGCGGTCCCCAACATGGACCTGCTGCCGAGCAACATCGACCTGTCCGCTGCCGAAGTGCAGTTGGTCAGCGAGGTCGCGCGCGAGTCCACCCTCCAGCGGGCGCTGAAGCCCCTGATGGCCGACTACGACTACATCGTGATCGACTGTCAGCCCTCGCTCGGCCTGCTGACCGTGAACGCCCTGACGGCGGCTCACAAGGTCATCGTCCCGCTGGAGTGCGAGTTCTTCGCGCTGCGCGGCGTGGCGCTGCTGACCGAGACCATCGAGAAGGTGCAGGAGCGGCTCAACCCCGAGCTGGAGCTCGACGGCATCCTCGCCACGATGTACGACTCCCGTACGGTGCACAGCCGTGAGGTGCTGGCGCGCGTCGTCGAGGCCTTCGACGACCACGTCTACCACACGGTCATCGGCCGCACGGTGCGCTTCCCGGAGACCACGGTCGCCGGTGAGCCGATCACGACGTACGCCTCCAACTCCGTCGGCGCCGCCGCCTACCGCCAGCTGGCCAGGGAGGTGCTCGCCCGGTGTCACGCCGAGTGAGTCTGCCCGGAGCCGACGAACTGTTCCGTACCACCGGGGGGATGGCCCTCCAGTCGTCCTCGCCCCGGCGGGGGTCCGACGAGGCGTCCGCCGCGGAACACTCGGCCACCTCGGCGGAGGGCACGGCGGGGGAGGGCCGCAGCCGGGAGGCTGAGGCCGCGGGGACCGCGGGCCCCGTCGTGGGGCAGCCGCGCAGGCCGCAGGAAGGTTCTGTCAGCCCCGCTGGTGCGGGTGCGGGTCCCCAGGCGGGCGGCCGCGGCAAGGGGCAGGGCCGGGGTGCGAACCGGCGGCCCAGCGGGCGCGAGCGGCACGACGAGAAGATCACCGTGTACGTCTCCGCCGAGGAGCTCATGGACCTCGAACACGCGCGGCTGGTGCTGCGCGGGGAGCACGGGCTGGCGGTCGACCGCGGGCGCATCGTCCGCGAAGCGGTGGCGGTCGTCCTCGCCGACCTCGAATCCCGGGGCGACGCGAGCATCCTCGTACGCCGCCTGCGCGGCCGCTGACCGCTCCCGCGGGGTCCGCCCGGTACGCGACGCCGAAGCCCGCGCGCCGGCGACCTGCTGACGGTCCTTGCCGGGTCCGCCCGGTATGCGGGGTGAAGCCGCGCCAGGGGGCTCTGACCGTCCCGCCGGGTCCCGCCCGGTACGCGGTGGTGAAGCCGCGCCAGGGGGCTCTGCCCGGTCCCGCCGGGTCCCGCCCGTACGCGCTGCCGGAGCTGGCGCGCCAGGGGGCCGGAGCCGGTGCCCCAGGAACCTGTCCCGCCGCGGACGGTGTCCTTCGGGAACGCCACGCGGCCGCGCCCGGGCCCGCCGGTCCCGCCTGGTAGGCGGTGCCGAAGCCCGCGCGCCAGCGGTCCGCTGACGGTCCCTGCTGGGTCCCGCCTGGTAGGCGGTGCCGAAGCCCGCGCGCCAGCGGTCCGCTGACGGTCCCTGCCGGGTCCCGCCCGGTACGCGGTGCCGAAGCCCGCGTGCCAGGGGCTCCGCTGACCGTCCCCGCCGGGGCCCGCCCGGGACCGTGCTGCTTTAAAGCCCGCGTGCCAGGGGCCCGGAGCCGGTGCCCCAGGAAACTGTCCCGCCGCGGACGGTGTCCTTCGGGAACGCCACGCGGCCGCGCCCGGGCCCCCGCCGGCGTGCGGCGGGAGCTCGATGGGTTGGTGGACCCGCCGGGGCTCGTCGCCGGACCCGCGTGACGCCCCGGGGCCGGTCCGGCCCGATCGGCGAGACACCGCCTAGGCTGCACGGGCGCCGGTCGCTTCGGTCCGGCCCGTACGCCGCCCCCTCCGCACCACCCTGGACCGCGATGCCCTTCCCCGCCGAACCCGGCCGACCGACCCGCCGCCTGCTGGGACGCGGTCCCGGTGCGCCCGATCCGGCGGCCGGGGCGGAGGACCCCGAAGGCGCTGAGCCGCCCGCTGCGGGGCGTACGGCGCACCCGGGCGGGCCGGAGCCGCAGGCGGCGCCCGAGGCCGGGCACGGCCCCACAGGCCGCCACCAGGCCCCCGCCGCACTGCCCGAGGCTCCGGACCCGGGCGAGGCACCCGCCCCACGGGTCCCCGGCCTGGACCCGGTCGTGCCAGACCCGGTCGCGGCCGCGGCTGTCCCGGAGGGTCCCGTAGCCGGATCCCCTGCGGCGCCCGCGCGGCCCGAGGCTCCGGGTGTGGAGCCGGCCGTGCCGGACCTGGTCGCGGTGGCTCCCGTGGCCCCGGCCGCCCCGGCCGGCCTGGACGGTTCCGCACCCGGATCCCCTCCGGCGCTGGCGCGGCCCGAGGCTCCGGGTGTGGAGCCGGTCGCGGCTTCCGTGGCCCCGGTCGGCCTGGGCGGTTCCGCAGCTGGATCCCCTGCGGCCTTCGCGCGGCCCGAGCCCGGGGCGGTGGTGGCCGCGGGCCCCGCCGGAGGCGACGGGCGGTTCACGTTGCGCCTCGACAATTTCGAGGGGCCCTTCGACCTGCTCCTCCAGCTGATCTCGCGGCACAAGCTCGACGTCACCGAGGTCGCGCTGTCCAAGGTCACCGACGAGTTCATGGCGCACATCCGGGCCATGGGCCCGGACTGGGACCTCGACCAGACCACCGAGTTCCTCGTGGTCGCCGCCACCCTGCTCGACCTGAAGGCCGCCCGGCTGCTCCCGGCCGCCGAGGTCGAGGACGAGGCCGACCTGGCCCTGCTGGAGGCCCGGGACCTGCTCTTCGCCCGGCTGCTCCAGTACAAGGCGTACAAGCAGATCGCCGAGATCTTCGAGCGGCGGGCCGAGGCCGAGGGCCGGCGCCACCCCCGTACCGTCGGCCTGGAGCCGCACCACGCCGAGCTGCTGCCCGAGGTGGTCATCAGCATCGGCCCGGAGGGCTTCGCCCGCCTGGCGGTGAAGGCCATGCAGCCCAAGGCCCGGCCGCAGGTCTACGTGGACCACATCCACGCCCCCCTCGTCAGCGTGCGCGAGCAGGCCGGGCTCGTCGTGCGCATGCTCAAGACGCGCGGCGAGGCCACCTTCCAGGAGCTCACCGAGGACGCGGCGGACACCCTCACCGTGGTCGCCCGCTTCCTGGCCCTGCTGGAGCTCTACCGCGAGAAGGCGGTCGTCCTCGACCAGGAGGAGGCCCTGATGACCCTGACCGTGCGCTGGAGCGGCGGGGACGGCGACGGCATGCCGACGGTGACCGACGAGTTCGACCAGATCGTGGAGGCGAAGGAATGAGCGACGCGAGCGCGGTGGCCGCGCTGGAGCTGAAGCCCGCGCTGGAGGCCGTACTGATGGTCGTGGACGAGCCCGCGACCGAGGCGCACCTCGCCAAGGTGCTGGAGCGCACCCCGCGCGAGGTAGCGGCCGCGCTGCGCGAGCTCGCCGACGAGTACACGGCCGCCGGCCGGGGCTTCGAGCTGCGCCTCGTCGCCGGCGGGTGGCGTTTCTACAGCCGGGCCGAGTACGCCCCGGCCGTCGAGGGCTTCGTACTGGACGGCCAGCAGGCCCGCCTCACGCAGGCGGCGCTGGAGACCCTGGCGGTCGTCGCGTACCGCCAGCCGGTGAGCCGTTCCCGGGTATCGGCGGTCCGCGGAGTCAACTGCGACGGGGTCATGCGGACCCTCCTCCAGCGCGGTCTGGTGGACGAGGCGGGGACGGAACCCGAAACAGGTGCGATCCTGTACAGGACGACGAACCACTTTTTGGAGCGGATGGGCCTGCGCGGCCTGGACGAGCTCCCGGAGCTCGCGCCCTTCCTCCCCGAGGCGGACGCGATCGAAGCCGAGACGCAAGAAGGTGTGCCGTCGTTCGATCCGGACGCACCGGACACTGATGAAGACGACGACAAGACGACGGAACTTTGATGCGAAGCAGCGGCAACGGCAACGGTAGCGGCAACAGGAACAGCAGCGGCGGCGGCGGGCGCGGAGGCGCCCGCGGCGGCGGCTCCAGCGGCGGCGGTGGCTACCGCGGTGCCGGCTCCGGCGGTGGCAGCGGCACCGGCGGCTACCGGGGCGGCTCCAGCGGCGGCTCGGGCGGTGGCGGCGCCCGCGGCGGCAGCTCCGGCGGTGGCTACCGCAGCGGTGGCAGCGGCGGCAGCTCCGGCGGTGGCTACCGCAGCGGCGGCGGCTCCGGCGGCGGCTACCAGGGCGGCGGCTCCGGCGGCGGTTACCAGGGCGGCGGCTCCGACTCGCGTGACCGCGAGCAGGCGCCCCGCATCCGCAACCCCCGCCCCGAGGAGCGCCGCTACGACGTCGGCCCCGAGGGCGAGCGCAACGGCCGCGGCGGTGCCAAGGCGGGCGGCGGCGGTGCCCGCGGCGCGGCCGACGGCGCCCGCGGTGGCTCC
Source organism: Streptomyces sp. NPDC048255 (assembly GCF_040652415.1). Lineage (NCBI taxonomy): Bacteria > Bacillati > Actinomycetota > Actinomycetes > Kitasatosporales > Streptomycetaceae > Streptomyces > Streptomyces sp. NPDC048255. The sequence continues at coordinate 31,311 of NZ_JBEZMA010000014.1, forward strand.
GGTGCCCGTGGCGCGGCCGCGCGCGGTGGCGCCAAGGGTGGCCCCAAGACCTCCAAGACCCCCGGTATCGGCGGGGCCGGCGGCCCGCGCCGCGGTCCGGGCAGCCGTAGCGGCCAGTCCCGCCCGCGCGAGCTGGACGCGCGCATCGAGGAGCGCGTGCGCGACCGGTACGCCGACAAGCCCGTGATCAAGACCCCGAAGACCTTCCCGGGTGCCGAGGAGGAGGGTGAGCGTCTGCAGAAGGTGCTCGCCCGCGCCGGCATGGGTTCGCGCCGCGCCTGCGAGGAGCTCATCGAGCAGGCCCGCGTCGAGGTCAACGGCGAGATCGTGCTGGAGCAGGGCAAGCGCGTCCTGCCGAAGGACGAGATCAAGGTGGACGGCCTGACCGTCGCCACGCAGTCGTACCTGTTCTTCGCGCTGAACAAGCCCGCCGGTGTCGTCTCCACCATGGAGGACCCGGACGGCCGCCAGTGCCTCGGCGACTACGTCACCAACCGTGAGACGCGTCTCTTCCACGTCGGCCGGCTCGACACCGAGACCGAGGGCATCATCCTGCTCACCAACCACGGTGAGCTGGCCCACCGCCTCACGCACCCGAAGTACGGCGTGAAGAAGACCTACGTCGCCGCCATCACCGGCCCGCTGCCGCGTGAGATCGGCAAGCGCCTCAAGGACGGCATCGAGCTGGAGGACGGGTACGCCCGCGCCGACCACTTCCGCGTCGTCGACCAGGTCGGCAAGAACTACCTGGTCGAGGTCACCCTCCACGAGGGCCGCAAGCACATCGTCCGCCGCATGATGGCCGAGGCGGGCTTCCCGGTCGAGAAGCTCGTCCGGACATCCTTCGGTCCGATCGAGCTCGGCGACCAGAAGTCCGGCTGGCTGCGCCGCCTGACCAACACCGAGGTCGGCATGCTGATGCGCGAGGTCGGTCTGTAGGACCCCGCCGGTACCCCGCTCTCAAGGGAAGAGCCCGCGACGCCCTCGGCGCCGCGGGCTCTTCCGTTGTCCGGGGCCCGTTTGTCCGGGGCCCGTTCCCTTGTCCGGGACCCCTTCCCCTGTTTATAGTCAACCTGACTATTAAAGGGAGTGAGGGGGTCCCGGCATGAACTGGACCTTGAGCTGGACCGAGGTGCTCGGTTTCGCCACCGGCGCCCTGTGCGTCTGGCTGGTGGCCCGGCAGCACATCGCCAACTGGCCGATCGGCATCGCCAACAACGTCTTCTTCATCGCGCTCTTCGCCCAGGCCGGCCTCTACGCCGATGCCGGGCTCCAGATCGTCTTCATCGCCCTCGCCGCGTACGGCTGGTGGTCCTGGACCCACGGGGGTGGACCAGGAACCTCCGGAGCCCTGCCGGTGCGCCGCACCACGCCCACCGAATGGGTCTGGCTGGCCGCGGCGGGGGCGGTGGGGGTGCTCGCCCTCACGCTGCTGCTCAGCCGCGCCACCGACTCGACCGTCCCCTTCTGGGACGCGGCCACGACCGGCCTCTCCCTCGCGGCCACCTACGGCCAGTGCCGCAAGCTGATCGAGTCCTGGTGGCTGTGGATCGCCGCCGACCTCGTCTACATCCCCCTCTACGTCCACAAGGGGCTCCACCTCACCGCACTCCTGTACGTCGGCTTCCTCGCGCTCTGCGTGGCCGGCCTGCTCGGCTGGCGGCGCACGCTGCCGGCGCGGGGTGCCCGTACGGTCCGGGAGGCGGCGGCGTGAGGCGCTTCGGCCACGGGCTGGTGCTCGGCAAGTTCTACCCGCCGCACGCCGGCCACCACCACCTGGTGCGCACCGCCCAGGACCGCTGCGAGCGGCTGACCGTGCTGGTCTGCGCGGCCTCCGTGGAATCGGTGCCGCTCGCCGACCGGGTCGCCTGGATGCGGGAGGCGCACCCCGGCGCCGAGGTCGTCGGCGCCGTGGACGACGTCCCGGTCGACCTGCACGACCCAGCGGTCTGGGAGGCCCACATGGCGATCTTCCGCGGCGCGGTCCCCCGCCCCGTCGACGCCGTCTTCACCTCGGAGGGCTACGGGACCGAGCTCGCGCGCCGGTTCGGCGCCGAGGAGGTCTGCGTGGACCCCGCCCGGACCCTGTTCCCGGTGTCCGGGACGGCCGTACGGGCGGACCCGGCCGGCTGCTGGGACTTCCTCGGGCCGGCCGTACGGGCCGCCCTGGCGCGCCGCGTCGTCGTGCTCGGTGCCGAGTCCACCGGGACGACGACGCTGTCCCGGGACCTGGCCGCGCACTACCGGGCGCGCGGCGGGGTCTGGGCGGCGACCGGCTGGGTCGCCGAGTACGGACGCCGGTACAGCGAGGAGAAGCTGGCGGCGGCCCGCGCCGCGGACCCCGCCGCCACGTGGGCGGACGTCTCCTTCACCTCGGCGGAGTTCCCCGTCATCGCCCGGCGCCAGGACGCGGAGGAGGAGAAGGCGGCCCGGACCGGCTCCCCGGTGCTGATCTGCGACACCGACTCCTTCGCGACCGGCATCTGGCACGAGCGCTACCTCGGCGGCCGCAACGCGGAGGTCGAGAGGACCGCCGCCCTGACCCGCCGGGACCTGTACCTGCTGACGGACGACGCCGACGTGCCCTTCGAGGACGACGGGCTCCGCGACGGGCCCCACCTCAGACCGTGGATGACCGGACGGTTCCGCGAGGAGCTGGAGGCGACCGGGCGGCGCTTCCTGCCCGTGCGCGGGGACCGGCGGACGCGCCTGGCCACGGCCGTGGCCGCGGTGGACGGACTGCTCGCCGAGGGCTGGCACTTCGCCGATCCCCTGCCGGAGGCCCGGTGAGCGGGGAACCGGTGCGGGGCTACGACCCGTACGCCTTCGAGCCGTTCGCGGTGACCGTCGACCTCGCCGTGTTCACCGTACGGGCCGGGGCCCTGCACGTCCTGCTGATCCGGCGCGGACAGGAGCCGTACGCGGGGGCCTGGGCGCTCCCCGGCGGCTTCGTCCTGCCCAGGGAGTCCGCGGAGACGGCGGCCCGGCGCGAACTGGCCGAGGAGACCGGCCTGCCCGGGGCGGTGGTCGCGGCCCTGCACCTGGAGCAGCTGCGCACCTACAGCGAACCGGACCGGGACCCCCGGATGCGGGTGGTCTCGGTGGCCTTCACGGCGCTGGTGCCCGACATGCCGGAACCGGCGGCGGAGGGCGGCGGCGACGCCGACCGGGCCCGCTGGGTGCCGGTGGGGACGGCCGACGGCCTGGCCTTCGACCACGCGGTGATCCTGGCGGACGCCCGCGAACGGATCGGCTCGAAGCTGGAGTACACCTGCCTGGCCACCGCCTTCTGCCCGCCCGAGTTCACCCTCGGGGAGCTCCAGAGCGTCTACGAGACCGTCTGGGACACCTCCCTGGACCGCCCCAACTTCCGCCGCAAGGTCCTGGCCACCCCCGGCTTCGTCGAGGCCGTACCGGGAGCCGCCCGGCTCACCGGGGGCCGCGGCAAACCGGCCGCGCTGTACCGGCCCGGACCGGCCACCGCCCTGCACCCGCCCCTGCTCCGCCCCACGGAAGGACACCCCCGATGACGGCCACCACGAAGCGCGCGGCCACCGGCGCCATGATCGGCCTCGCCCTGGGGGACGCCCTGGGCTTCCCCACCGAGTTCAACGACGTGCCGTCGATCCTCGCCAAGACCGGCCCGTGGCGCGAGATGAAACTGCCCCGGCCGGCCATCGTCACGGACGACACCCAGATGACGCTCGCCCTGGCGCGGGGCATACGGACCGCGGCCGACCGGGGCCGGGTGGGCCCGCTGCGGCTCGCCCGCCCGGTCCGGGAGGAGTTCGTCGACTGGTACCACTCGCCGGAGAACAACCGGGCCCCGGGCAACACCTGCCTGCGGGCCTGCTCGCTGCTGAACCACCCCGAGCGGGACTGGCGGGACGCCAGCCAGCTCGGCTCCAAGGGCTGCGGCGCCAACATGCGGGTCGTCCCGGTCGGGCTGGTCCCCGGCTGGACCGAGGAGGAGCGGGCGGGCGCCGCCCAGCTCCAGTCCGCCCTCACCCACGGCCACCCCACAGCGCTGGCCGCCTCCGACCTGACCGCGCGGGCGGTGTTCCTGCTGGCCCGGGGCACCGAGGTGACCGGCCTGGTCGGGCAACTGCGCTCGTACGCCCTGGAGAACCGCACCCGGTACCACGAGCGCTGGCTCGGCGACCTCTGGATGCGCACGGCCTCCGACGCCTCGGCGCAGTCCTTCATCGCCCGGGGCTGGGACGAGTGCCTGGCCGTCCTGGACCGCCTCGCCGCGGCCCTGCGCAGCCCGTCGCCGGAGACCGACCCCTGCCTGACCACCGGCGACGGCTGGATCGCGGAAGAGGCCCTGGCCACGGCCCTGCACTGCTTCCTGCTCTTCCCGGAGGAGCCCTTGACCGCCCTGCGCCGCGCGGCCTGCACGGCCGGGGACTCCGACTCCATCGCCTGCCTGGCGGGCGCCTTCGCGGGCGCCCACCTCGGCGCGGACGTCTGGCCGCGCGACTGGGAGGGCCGCATCGAGTACCGGGACGAACTCCTGGCCTTCGGCGCCCTCTGGGATGCTTGATCCATGCTGGATGCACTGAGTCTCGACCTGACCCCCGTCGTGGCCGAACAGCCCGACCCGCTGCTCTTCGCCACCGTGTCGGGCGCCCACCTGTACGGCTTCCCGTCCCGGGACTCCGACATCGACCTGCGCGGAGCCCACCTGCTCCCGGCGCAGGCGCTCCTCGGGCTGCGCGAACCGGAGGAGACCCGCAGCCGGATGTGGGACCGGGACGGGGTCGAGATGGACCTCGTCACGCACGACCTGCGCAAGTTCGTCCGGCTGATGCTGAACCGCAACGGCTACGTCCTGGAGCAGCTGCTGTCCCCGCTGGTGGTGCACACCACCCCGGCGCACGAGGAGCTGATCGCGCTCGCCCCCGGCGTCCTGACCTCCCACCACGCCCACCACTACCGGGGTTTCGCCAACACCCAGTGGCGGCTCTTCGAGAAGGCGGCCGAGCTGAAGCCGCTGCTGTACGCCTTCCGGGCCCTGCTCACCGGCGTCCACCTGATGCGGTCGGGCGAGGTGCAGGCGCACCTGCCGACCCTGCTGGCCGAGGTACCGGAGGCGCCCGCCCGTCTCGCCGGCCTGATCGAGGCCAAGGTGGCCGCCGAGCACGGGGCTTACGAGGGGCCGGCCGTGGACCGGGTGCGGGAGGAGTTCGAGGCGCTGCACGGGGTGCTCGACGCGGCGCAGGCGGTCTCGGCGCTGCCGGAGTACGGCTCGGCCTACGACGCGCTCGACGCCTTCGTCATACGCCGGCGCACGTCCTAGGAGGTGTTCGCCGGTCACGAACTCCTAGGGAGTGCCGGCCGACGCGCGGCGGGCGCGGACCAGGAAGTCCTCGACGCGGGCCTGGTCGGGCTCCTCGGGGAGGGCGGTCGTGGCCAGGGCGGCTTCGGTCTCCTCGGTGAGGCGGACCATCCAGGCGTCGACCTCGTCCCAGGAGAGCTCGCCGCGCCTGACCGCGAGGAGGCGGTCGCGGTACGGGCCCGCGTCGATGGTCAGGTGGCCGGTGCGCAGCAGGTCGCGGCAGGACAGCAGCAGGCGGAGCAGGTGCATGGCGTGCTTCCAGCGCGGGGCCCCGTGGACGCGGACGTCCGCGAGGAGCTTGCCGCGCTGGGAAGCCGCGTACCGGCTGAAGCTGGTGTGGGCCCGGCGGGAGAGGAAGGCCTCGCGCAGGGAGAGCAGTTCCTCGCCGACCGGGGTGAGGCGTTCCACCAGGGGGGAGTGCAGGCACTCCAGGACGTTCGGGTTGGCGCGCAGGGCCAGGGAGCAGAAACGCTCCAGCTCCCAGGAGAACTCCTCGTCCCGAGGGCCCTCCACGTGCGTGGGGGGCTTCTCGAACCGCCAGAACAGCGGCGTCGGGGCGAGGTAGACACCGCGCCGGTCGGTGTCGCTCGCCTCCGTCGCCAGGCCGAACGCCCGGGAGCCCATCACGCACTGATAGACCGTGTGGTCCCGTACCAGCGTCAGATCGTCCATCCGGGGAGCCTAAGCTCCCCGCTCGCCCGTCCGCTAAGCGAGCGCGATGCTGCCGTCCGCCGCCACGGTGATCTTCTTCTCGGCCAGCGGGCGGGTGGCCGGGCCCTTGGCCACGGCGCCGTCGGTGTCCTTGAACTTGCTGTCGTGGCAGGCGCAGTCGATGGTGCCGGCCGCCACCTTGGTCACGAGGCAGCCCTGGTGGGGGCAGACCGCCGTGAAACAGCGGTAGTTCCCCGCCGTGGGCTGGGTGATCACCAGCTTCTCGTCCTTGAGGATGGTGCCGCCGCCGACGGGCACGTCCGCCGCCTTGGCGAGCGTCTTCTTGGCCGCCGCGGGTTGGGGCGCGGACGGTTCCGTGACGCTGCCCGGCTCGCTCGCCGGTTTCGCCTTCGCGCTCTCACCGCCGCAGGCAGTGAGCACTCCGCCTGCCAGGGCGGTCGCGCCTGCTGCCAGTACGGTGCGCCGGGCGGTCTGCGTGGGGTCGCTCATGACTGTCTCCTCGCTGTGTGGCCGGATGACGTGCAGCATCCTGGCCCGCGGAGGGCCTCGGAAGAAGCCCGCCGCGCCGGTTCATGCACCCGGCTGCCACGGGACCAGTGAGGCAGGACGGCCGGGTGTGCGTACGACTTCCCACACGCGGCTCACGGCCTCCCGGTTCAGCGGGCCGTGGACGTGCGGATAGCGGACCCCCGATTCACCCTCCCGGCGGACTTCCGCGGTCAGGGCCTCCTCGTCGAGTTCCACCGCGAGCAGGGTCCCCCGTACCTCGCGGTAGTGCGCGTCGGCGATCGCGAGCGCCGTCGGGCGGTCCGCCGAACAGTGGACGAAGCCCTCGGAGCCGAGCGAGGGCGGGGCGTACGGGGAATCGGGCGCGACGGCCCAGTCGGCGAGCGGGACGATGTGGAAGATCATGCCGATCGTTCTACCGCAGCTGCTGCGGGGTCGTGCGCCAAGTGGCGGGGTCACCCGGTTCGGGTGACATTGTCCGTGTCTCGAAGCCGGGTACGCCGCTGTCGCGCGCGGCCCGGCCCCTCTTCGAAAGGCATGACCATGGCGGGTAACGACCTCGGTTCTCTTCTCGGCGGTCTCCTCGGCGGCAGCGGCAGCGGCGGCCAGGGCGGTGGTGGCGGCAACATCCTCGGCTCGCTGCTCGGTGCCCTGCTGGGCGGCGGCGCGGGCGGGGCCCAGGCGGCCGGCGGGAACAACCCGCTGGGCGGCCTGATGGACATGCTGACCAAGTCGGGGCTGGCCGACCAGGCCCAGTCCTGGGTCGGCACCGGCGAGAACAAGCCGGTCAGCGCCGACCAGATCAAGGAGGCCCTGCCGGCAGACACCCTCCAGAAGGTCGCCGAGCAGGCGGGCGTCACCCCGGAGAAGGCCGCCGGCGAGATCGCGGAGGCGCTGCCCAAGGCCGTCGACAAGCTGACGCCGAACGGCCAGGTGCCGTCGGGTTCGCTGGAGGACATCATCAGGGCGCAGGCGCTCTGACAGCCGCCGCCGAGGGCCCGGGCCCGCGTCCCGCAGGACGCGGGCCCGGGCCCTCGCGGCGTGCGCCGTGCCCACTACCCTGGCCGGACAAGCCCCGCCGTGCCGTACGCAACCCTGGAGCGCCCCCGTGAGAACCGCCGTCGTCATCGGAACCGGACTGATCGGCACCTCTGCGGCGCTCGCCCTGACCGCGCGCGGGATCACCGTGCACCTGGTCGACCACGACCCGGCGCAGGCCCGTACGGCCGCCGCCCTCGGGGCAGGCTCCGACGAGCCGCTGGAGGGCCAGGTGGACCTCGCGGTCGTGGCCGTACCGCCCGCCCACGTCGCGGCCACGCTGGCCGAGGTGATCGGGAGCGGCGTGGCCCGGGCGTACGTGGACGTGGCCAGCGTCAAGGGCGGCCCGCGGCGGGAACTGGCCGCGCTGGGCGTGGACCTGACGGCGTACATCGGCACCCACCCGATGGCCGGCAAGGAGCGGTCGGGGCCCCTCGCCGCCACAGCGGACCTCTTCGAGGGGCGCCCGTGGGTGCTCACCCCGACCCGGGACACCGACCACGAGGTCCTGAACCTGGCGCTGGAGCTGGTGGCCCTGTGCCGGGCCGTCCCCGTGGTGATGGACGCGGACGCGCACGACCGGGCGGTGGCGCTGGTCTCGCACACCCCCCAGCTGGTGTCGAGCATGGTCGCGGCCCGCCTGGAGGAGGCCGACGAGACGGCGGTCCGGCTGTGCGGGCAGGGCATCCGGGACGTGACGCGGATCGCGGCCTCCGATCCGCGGATGTGGGTGGAGATCCTGTCGGCGAACCCGGGGCCGGTGGCGGACGTCCTGAGCGGGATCGCCGCGGACCTGGCGGAGACCGTGGAGGCCCTGCGCGGCCTCCAGTCGGCCGACGAGGAGAAGCGGCGCGGCGGCGCGGCCGGCATCGAGGACGTGCTGCGGCGCGGGAACGCCGGCCGGGTCCGGGTGCCGGGCAAGCACGGCGCGGCGCCGACCGTGTACGAGACGGTGGCCGTGCTGATCAGCGACCAGCCGGGCGAGCTGGCCCGCATCTTCGCCGACGCCGGGCGGGCCGGGGTCAACATCGAGGACGTGCGGATCGAGCACGCGACGGGCCAGCAGGCGGGTCTCGTCCAGCTGATGGTGGAGCCGCGTGCGGTGGCGGGCTTGACGGCCGAGCTGCGCGAGCGGGGCTGGGCGCTGCGCCAGCAGTAGCCCGCGGCCCGGCTGCCGGGGCTCCGCCCCGGACCCCGCGCCTCAAACGCGGGCGGGGCCGGATGGCGTTTGAGGCGGGGGCTCCGGGGCGGAGCCCCCGCAGTGGAGCCGCCCTGTTCGGGGACCGGGGCTGGACGGGTCCGGGGCCCGGTAACCTGGAGCAGGGGCGTTTTCGCGCGCCCGGACACGTACGCGCAACCAGGAAGGTGCCCGCACCGTGGAAACCGCAGCTCCGTCCGCCGTGATCGTCGCCATCGACGGTCCCTCCGGCACGGGCAAGTCCAGCACCTCCAAGGCCGTGGCCGCCAAGCTCGGGCTGCGCTACCTGGACACCGGTGCCCAGTACCGGGCCATCACCTGGTGGATGATCAGCAACGGCGTCGACACCGACGACCCGCAGGCCATCGCGGTCGCCGCGGGCAAGCCGGCCATCGTCTCGGGCACCGACCCGGCCGCCCCCACGATCACCGTGGACGGCCTGGACGCCGCCGGTCCCATCCGCACCCAGGAGGTCACCTCCAAGGTCAGCGCCGTCAGCGCCGTCCCCGAGGTGCGCACCCTCATCACCGCGCTGCAGCGCTCCATCGCCGCCGAGGCGGCGGAGACCGACGGCGGGATCGTCGTCGAGGGCCGGGACATCGGTACCACCGTCCTGCCCGACGCAGACCTCAAGATCTTCCTGACGGCGTCCGCCGAGGCCCGCGCCGCCCGCCGCAGCGGCGAGCTCCGCGGCAAGGAGGCCGCCGACCTGGCCGCCACCAAGGAAGCCCTGATCAAGCGCGACGCGGCCGACTCCGGCCGCAAGACCTCCCCGCTGGCCAAGGCCGGCGACGCCGTCGAGGTCGACACCACCGAGCTCACCCTCGACCAGGTCATCGAGTGCGTCGTGACCTTGGTCGAGGAGAAGCGGACCGCAAGTGAGTGAAGCGCCCTCCCGCAAGGGTGCGGCGGTCGGCAGGCGCATCGGCATCGGGCTCATGTACGGGTTGTGGAAACCGCGCGTACTGGGAGCCTGGAGGGTGCCCGCCGCGGGCCCCGTGATCCTCGCCGTGAACCACTCGCACAACATAGACGGCCCGATGGTGATGGGCACCGCCCCGCGGCCGCTGCACTTCCTGATCAAGAAGGAAGCCTACGTCGGCCCGCTCGGCCCCTTCCTCGAAGGGATCGGGCAGGTCAAGGTGGACCGCAGCGGCGCCGACCGGACGGCGATAGGCCGCGCCCTCGGGGTGCTCGAGAACGGCGGGGCCCTGGGGATCTTCCCGGAGGGCACCCGGGGCGAGGGCGACTTCGCCTCGCTGCGCGCCGGGCTCGCGTACTTCGCGGTCCGCAGCGGCGCGCCGATCGTGCCCGTCGCCGTCCTGGGCAGCGGCGACACCCCCGGGCGGGTCGTCAAGGGCCTGCCCGCCCTCAAGAGCCGGGTCGACGTCGTCTTCGGCTCGGCCTTCGACGCCGGGGACGGCACCGGCCGCCGGACCCGTACCGCGCTGGACCAGGCCACCGTACGCATCCAGGACCGGCTGACCGCCCACCTGGCCGATGCCAAGCGCCTCACCGGGCGCTGAGCGAGACTTGACCTAGTAGTGGAACCGCGCTGCGCGGGTGCCACCGATCACCACGAACGACGAGGAACGGACTTCATGAACGACCAGCACGACCACGGAGCACTTGGCGACGCCGAGTACGCGGAGTTCATGGAGCTCGCCGCGGAAGAGGGCTTCGACATCGAGGACGTCGAAGGCGCGATCGAGGCGGCGGGCCACGGCCCGCTGCCCGTACTCGCCGTCGTCGGCCGGCCCAATGTCGGCAAGTCGACCCTGGTGAACCGGATCATCGGCCGCCGCGAGGCGGTCGTCGAGGACAAGCCCGGCGTCACCCGCGACCGCGTCACGTACGAGGCCGAGTGGGCCGGCCGCCGCTTCAAGGTCGTCGACACCGGCGGCTGGGAGCAGGACGTCCTCGGCATCGACGCCTCCGTCGCCGCCCAGGCCGAGTACGCCATCGAGGCCGCCGACGCGGTCGTCTTCGTCGTGGACGCCAAGGTGGGCGCCACCGACACCGACGAGGCCGTCGTCCGGCTGCTGCGCAAGGCCGGCAAGCCCGTCGTCCTGTGCGCCAACAAGGTCGACGGCCAGAGCGGGGAGTCCGACGCGGCCTCCCTGTGGTCGCTGGGCCTCGGCATGCCGCACCCCGTCTCCTCGCTGCACGGCCGCGGCACCGGCGACATGCTCGACGCCGTCCTCGAAGCCCTCCCCGAGGCCCCCGCGCAGACCTTCGGCGCCGCCGCCCCCGGCGGCCCGCGCCGCATCGCGCTGATCGGCCGCCCGAACGTCGGCAAGTCCTCGCTGCTCAACAAGGTCGCGAAGGAGGACCGTGTCGTCGTCAACGAGCTGGCCGGCACCACCCGCGACCCGGTCGACGAGCTGATCGAGCTCGGCGGCATCACCTGGAAGTTCGTCGACACCGCGGGCATCCGCAAGAAGGTGCACCTCCAGCAGGGCGCCGACTACTACGCCTCCCTGCGCACGGCCGCGGCCGTCGAGAAGGCGGAGGTCGCGGTCATCCTGATCGACACCACCGAGACGATCAGTGTCCAGGACCAGCGCATCATCACCATGGCCGTCGAGGCCGGCCGCGCCATCGTGATCGCCTACAACAAGTGGGACGAGCTCGACGAGGAGCGCCGCTACTACCTCGAGCGTGAGATCGAGACCGAGATGCAGCAGGTCTCCTGGGCCCCGCGGGTGAACGTCTCGGCGCTCACCGGCCGCCACATGGAGAAGCTGGTCCCGGCGATCGAGACCGCCCTCGCGGGCTGGGAGACGCGCGTCCCCACCGGCCGCCTGAACGCCTTCCTCGGCGAGGTCGTCGCCGCGCACCCGCACCCGATCCGCGGCGGCAAGCAGCCCCGCATCCTGTTCGGCACCCAGGCGGGCAGCAAGCCGCCGCGCTTCGTCCTCTTCGCCTCCGGCTTCCTGGAGCACGGCTACCGGCGCTTCATCGAGCGCCGGCTGCGCGAGGAGTTCGGCTTCGAGGGCACTCCGATCCACATCTCGGTGCGGGTGCGCGAGAAGCGCGGCGCCCAGCACAAGAAGAAGTAGTCCGGCGCGGGGTCAGTAGCCCCGGCGCGGAGCGGGCGGCAGAGCCGCCGGGATGTGCTGCATCCCGGTCTGGTTCTGCCGCCCGCTCGTGTATCCGGGACTCTCGGCGCCCTGCCCGGCGTAGGCGTAGGAGTACGACGGCTGCGGGGTGTACGAGGGCTGCCAGCTGTCGCTCTGCTGCCATGCCGAACCGTTCCACCCGCTCCCGGTCCCGCCGCCGTACGAGGATCCGCCGGCGCCGTACGTGCCCCCGTACGAGAACGCCGTGAAGCCGAGGCCCTCCTCGCCCGTCCGGTCGCCCGGCAGGGCCCGGAAGGCGCGCAGGTACTCCGAGTACAGCGTGTCGTAGATCGGGGTGTGCGAGGCGGCCGGAGCGCTGTCCCGGTCCCGTGAGGGGCGCATCGGGGGGACGGTGCTCGGAAAGGACGGGGCGCGGGAGGAGTCGTATGAATGCACGTATCAGCCAACGAAACCGTCGCCCTGCGGATGCGGGGTGACCGGGGCGAAAACGCAGATCGCCGGGGGTGCGCGGGACGGACCGCGCACCCCCGGCGCACGCCGCCGGGCTCCCTGGCGGGAGGCCCGGCGGCAGCTCGGGCAGGGGCGAATGAGCCGAAGGGGTGCGGGCCCCACGAGTCGGCAACAGGCGCCCCGGAGGGGAACCGAGCCCCCGGGAAGAGGGGGTCAGGCGGCCGGCGTACCCGCCAGCGGCATCGAGGCGGCCACGAGCTTGCCCCCGGCGGCGGCCTTGTCGAGCGCGTCGCGCAGCAGGTCCTCGCGGGGCTGCTGGCCGATGGATCCGACGGGCGCGGCGTAGATGAGGACCCGCTGGGTCTTGTTGACGGCGGCCCGCCAGCCGTCGGTGACCGACAGCGCCTGGTGCGCCTGCCACCAGGCGACGGGGCTGCCGCCGTCGGTGCCCGGCTGCAGTACGGCGTGCAGCTGGCCGGCGGCGAGGAGGACCGACCAGCCGTTCAGCGGGGAGGGCAGCTCGGCGGTGTCCGTGACCGGGATGAAGCCCTGCTCGATGAGGAGCGGCAGGAAGTCGTCGCCCGGGCCGGTGGTGCCGGGGCGCGCGATCGGCGCGGTCGGCTCGACGACCAGGGCGGGGTGCAGCGCGCCGTCGATCAGGATCAGTCCGCTCGTGATGCCGAGGACGGCCTGGCCGCCGGGCACGTTCTGCGGGCCCTCGCCGGGGGCGGGCACCGACGGAGCCGGGCTGTCGCCGGTGATGCTGCGGACCGCGCCCTGGAGCTGCTCCTCGGAGACGGAGACGACCTGCGAGGGGATGCAGGTGGCGTGGGCGAAGGCGAGGACGGCGGTCTCCTCGCCGACGAACAGCACGGTGCTGGTGGGGTCGTTCTCCGGGTCGCCAGGGGTGCGGCAGGAGGTGCAGTCGTAACTGCGCGGCGCGCCCTCGCCGACGAGCAGCCTCTCGGCTTCATCGTCACCGATCTCGGCACGTACCTCATCACTGACGTCGAGCATGCGCGGCACGGGGTGGCTCCTCGGCATAGGTGCGGGGGCCGGGGTGTTCCCGGCTCGCCGGGATCAACGGGAAAGTGGCGGCCGGGGTCACGCCGTTGGAGGGAACGGAATCGAACCTGGCCCCCGGGAGGGTGAACGGTCCGACCGGCGCGTTGTTTTGTGGCAACTCTTTTCTGCTTGTGCGCAGTTGGTGGCCGCCGATGGCCGTTTGGCGGTGGCCCGCAGGTCGGCCGACCGGGTGGGGCGCGGCGGCGCGCCGCGTGGCGGGCCGAGAGGGCGGCGGGGGCTGCGTAGCGTGACCCGATGCCCTGCCTCCGGAACCTGCGGGCCGCCGGAGCCGCGGCCGCCGCCGTACTGGCCCTCGTACTCCCCGCCGGTGCGGCAGCCGCGGCTCCGCCGCCGCCCGCGCCCGGGCCGGCCGGGGCCGCGCACCCCGGCTCGCCGGGCCTGATCGGGACCGGGCCGGGGGACTGCGGGCCGGGCGGGCAGTGGCCCTGGGACTGCGTGGCCGACTGCGAGAGCAGCGGCCGGTGGGCCGTCAACACGGGGAACGGCTTGTACGGAGGCCTGCAGTTCTGGCAGCCGACCTGGGAGGAGTACGGCGGTCTGCGCTTCGCGCCGCGGGCCGATCTCGCGAGCCGGGAGCAGCAGATCCGGGTGGCGGAGGAGGTGCTCGCCACGCAGGGGTGGGACGCGTGGCCGGCTTGCTCGAAGAGGTACGGGCTGGCGGGGCGGATGCACGTGGTGCGGGGCGGGGAGACGCTGGTGTCGATCGCGCGGACGCGGCGGGTGAAGGGCGGGTGGCAGGCGCTGTACGCGGCGAACCGGGAGGTGATCGGGGAGCGGCCGGGGGCGATCGCGGTGGGGCTGTTGCTGTCGTTGCCGGCGGTGGATCCGGCACTGCCCTTGCCGCCGGGCGCGGCGCCGGTGCCGGCCCCTGCGGATCCGGCTGCGCCGGCGCCCGCGCCTGCGTCGGCTCCGGCTGGCTGAGGGCGGGGCGGCTCACTCGTCCGGGTGCGGCGCCGTTCCCGGGGCTCCGCCCCGGGCCCCGCGCCTCAAACGCCGGCGGGGCTGGATTGGGTGCGGCGCCGTTGCCGGGGCTCCGCCCCGGGCCCCGCGCCTCAAACGCCGGCGGGGGTGGATTGGGTGGGGCGGCGTTGCCGGGGCTCCGCCCCGGGCCTCGCGCCTCAAATGCCGGCGGGGCTGGATTGCCCCGGGCCGCGGCCTTAAATGGAGGCGGGGCTGGATTGGGGTGCGGCTGCGGGGCTGGATTTGCCGGTCCGGGCCCCGGGCCTTGGCGCCGGCGGGGCCGGATTCGGCGGCCCGGGCCGGGATTTGCCGGTCCGGGCCCTCGGCCATGGCGGCGGGGGGTGGAGCGGCTGTCGGTCAGGCACCCGGCACACTGCTGGCATGCTCGAGACCTCCGCACGACTCCTCCGCCTGCTGTCCCTGTTGCAGGCCCATCGCGACTGGACCGGGGCCGATCTCGCGGAGCGGCTCGGGGTGACCGCGCGTACGGTCCGGCGGGACGTGGACCGGCTGAGGGAGCTGGGGTACCCGGTGCACGCCAGTCCCGGTACCGGCGGCGGCTACCAGTTGGGGGCCGGGGCCGAGCTGCCGCCCCTGCTGCTGGACGACGACGAGGCCGTGGCGGTGGCCGTCGGGCTGCGGACCGCCGCCGGGAACGGGGTCGAGGGGATCGGGGAGGCCTCCGTACGGGCCCTGGCCAAGCTGGAGCAGGTGCTGCCGTCGAGGCTGCGGCGCAGGGTCTCCGCGCTGAACGAGTTCACCGTGCCGATGCTGCGCGGGGCGGAGCGGTCCGCGGTGGACCCGTCGGTGCTGACCGAGCTGGCCGCCGTCTGCCGCGACAGCGAGCGGCTGCGCTTCGCCTACCGGGACCACGAGGGCGAGGCCACCCGCCGCGCCGTGGAGCCGCACCGGCTGGTCTGCACCGAGCGGCGCTGGTACCTGGTCGCCTGGGACCTGGACCGGGAGGCGTGGCGGACCTTCCGCGCCGACCGGATCGAGCCGAGACCGCCGCACGGCCCGCGGTTCACCCCGCGCCCGCCACCGGCCGAGGACCTCGCGGCCTACGTCTCGCGCGGGGTGGCGCAGCAGGCGTACGCAGCCCGGGCGGTGCTGCGGCTGAAGGTTTCGGCGGAGGAGGCGGCAGGGGTCATCGGGCCGAGCGACGGGGCCCTGGAGCCCGTCGACGCGCAGAGCTGTCTGTTGCGCACCGGGGCGGTGAACCTGGACGTTCTGGTGATTCATGTCATGCTGCTCGGCTGTGAGTTCGAAGTCGTCGAGCCGCCGGAGCTGACCGACCGGATCCGGGCCGCGAGGGATCTCCTGACGCGGGCGGTGGAGCCCGTAACGGTGAAGGACATGTGACGAATCTGAGGGGGATTCATCTGGTCTGGTCCAGGCGGCTGGTGGAAATCTCCGACGGAATTCGAGCCCCCTCGGGGGAAATTCCAAAGAGCCTTCGAGCCGGAGGTGCGGGGGTTCCGGAAATGAATACACCGCACAGGGCCGGGCGGCCGGAAGTTGTCGACATCCCGTGACACAAGTGTGACCCGGGACGGACGAACGTCCGGGCGCGCCGCTGACGTCCCGCGGGCGCGGCCGCGGGAACGGCGAAGGCGGGCCGGGTGGGTGACCCGGCCCGCCTGGGCCTCGTGCGCGCCGCGGGGTGAGGCTGTGCGTACCGCCCCGCGGAGGTGGTTCAGCCGCCGGTGGCCGGGCGGGCGGCAGCCGCCGTCCCCCGCGCGGCGGCGGGCCGCTCGACGTGGGCCGGGCGGCGGCTGCCGGCCGGGGTGGCCGGGGTCCGCTCGGACCGGATCACGTGCGGCCGGCCGGACAGCAGCGCGGCGGGCCGGGGCGCCGGGGAGTGCGCGGTGAGGACGCCTCCCGGGGCGGTCGCGGCGGGCAGCGCGGCGGGCGCGGGGGCAGGCTCCGCGGCGGCCTCGGGGACGCGCTGGAGCTGCCACTTGCCGCCCGCGGAGAGCAGGGGGGTGAGCGCGACGGCGACCGGCGCGGGCATCCGCCCGGTCTCGGCCCGGCGGCGCAGCAGCTCGCGCAGCTCGAAGACGTACGCCTCCGCGCGGGCGATGAGCGGCTCGAACCAGGGCAGCGCCAGCAGGATCAGCAGACCCGCGGACCAGCCGAGCAGGACGTCGCTGACCCAGTGGGTGCCGAGGTACACGGTGGTGGCGCCGACGCTCAGGGAGACGACCGCGGACACCACGGACAGCACCCGCCGGGTGACCACGGTGGAAGCCAGGTAGGCCAGGATTCCCCAGGTCACGACGGCGTTGGCGGTGTGGCCGGAAGGGAATATATCGCCGCCGGCGAAGAGTTCGGCGGATCCGATCTCGGTGGCGTAGTGCGGGCCGAGCCGGCCGAGGCCGAGCTTTACGGCCCCGACGGTGACGTTGAGCAGGAGCAGGGCCACGCCGAGGGTGATCAGCGGGCGGAGGGTGTGCTGGCGCCACGAGCGCCAGCCGAGCCAGGCCGCGACCATGACGGCGGTGGGTCCGCGCTGGCCCAGGACGACGAGGTAGTCGAGGAAGGCGTGCAGCTGCGGCCACTGCTCGTAGGGCCGGAAGAACATGATCTGCCAGTCCAGCCGGACGAGCCAGGACGTGGTCAGTACGGCCACCACGATGGCGAGGTAGAACACGAGGGTCGATCCGAGGAGCACGACGCGGTGCCGGCTCATCTGCGGGGTTTGCAGATGAGCCGGTCGCTCTGGTTCCCGGTCCAGCCGGGCGAACACCCGCTCCAGACGGGTCAGGATTTGGTCGGTACGCACTCAATCGACGTTACCGCCCACTGCTGGTCGGCCCGGGCGAATCGCGGGCTTTGTGATGACCATGTGATGTGGAGTTCGTCTCACGCGGGAGTTAATTCCCGGCATTTCCACTGCTGTTGGACCGTTTCTGATCCGCTGTCCCGGCAATTATTTCGCACACTTACCCCGACTTTATTGCCGCAGGTCAATTCCTTTGCTGAAAGATGGAGGGAATGATCAATTCCGTTATGTCGGGTCCGCGCCCCCGGCTACGGAGGCCCCGAGCCGTTCAGCCAGAACGCCCCGTAGAGCGCCGACACCAGGGCCGCCGCGCCCAGCACCAGGGCCGCCCGCCGGGTCCGCCAGCGGGCCATGGCCACCGCCGCCGGCAGCAGCAGCGGGAAGGCCGGCAGCAGCAGCCGGGGCTTCGAGCCGAAGTACCCGGACGCGCACAGCGCGAGGGCCACGACGATCCCGCAGTACACGAGCAGCGCCGCCGGCTGCCGCTGCCGTACGCACAGCCAGTAGAGCCACAGCACCAGCGCGACCCCCAGCAGCAGACCGGCCCCGGCCGCGAAGGCCGGGGAGGCCAGCTTCGCCCCGATGAACCGGCCGAAGGCCCAGCCCCCGTCGAAGCCGTTGCCCCAGCCGGCCTGCACGTCCAGGTAGCCGAGCAGCCCGCCGCCCGTCCGCGCGCCGACCCACAGCACGTACGCCGCCGCACCCATCGGCGCCAGCAGCACGCCCGCGGCGAGGGCGCCCCCTCCGGGCCCTTTCCACCAGGACCGCTCCCCGCGCCGCCACGCCAGCACCGCCGCCACCCACACCGCCGCGACCACCGCGGCACCGACCGGGCGGGTCAGCCCCGCGCCGGCCGCGAGCAGCCCCGCCGTCAGCCACCGGCCGCGCAGTACCCCGTACAGGGCCCACGCGGCCAGGGCGGTGAACAGCGACTCGCTGTACGCCATCGACTGCACGATCCCGACGGGCAGCGCGGCCCAGGCGGCGACCGCCAGCACCCCGGCCCGGCGGCCGTGGAGCAGATCGGCCACCGCGAAGATCCCCCAGGCAGCCGCGAGCCCCGCGACCGCCGACACCACCAGGCCGGCCGAGCCGTACGACAGCCCGGTCACGGCCGCCACCAGCCGCTCCAGCCAGGGCAGCAGCGGGAAGAAGGCCAGGTTCGAGTGGACGTGCCCGTTCGGGAGGACCACCTCGTACCCGTACCCCTCCGCGGCGATGCGGGCGTACCAGAGCGAGTCCCAGCGGGCCGACAGCAGCGTGTGCGGGCTGCTGCCCGCCGCCGCCCCCCACGCGCCGAGCACGGTCAGCCCGAGCAGCCGGACCGCCGCGAAGACGGCCAGCGCGGGTGCGGCCCGGCGCAATCCAAGATCTTTCACGGGCATGATTATCGGTGGCGGGGCCCGCAGCGGGTCCGAGAACCACGCGCCGTGAGCGCGCGTGTACGTGGGGGGAGGGCAGACGTGGGAAGAGTGGCGCACACCACACGGCGGCCGCCGCCGGGATGAGAGCTTGACCACGTATCGGTCAGGCGAACTCGCGTACGCTGATCGCTCACTCGCGTGTCGATGCCGGACCCCGTAGGAAGCCGCACAGCGCACCACCCCCGTGGCTCCACAAGACGCTGGTCCGCCGAGTGCGAGGGATCACCTGGGAGGTACATGCATGTCGGGGACGAACGTGACCGGCGACAGGAACCCTTCCCCCTGGCAGCGGATCACCGCGGCCTCCGGCGGGACCAACCGCTGGGTCGTCCTGGCGGTCCTGTGCGTCAGCCTGGTCCTCGTCGCGCTCGACGCGACGATCCTGCACGTCGCGGTCCCCTCCGTCACCGAGGACCTGCGCCCCGGCTCCATCGAACTCCTGTGGATCGTCGACGCCTACCCGCTGGTCTGCGCCGCACTGCTGATCCTCTTCGGCACCCTCGGCGACCGGGTCGGCCGCCGCCGGATCCTCCTCCTCGGCTACGGACTCTTCGGCGTGGCCTCGGCCCTCGCCGCCCTCGCCGACAACGCCCAGGTACTGATCGCCGCCCGCGCCCTGCTCGGCATCGGCGGCGCGATGATCATGCCGGCCACCCTGTCGATCCTGCGCCAGGTCTTCCCCGACCGGCGCGAGCGCGCCCTCGCCATCGGCATCTGGACCGCCGTCGCCGCCGTCGGCGCCGCCAGCGGACCGGTACTCGGCGGCTTCCTCGTCCAGCACTACTGGTGGGGCTCCGTCTTCCTCATCAACATCCCGCTGATGGCACTGATCCTGCCGCTGGGCCGCTGGCTGCTGCCCGAGTCGAAGGGCACCTCCGACGGGCCGTGGGACGTCACCGGCGCGCTGATGGCCGCCGCCGGCGTGCTCGGCGCCGTGCTCGGGGTCAAGCGGCTGGGCGCCGAACGGCAGCTCCTCGACGCCGAGGCACTGGTCCCGCTGATGCTCGGCGTGGCCCTGCTGATCCTCTTCGTACGGCGGCAGAAGCGGCGTGCGCACCCGCTGATCGACATGCGGATGTTCTCCCGCGCCGCCTTCACGACCTCCGTCGGCTGCATCGTGCTCGCCATGCTGGCGCTGGTCGGCCTGGAGCTGATCGCCGTCCAGTACCTCCAGCTCGTGCTGCACCTCAGCCCGCTGGAGACCGGCCTGCGGCTGCTGCCGCTCACCTTCGCCGCCATGGCCGCCGGCGCCACCGGCTCCTACACCCTGGCCAGGATCGGCCCGCGCACGATGGTCTCGCTGGGCTTCGTGCTCACCGCGTTCGCCGTGCTCCTGCTGACGCTCATGGGCCAGCAGGACCGGCCCGTACTGCTCACCGTCGGCTTCGTCCTGCTCGGCTTCGGGCTCCAGACCACGCTCTTCGCCGCGTACGAGTCCATGCTGAGCGAGGCCCCCGCGGCCACCGCAGGCGCCGCCGCCTCGATCGGCGAGACCTCGTACCAGCTCGGCGCGGGCATGGGCATCGCCCTGCTGGGCAGCGTGATGAACGCCGCCTACGCGCCGGGGCTCGCGCACGTCGCCGGGGTCTCGGAGGCCGACTCGGCCGGCGCCGCGAACTCTCTGGGCGAGGCCTACCAGATCGCCGCGCACCTCGGCGGAGCCGCGGGGGAGTCCCTCTACGCCGCGGCCCGGCACTCGTTCGTGCAAGGCCTGCACGTGACGCTGGTGGTGAGCGCGGCGCTGCTGCTCGCGGGGGCCGTGATGGCGCTGAAGCTGCCGCGGGCGATGGAGTGCGAGGTGTCGGCCGAGGGTGAGGGCGGGGCCGTGGCGCTGCCCGCGCAGGCCACCGGGGATCCCTGCCCGAGCCGGGTGGAACACGCGGGCTGACCCCCGCACCCACCCGGGGCTCCGCCCCGGACCCCGCGCCTCAAACGCCGGCGGGGCTGAAAGATCGGGGCTCCACCCCGGACCCCGCGCCTCAAACGCCGGCGGGGCTGGAATCGGCCGGTCCCCGCGCCTCAAACGTCGGCGGGGCTGGAATTGGCCGGGGCTCCGTCGCTGGTGGGGGTGGACGCGTGGGGAATTCGGCGTCTAGCGTCGGCGGCGCAGTGCGGGAACCGCGCCGCACCGACCGTCTCATGCCGCCGGGAGGCCCTTCGTGCCGTCATTCGTACCCACCGATCCGCTCGGGCTCGACGAGCTGCTCGGACCCGAGGACCTCGCCATCCGCGACACCGTCCGCGGCTGGGCCGCCGACCGGGTGCTGCCGCACATCGCCGGGTGGTACGAGAGCGGCGAGCTGCCCGGGATCCGGGAGCTGGCCCGGGAGCTCGGGGCGATCGGGGCGCTCGGAATGTCCCTCACCGGCTACGGGTGCGCGGGCGCCAGCGCCGTGCAGTACGGGCTGGCCTGCCTGGAGCTGGAGGCCGCCGACTCCGGGATCCGTTCGCTGGTCTCCGTACAGGGGTCGCTGGCCATGTACGCGATCTGGAAGTACGGCTCCGAAGAGCAGAAGCAGCGCTGGCTGCCCGGCATGGCGGCCGGCGAGCTGATCGGCTGCTTCGGGCTGACCGAGCCCGACGTGGGATCGGACCCCGCCGCGATGCGGACGTACGCCAAGCGCGACGGCGGCGACTGGGTGCTGAACGGGCGCAAGATGTGGATCACCAACGGCTCGGTGGCCGCCGTCGCCGTCGTGTGGGCGCAGACCGACGAGGGGATCCGGGGGTTCGCGGTGCCCACCGACAGCGCCGGGTTCTCCGCGCCCGAGATCAAGCACAAGTGGTCGCTGCGGGCGTCCGTGACGAGCGAGCTGGTGATGGACGACGTACGGCTGCCCGCGGACGCGGTGCTTCCGGGTGTCACCGGGCTGAAGGGGCCGCTCGGCTGCCTCAGCCACGCGCGGTACGGGATCGTCTGGGGTTCCATGGGCGCGGCGCGCGCCAGTTTCGAGTCCGCGCTCGACTACGCGAAGACGCGGGAGCAGTTCGGCAGGCCCATCGGCGGCTTCCAGCTCACCCAGGCCAAACTCGCTGACATGGCCCTGGAACTCCACAAGGGCATCCTGCTCGCCCACCACCTGGGCCGGCGGATGGACGCGGGCACCCTGCGGCCGGAGCAGATCAGCTTCGGCAAGCTCAACAACGTCCGCGAGGCCATCGAGATCTGTCGCACCGCGCGGACCATCCTGGGTGCCAACGGGATCTCCCTCGAATACCCCGTCATGCGGCACGCCACCAACCTCGAATCGGTCCTCACCTACGAGGGCACCGTCGAGATGCACCAACTGGTGCTGGGCAAGGCGCTCACCGGGCTCGACGCCTTCCGGTGAGAGCCCTGCTCAGCTCTGGTTGAAGAAGTCGCGCGAACGGCCGCCGGGCTCGCCGCTCACGATCTGGGTGTCGGCCGGGGTCAGCAGGAAGACTCTGGTCGCCACCCGCTCGATCGAGCCGCGCAGCCCGAAGGTCAGGCCGGCCGCGAAGTCGACCACGCGCTTCGCGTCGCCCGGGTCCATCGACGACAGGTTCACGATCACCGGGACGCCCTCGCGGAACAGCTCGCCGATGCCGCGCGCGTCACGGAAGCCGTCCGGGGTGACCGTAGCGATGCGGCGCCCCTGCTCCACGGCGGACTCGGAGGCGACCCGGACCCGCGGGTCGGTCACCCACTGCTCGCCGGGGCCGGCCACCGAACCCTGGGCCGGCTCCGCGTAGTCGTCGTCGTAGTAACGCTCGTCGTCGCTGTCTTCCACGAGACCCAGCCAGGCACTCGCCTTGCGCACCGAACCCATGGACGCCTCCTTTCAACGCGGTCAGTCTGTCTTCTCTCCGCTGCCCCTATGGTCGTCCATGATGCTGACAACGCGCCAAGTGGATAGTCGCCGCGCAGGGGTTTCGTGACGGTACTGGTGCAGAACATCCGTTGCACGGTCAAGGGTCCTGGCAGCTACCACTGCTGACTGAGTGAAAATACGACCGGCGCCTCCGTCCGGGTGACCGGCGGGGGCGTACGGGTGAGTGGCGGGGGTCGGTACGATGCCCGGCAGGCACGCGCACGACACACGGGGGAAGCGGTTTGTTCGGCATAGTCAGACCTTGCACGCACCGGCTGGGCGAACGGTTCAAGGCGGAGTGGATGGCCCATCTGTGCGGGCTGTGCCTGGCACTTCGAGGTGACCACGGCCAGTTCGCCAGGATCGTCACCAACTACGACGGGCTGCTCGTCTCCGTTCTGACGGAGGCTCAGTCGGGACCGGCTCCCGGCTCCCGGCGCACCGCCGGACCCTGTCCACTGCGCGGGATGCGCACCGCCCCGGTGGCCAACGGCGAGGGCGCGCGGCTCGCCGCCGCCGTCTCGCTCGTGCTGGCCTCCGCGAAGGTGCGGGACCACGTCGCGGACCGGGACGGGCTGTTGGCCCGCGCCCCCATCGCCATGGCGGCCCGCAAGGTGGCCCGCGGCTGGGACCGGGCCGGAGCCCGTACCGGGGCCTCGCTCGGCTTCGACACCGCGGTGCTCGTGGACGCCGTGGACCGGCAAGGGGGCATCGAGACGCTGGCCGGCCTCGGCACGCCCGTGCTCGTGGTCACCGAGCCGACGGAGACGGCGACGGCCGCCGCCTTCGCGCATACCTCGGTCCTCGCGGGACGGCCAGGCAACGGCCCCGCGCTGGCGGAGGCCGGCCGGTACTTCGGCCGTCTCGCGCACCTGCTGGACGCCGTGGAGGACCAGGCCGCCGACGCCGAGGCGGGCGCCTGGAACCCGCTCACCGCCACCGGCACCTCCCTCACCGAGGCCAGGAGGCTGTGCGACGACGCCCTCCAGGGCATCAGGCTGGCCTTGGCCGAGGTGGAGTTCGCCGACTCCGGCCTCGCCCACCGGCTGCTGGTGCACGAGCTGCGCACCTCGGTGGACCGGGCCTTCGGGACCGGCACCTGCCGGCACGGCGTGACGAACGCGGCCGGCCAGGGGGGCGGACAGCCGCAGGGGTACGACCCGTACGCGGGCAACCCGTACGGCCAGGGCGCCCCGTACCCCAACGGCGCCCCGTACCCCAACGGCGCTCCGTACGGCAACGGCACTCCGTACGGCAACGGCGCCCCGTACGGCCAGGGCGGCCCCTACGGCGGGAACCCGTACGGGCAGCCCGCTCCCGGCGGTCCGGCGGCTCCGCCGCCCGTGGGCCCGGGCGGCCCGTGGGGTCCCGGCGGCGGCGGTCACGGAGGCGGTAGCGGCGGCCACGGAGGCGGTCACGGCGGGCCCGGCGGTCACGGCGGTCACGGCGGGCCCGGCGGTCAGAAGCCGCGCCGCGGGCTGCTGGCCGGCTGCGCCGTCGCCATCGGCCTCTTCTGCACCTGCCAGATCTGCTGCAGCGACCACGAGGGCCCCTGGTCCCGCAAGAAGCGCGACGCGTGGTGCGAGGCCTGCGAGTGCTGCAACTGCTGTCAGCCGAACTCCGCCCCGACCGGCGGCAGCGGGGGCAGTGGCGGCGGTGGCGGCGACGGCGGCGGCTGCTGCGACTGCAACTGCGGCTGCGACTGCTGAGGCACGGTCGGATTCCGCAGGTCCGGACGGCGTACGCCGGGATTCCCGTCCGGACCGGTGTGGAAGGGTTGAGCGGCATGAGCGATGACGCAGACGATCCGCCCGCCGCCTGGCGGAAATGGCACGAGCACCGGGTGGCCACCGTGTCCGCCCCTTACGGCCCCCTCGCGCTGACCGGCACCCACTGGCTCGCCGATTACCCGGAAGGTCGAATTCCGGCCGTTCCGGGGCGCTGGCGCGCCACCGAGGGCGGGGTGGCCCTCTCCGCCGCCGCCGAGGACGGGATCCGCCTCGACGGCGAGCCCTTCACCGGTGACGCCGTACTCGCCTCCGACGGGGCCCCGCCCGCGCACTCCCGGCTCGAAGCCGGGCGGACGCGGCTCGTGGTCATCCGGCGCGAGGGCGAGTGGGCGGTACGCGTCTTCGACCCCGACTCCAAGGCCCGCGCGGCCTTCACCGGCATCGAGGCGACCCCCTACGATCCCGCATTCGCGCTGCCGGGGCACTTCCGGCCGTACGGCGAGGACCGGACCGTCCAGGTGGAGAACGCCGACGGGCGGGCCCGCGGCCTCGGTCTCGGCGGCGAACTCGGGTTCCGCTTCGAGGGCGTCGAGCACACCCTCCAGGCCGCCGTCGACGAGGAGGACGGCAGCCTTTGGGCCGTCTTCGGCGATGCCACCGGCGGGCGCTCGAGCTACCGGTTCCGTTTCCTGAGGCCCGGGACCCCGGACGCGTCGGGTGCGGTGACCGTGGACTTCAACCGGGCCCTTCTGCCGCCCTGCGCCTTCGCGGACCACTTCATCTGCCCCTTCCCCCCGCCCGGCAACACACTGCCCTTCGAGGTCGCGGCGGGCGAGCGACGGCTGAAAGACGCCCTTGCGACCGGTATCTGACGACAGGACACTCCCGACAGCGCTTGTCAGGGGCACGGCCAAAACTCATGCGCCGGTCGTGCCCCCGGCTGCGCCTCACGGGCTGCGGCACCCCCACATCCGCCGGGCCCCATACCCCTCTCCAGGAGGACGAGAAGTGAGGATCAAGCGCATCACCCGTACCAGGCTGCTCGCGGCGGCCACCGGCCTGGCCGCCGTCGCAGCGCTCGCCGCCCCCACCGCGGCGAGCGCGGACACGCCCGACGGCGGACTCGGCGCCGACCGGCTCGCCTCGGCCGGGGCGTCCGTCCTGCGCGCCGACGTCGCGGGCACCGCCTGGCACACCGACCCCGCCACCGGGACCCTCGTGGTCACCGCCGACTCCACGGTCTCGGCCGCGGACATCACGAGAATCAAGCGCGAGGCCGGCAGCAACGCCTCGGCCCTGCGCATCGAGCGCACCCCCGGCAAACTGACCAAGCTGGCCTCCGGCGGCGACGCCATCTACGCGTCGAGCTGGCGCTGCTCGCTCGGCTTCAACGTGCGCAGCGGCAGCAACTACTACGCGCTGACCGCCGGGCACTGCACCGACGGCGCCGGCACTTGGTGGACCAACTCCGCCCGCACCACCGTGCTCGGCTCCACCACCGGATCCAGCTTCCCGACCAACGACTACGGCCTGATCAAGTACGCCAGCAACACGCCGGTCCCGCCGGGCACCGTCGGCGGCCAGGACATCACCAGCGCCGTGAACGCGACGGTCAACATGTCCGTGACCCGGCGCGGATCCACCACCGGCACCCACAGCGGCCGGGTCACCGGCCTCAACGCCACCGTCAACTACGGCGGCGGCGACATCGTCTACGGCATGATCCGCACCAACGTCTGCGCCGAGCCCGGCGACAGCGGCGGCCCGCTCTACTCCGGCACCCGCGCGGTCGGCCTCACCTCCGGCGGCAGCGGCAACTGCTCCTCGGGCGGCACCACCTTCTTCCAGCCCGTCGTGGAGGCCCTCAACGCCTACGGGGTCAGCGTCTACTGACCGTGACCCACGCGCCCCCGCCGTACCCCTGGACGTCCTCCCGCCTTCTGGGAGGATGTCCAGGGTGACCGTGTCCACGGGGGAGGCAGGTTTCCGTATGAAGCGCATCGGCGTGACCGGGCACCGGTTCATTCCGGGCGAGGTGCTCGGCCATGTGGAGGACGCCCTGCGGGCCGTACTGGGCGGTCACCAGGGGCCCTTGGAGGCCTTCTCCAGCCTCGCGGAGGGAGCCGACCAGCTGTTCGCCGTCATCGCGCTGGAGTACGGCGCCGACCTCACCGTGGTGATCCCCAGCGGGGACTACGAAGGCACCTTCGAGGACGCCGCGGCCCTGGCCCGCTACCGGGGGCTCAGGCACCGGGCCGCCCAGGAGGTCCGGATGGACTTCGCCCGCTCCACGGACGAGGCCTACTATGCCGCCGGCACCTACATCGCCGACTCCTGCGACCGGCTCGTCGCCGTCTGGGACGGACTGCCCGCCCGCGGGCACGGCGGCACCGGCGAGATCGTCGCCTACGCGCGGGCGCTCGGCAAGCCGGTCACCGTCATCTGGCGCGAGGGCGTGACCCGGGACTGAATCCCGGGAGCCCGGGCCACACCTCCACCTGAATCACCGTCAACTGCTGTGCCGCGCGAGCCAGTCCGTGTGCTGCGGGGACACGTACCGCTCCGTCTCGTAGACCGCCGACGGCCACTGCGACTCGGTGATCGTCGTCTGCATGACGACCATCATCGCCGCGAGGTCCTGCTCGATCAGCGTGTGCGCCTCGATCAGCGGATGGTGGCGGCGCACCTCGTTCCAGGCGATGCCGGCCGCCGCGGCCGCGCTGAGCAGGCCCGTCAGCTTCGGCCCCGGACCCGAGCCGAGCGCCCCGAACAGGGCGAACAGCAGGGCCAGGCAGGTCAGCAGCACGATCGTCCACGACCACACGGTCGTCGCCCGCCGGGACACCTCCGTCCGCCGCCGGTACCAGTTGCGCTGCTCGATCAGCCGGTCCCGGACGTACGTCTCCCGCCGCACCTGGTAGTCCAGCCCGCGCAGCCGCTGCATCGCGCCGGTGATCTCCCCGCCCTCCGGCACCTGCCCGGCGGCCCGCGGATCCTCCCAGCCCATCTTGCGCAGCTCGTCCAGCCCCGCCTCCAGCCGGGTGCGGTACGTCGACTCCGCGCCGCCCGCGTCACTGCCGAAGGGCGCCCCGTGCACGGCGTACCGCCAGGCCAGGGACTTGATGAACTCCGCCGCACTGCGGTTGAGCTGCCACTGCGGGCGGGCCCGGCGCCTGGTCGCCCGTACGCCCACGGCCAGCACCCCGGTGTACGCGAGCACGCTGAGCAGCCCGAACAGCCGCAGCGAGCCCAGCTGCGGCCCCGCGGGCAGTGCGGCGGCGGCCGCGGCCGCGACCAGCAGCATCAGCTGGGCGCGGGTGGCCTGGGTGGACTCCCGCTGCCGGGAGATCGCCGCCTGGTCGGTGTGGTGGAAGAGGGCCGGCAGGTCCTCGTTGCGAAAGGTCATGCTGTCGGTCACAGCGCCCCCCTGCTGTCGGGTGGCGGGCGGCGGGGACCCCGCTGTGGCGAGGCCCCCGCCGCCCGCGGTCGGATCACACGGCGAGGGGCTCCAGGTCGCGGTGGACCCGCCGCTCGTCGCGGGCGAAGCGGGTCAGCCCGTGCTCCTCGCCGAGCAGTCGCGTCAGCTCGGACACCGCCTCGGAACGCACCCGGGCCGCCTCCTCCTTGCGGCCCATCATGTCCAGGCTGACCGCCATGTTGGAGGCGCTGGCCAGGGTCTCGGGGTGGTGCGCCCCCAGGGCCTCGCGCAGCCGCCGCACCGCGAGCCGCTCCAGCTCCAGCGCACCCTCCGGATCGCCCAGGTCGGCCCGGGCGTTGGCCAGATTGAGGTGGGCGAAGATGGTGTGTGGGTGGTTGTCGCCCAGCACGTCCCGCATCAGCAGGATCACCTGCCGCAGCATCGGGTCCGCCGTGTCGGCCGCGCCCGTGCCCCAGTGGAAGACCGCCAGGTTGTTCAGGGCGGCCAGGGTGTACGGGTGCCGCTCGCCCGGCACCTTCATGTACTCGTCCACCACCTCCTGCGCCAGGTCCCTCGCCGCCCCCGGGTCCCCGGTCGCGAACAGGTCCGCGGCCAGGTTCAGCTCGCAGGCCAGCAGGTCGGGGTTGACCGAGGTGTACTTGGCCCGGTAGCGGTTGCGGGTCGCCGTCGTCAGCCGCAGCGCGTCCTCCAGGTCACCGGCCCGCCGCAGCGACACCGCCAGGTTCTTCGCCGCCGACAGCGTGCCGGGGAAGGCCCGGCCCAGCTGCCGCTTGTAGATCTCGTACGTCCGGCTCAACAGCTGCACCGAGTCGTCGTACCGGCCCACCTCGCGCAGGTCGCGGGCGAGGTTCTGCGCGGAGGACAGGGTGTACGGGTGGTCCGGGCCCAGCACCTCCGTACGCCGGTCGAAGACCTCCTGGTCGATCTCCCGGGCCCGCGAGTACTGCCCGATCATGCGCAGGTTCAGCGCCAGGTTGTTCGCGGCGGCCAGGGTGCGCGGATGCGCCTCGTGGAAGATCTGCCCGAAGCCCTCGTGCGCGGCCGTGGCCAGTTCCATCGCCTCGCCGTAGCGGCCGAGCGCACCCAGGTCCATCGCCAGACCGCTCGTGGTCATGTACGTGTGCGGGTGCGAGGGGCCGAGCGCGTTGCGCTGCCGCTCCAGCGTTCCCTCGTCCAGCTCCATCGCCTCCACGAACCGGCCCTGCGAGCGCAGGATGTTGGAGAGGTGGAACCGCAGGTAGAGGTACTGGAGGTCGTGGTCGCCCAGGGTCTCCTTCCAGACCTCGCGCAGCTCCTCGCCCAGCGCGTACGCCGCCTTGAAGTCACCGCGCTTCCAGAGGTAGCGGACCCGGTCGATCAGCAGCCGGCGCGTCTCCGGCTCCTTGCAGTAGCGGGCCTCGGACGGGGTCAGGTGCGGCCAGATCGTGTTGAACCGCGGCCAGGTCTCCGGGTTGTCTATCGGCTCGTCGTCGTCCGGCCGGGCACCCGCCAGGATCCGGTGCACCGCGTGCCGGGCCTGGCTCTGCTCCTCCTCCGACAGCTGCGCCCGGATCACCGCCTGGACCAGGCGGTGGACCTGGATGCTGTTGCTGACCTGGTCGACCTTGGCCAGCGCGAAACGGCCGATCTCCCGGATCACCCGGCCCAGCACCAGCTTCTCCTGCAAGGAGGAGTCGTACGGCTTCAGCGCGTCGATCATCTCCTTGCTGTACAGGAGGTTCGCCGAGATCGGCTCGGGCGCGAAGAAGGCGCACAGCTGCAACAGCCGCACGGCGGCGGGGGACCGGGACTGGAGCCGCTCTATGGACACGTTCCAGGTGGCGGCCACCGGCTCCGGGTAGCCGGGCGGCTGGTTCAGCGCCAGCACCCGCGCGGCCTGCTGGGCCAGCTGCTCGATGTACGCGGACACCGGCGTCGCGGTCTCCGCGATCCAGGCGCCCGCCTGCTCCACCGCCAGCGGCAGGTCGCCCACCGCCACGGCCACCTGCTCGGCGTCGTCCTTGCTGAGCCCCGGGGCCCGGCGCTGGAGGTGCTCGATGGACTCCTCCCGCAGGAACACGTCCACCGGCAGCGCGTCACCGTACTGCGACCAGGACTGGTTGCGGGAGGTCACCAGCACGTGGCCCGGCCCGCCCGGCGGGAAGAACCGCTTCAGGGCCTCCGGATCGTCGGCGTTGTCGAAGACCAGCAGCCACCGCGAGGAGGGCACCCCCCGCCGCAGCAGGTCGATCGCCTCCTGCGAGGCCGCCGACATGTCCTCCCCGGTCTGCGCGCCCAGCCTCACGGCCAGCTCCGCGAGGGCCGCGACCACGTCGTCGGTCTGCTCCGAGGAGATCCACCACACCAGGTCGTAGTCCGCCATGAACCGGTGCACGTACTCCAGCGCCACCTGGGTCTTGCCGACGCCGCCGAGACCGTAGAGCGTCTGCGGCTGCGGCAGCACCACGGCCATGCCGCCGCCGAGCTGGTCGCGCATCCGCTCCAGCACGATGCTGCGCCCGGTGAAGCCGGGATTGCGGGGCGGCGCGTTCCAGATCTTCGGGACGGTTCCGGGGAACCGGGGGCCGGGCTGGGAGGGGCTGTTGACGCTGTCGGGCAGGGCCATCGGCCGCTCCACCGCGCGCAGCAGGGCGGTGGTGGCGTGCACCTCGTCGAGCCGGAACAGGTCCACCGGATTGCGGTCGATGTAGGGAGTGGCGAGCCGTACGTCGCCCACCCGCAGCGGGACCAGCTGGCGCCGCCCGCCGGTCGGGTCCTCGGCGGCCGCCCGGTTCCAGACGTCCACGGCCCGGGCCGACTTGAGGTAGGCGCTGGAGAGCAGCACCACGGTCCGGGCGGCGGTGTCGATGCTGATGCCCGCGCCGCCCAGGGTGTCCCCGGCGGAGGCTCCCGCCACCTGCTCCGCGGAGACGTCCTTGGGGACGACCCGGAAGCCGGCGCGGGTGAGCACCGACTCGATCCAGTCGGCCCACATCCGGTTCTCGGCGACGTAGGAGAGGAACAGGTCGGCGGGCAGGGCGGGGCGGCGCCGGGTGAAGGCGTCCCGGATGCGCAGCCGGACCTCCTCGCCGATGGCCGGCATGGAGGTGATCTCGCCCTCGGTGACCACGGTCGTCAGCCGCTCGAAGGCGGACAGCAGGGAGTTGGTGAGCCCGGCCTCGTCCCCGAAGGTGGCCAGGGTCTCCTCGTAGGCGTAGTAGGGGCGGTACGGGATCTCCACCGCGCCCCAGTAGGAGGTGAGCTCGTCCCCGACCAGGCCGTTGGGGAAACGGTCGAACTTGATCCGGGCCAGCGCCCGGCCGGCGTCCGCCTTCTCCTTCTCGCCCTCGTCGATGCGCATCGGGACCGGGTAGATCTTGATGCCGCGGTCGTTGAACCGCTCGTCGATCTGCCGGGCTACGGAGGCGGCGCCGTCGATGGACTGGTCGGAGAGGGTGAAGCAGTCGACGAGGACGTCGGGGAGGTGCACGGTGCAGATGTCCGCGATGTCGGACAGACCGGTGCGGCTGTCGATCAGGACGTAGTCGTAGTTCCGCTTCATGTCCGCGCGTAAGGCGTCGAAGAACAGGCCGCCGCCGAGCCGGTCGTAGAAGTTGTCCCAGTCGAAGGTGGAGACGGTCGCCGAGTACTCGCGGTTCTGCCGGCCCGCCGAGACGAAGTCGAGCGTGCCGCCGTCCGGGAACTCCCAGCCGAGGGTCTCCGGGGTGAGCGAGACGGCGTGCGGCTGGATCCGCGCGTAGTCCTTGTGCCAGTCGTCGGCGCGCTGCACCGGGCTGGTCGCCGCCCAGGCGTACTCGCTGATCAGGTCGATGACCCCGGTGGTGGCCCCGAGTGTGGAGGGGTCCAGGAAGGGGTGGAAGAAACGGTGCAGGCCCGGGGCCTCCAGGTCCCAGTCCACGGCGAGGACCCGCTTGCCGTTGGCGGCGAGGATCCAGGCGGTGTTGGCCAGCGCCATGGTGCGGCCCGTGCCGCCCTTGTACGAGTAGAAGGTGACGATGCGTCCGTCACGGCTGTCCCGGCTGTCACGACTCGCTGTCATCCGCGTCCCCCCGGTCGGTGTCGTTGCTGGCGTCGCTGTCGGTGCTGTCGGTGCTGTCGTGGCTGTCGGTGCCGGTGTGGCTGTCGGTGCTGTCGGCGTATCTCTGCTGGGCGTCGGGCGGGAAGGGTGCCGGCGGCGGTACGGGCGGTCCGCTCATCCCCATCGGCCCGATCAGCCGCGGGCGTTCCGTATGGGTGTTGCCGGCCGGGAGGTACACCTGCGCGTGTCTGAGGAACTGCTGGGCGGCGGCCTCGACCACCTGCGGAAGGATCTGCCCGAGGGTCTCCATGTTGGCCACTCCGTTGGCCGCGGCCCGGCAGGCGGCCCGCCCCTGGCTCATCTTGACGGGCAAGGTCTCCTCCAGCCGCTGGGCCAGTTCCGCTTCCTTCGCACGGCTCTGGTGGTCGTAGCGGTTCCACGGCACGACCACGTTGATCCAGGGCCGGGACTCCTGGTCGAAGGCCGCGAGGCGCTGACGGCGCTGTTCGTCCTCCACCGCCCAGCGGTCGACGATCAGGATCTCGGGCCGGGTCGGCGGCTGCTTGCTGTCGAAGTGACCGGCCTCGTCGTCGAAGGAGGCCATGGTCGTGCGGTAGTTGAGCGACCGGACCAGGTCCTCGGCCACCGAGGCGATGGGCCGCTGGGACACCGGATGGTACGGATTCCACTCCAGGGCGCTGTCCCCGTAGTACTCGGGGCTGCGGCCCTCCGGCAGATCGTGCCGGGAGGCGGCCGCCACGGTGACCTGGAGGGTGCGGGCGGCGCTGCTGGGCGTGCCGAAGGCGCTCGGTACGACCCGGTAGTCCACCGGGCGGGTGGATTCCAGGCGGACGGACTCGGCGACCCGGACGATGCGCTTGGCGAGCTCGTACACGGCCCGCTCGTACTGCTCGGCGTAACCGCGCAGTTTGATCAGCCCGTAGAGCCCGTCGGTGACGTAGCGCTCGCCGAAGGTGTTGTGGTTGAACTGGAGGCGCTCGGCGGGACCGGGCAGCTGGGACGGCGGAACCGGCACCCATAGGGCGGGCACGATGGCTTCGGCCGGCTCGTTGCTGATGGCGCTCTTCTGGATGAGGCGCTGGGCGAAGGCGAACCACTCCTTCCCGCACATCTCACTGGCGAAGTACCGCGGCGAGAACAGGGGGACGAAGACCCGGCAGGTGGCGAGCGCCGCCCCGAGCCGTTCCGACCAGCCCTCGCCGCTGCGTATCTCCCGGTCCATGAATCCGGCGTCGGATCCGGCGGGCAGGTCCGTCAGCGCCATGACGTGACTACAGAGATCGCGGAAGAGGCGCTCGACCCACATGTCGGGGTCGGGCCCCCCGGCCCCGAATCTCGGTGTATGCGCATAACTGAGAAAAAAATACGGCTGCACTGATGCGGGCACACGCCCCCCGTCCCGAAGATGCGAGCGAAGAAACATCATTCCGGAGCTGCTTCGCCACATCCCCTCATCGTTCAGTCAATCAGCGTCTGTTTTCGGTCATCCAGTCAAGGGCGTGATCGACGGCATCCGGGATCGAGAAGAGCATGGCGGCCGCCCCTCCCACCCGCCCCCTGCGCACCCGCGAATCCGGGAACGACCGGCCGATCTCCGCGAAATCACTGTCGTCCAGCGCGACGTCCTCGTACGCGGTCCACTCTCCCCCCTGCTGACACCCGTTCCGCCGCCCCGGAAGGTTCACCTTCACCACACACTCGTACATGCGCAAGGGGGGCTTCGGAATTCGATACTCCGCGAGATGGAAAGCGGTGCAGGCCGAGAAGCCCACATTGATCATGAGTACCTGTCCTCCCTCCCAGCACAGCTTTCCCAGCGGCGTCTCCTCACCCAGATGACTTTCCATGCGGTGCCCCGAGCAGAGCCGCTCCGCGTCCTTGCCGAGGGCGGCGAAAGAAGTCTGCGGATGGGCACTGCGCGCGGCCCCCGGCGCGGTACGGACCGCCTCGGCGAGCGCGCCCATGCCCTGGCTGGGGGTGCTCGCCGGGTCGAAGGGGGGCATCCGCTCGCGGAAGGCCGCCACCTCGGACCCGGTCAGCCCCGCGATCCGCGCCAGATGGGCACTGGAGGTACGGGAGTTCTCCGGGGTGAACGCCGGGACCACCAGAGTGCCGCGCGGCCCCAGGACCCCCGTCAGCGCGTCGCGCAGCACCTCGGCCCGCAGCCCTGTCCCGGCGAGGGAGGCGTGCACCATGAGGCGGCTGCCGGGGCGCACCCCGAGCAGCCGCAGGTGCACGGCCAGCCCGAGGGCCGAGGGGGCGGGGCCCGTCACGCGTCGACCGACTTCAGCTCCCAGCGCAGCTCCGCCACCAGCCGTTTGCCGGTGCTCGTCAGCTCCGCCGCCCCGGCGAGCCGGTCCAGGGCCTGGTGGATCAGGTCCGACCCGGCCGGTCCCGGGGCCGCCGTGGCCCGCCGGAACGCCTCCACCGCCACCCGCTCGTACACGTCGGCCAGCAGCCGCGACAGCGGTACGGGGTGCTGCCGCCACGGCGACGGGTGCTGCCACTGCCCGTCGAGGGCGTACAGGTCGGCCACTTCGGTCAGTGCCCGCAGCCGGGCCCGCCGCCCCCCGGTCAGCAGGGCCAGTGCCGTCTCGGCCGCCCCCGCCGCGTACGGCACGCCGAGCGCCCCCGGCCCGTGCCGTCCCGCCTCGCCCCAGCCGCCGGCCCGGGGTCCGCCCGCGAGCGGGGTCAGCGTGGTCAGCCCGGCGGCCGCGGCCCGGGCGAACTCCGGCACCGCCTCGTGCAGCAGCGCCCAGGCCCCGTCCAGCCTGGCCCGCCACTCCCCGGCCTCGCCGGCGCCGAGCCGCAGCCGGGGCGGGCGGGCGAAGCAGTTGCGGTGCGGGTCGAGGTCCTCCAGCGCCACCGGGGCCGCGTCCGGCCCGGGCGACCAGCTCCGTACGGGCTGCCAGCGGGCGTCCCCCGCCGCGGGCCCGAAGCGGTGCTCCGTACGCCCGTCCCGTACGGCGTACCCCTCGCCGGTGACGTGCAGCGCGGCCCGGCCGTCCGTACCGGGCTCCCCGAGCCGCAGCAGCCCCAGCGTCGGCAGGTACACCTCGCCGTCCCGGTAGGCCACCTCCGCGGGCAGCTCCAGCCGGCCCCGCAGCACGGCCGCGGCGGCCAGTGCGGTCAGCCTGCGCGCCGCTTCCTGGCCGTCCGCGCCCCGGGGCCCGCGCCCCTCCCGTACGGCGTCCAGGGCGGCCAGTACCCAGGTCCGGGTGAAGGGATGGCCCAGTACGGCGTCCAGCGCGGCCTCGCCGGCCTCCCCGGCCCGCTCCACCTCCCCCAGCAGCTCCCAGGCCCGGGCCCAGGCGGGCTCCCCGGCGAGGTCCTCGTGGAGCCGGGCCAGCAGCACCCGGGTCAGCTCCTCCTGGCTGCGGGCGAGTTCGGCCGGGTCGGAGAGTTCCGGGGCGGTCTCCCTGAGCCCCGTCCGGCCCTCGACCCCGTCCACCAGCTCGCGCAGGTCGGCGCAGTACACGGAGGGGTTGTCGAAGCCGTTCCCGGCCTTGTAGCGGTGGGTGTAGAGCCCGCCCCCGCACGAACGTACGACGGGGCACCGACGGCACGGGTCGCTGACCCCGGCCAGGCCCAACTGCCGTGCCCGTACCCCCGGGTGGGCCGCGACCCGGTCGAACGCGTGGTCGAAGACGTTGAACCCGGTGGCAGCGGCCCCGTCGAAGGCGCTCTTGAGGGAGTCCACCTGCTCCAGGGTGCCGTCGGTCTCCACGACGACGAGGTCGGTGGGCGCGAGGCCCAGGGACTCGGTGAGGCTGGGCCCGCCGCGCAGGGTGGAGAGCAGGGACTCGAAGAGCCGTACGGGCACGGGGCGTTCCCGGCGCTCCCAGTGGTCGTAGACCCGCAGCAGCCAGCGCGCGTACGCGTCGGGGGCGCCGTCGGGCCGGACCGGAGGGGTCTCCCAGGTGGCGTGGGGGAGGAGGAAGTCCACGCGGGGCGGCTCCAGTTCGACCAGCGCGTCCAGGACGGCGACGGGGTCGTTGGCCACGTCCACGGTGCACAGCAGGCCCTGGTAGAGGTGGCGGTAGGGCGCGGAGCGCAGCAGGGCCACGGCGGCCAGGACCAGCGGGTGGCTCGTACGGCCGTCCGCGAAGCGGCGGTGGCGGTCGTTGGCGGCGCGGTCCCCGTCCAGGGAGATGCCGACCCGGACGCCGAACTCGTCGAAGAGGTCGAGGTGACGGGTGCTGAGCTGGAGCCCGTTGGTGTGGATCCGCAGGTCGAGCGCGGCGGTCCCGGCGAGCGCCCGGGTGAACTCCTCGCACACGAGCCGGAGCCGGGCGGTGCCGGCCAGCAGGGGTTCCCCTCCGTGGAGAATCACCGTGACGGAGGGGAGGGCATGGTCACGGGCATGTTCGGCGAGCCGCGACGCGGTATGGGAGATGACCTCGGGGGAGATCACTTTCGGCCGGGCTCGCCAGCTCTGATCTGCGTGTTCATAGACATAGCAATGATCACAAGCAAGATCGCATCTGCTGTGAACCTTCAGGACGATCTCGCGAAAAGCGATCAGGCCGGTCATTCCACCAGTCTAGAGCGCGTACTTCTGTGTCAGAGTGCAGAGTTGAAGATAGGTGCCTGAACCGGACGACCGGATTCAGTCGGCAGCACGCGGCCGAGCTTGGCGGCCGCGGAGCTGCTGCGGACGTCGATCTGGGCGAGCGGGGTCCGGCGGACCTTGACCGTGCTGGTCGCGGGGGCTGCGGAAGTGTTCACGACACCGTCCTTGAGGGGGCCATGTGGAATGGGCATGTGAATGACAACAACGGCACGCTGCTGTCAAGCGTGGACTTTACTCGGCCACACCCCATTGGCAACTGAGACATGACGCCTGGTCAAGCGTTCTAGGCAAAGCCCCGGGGATTTCTCAAGGTGGCACATTCGGCCGTTTGCCGGACGGCAAGATCCTTTTCATCGGCGGCCCCGTCACCGGCCCCGTCACCGGGACGCCTCTAAGCGGGCTGTTGTTCGCTGAGCGGGGGCGCGGGCAGGTCGCGGAGCAGCCAGTTCAGTACGTCGGGCAGTGCGCGCAGGGCGGCGAAGTGCGCGGCGGCCGGGTCGATCGTGGTGGTGGCGCCCGGGATGCGGCTGGCCAGCCAGCGGGAGTGGCCCACGGGGGAGAACACGTCGAGCTCGCCGTGCCAGATGAGGACCGGGCAGCGGATGTCGGCCGGGTCGAACCCCCAGGGGCGGCTGAAGGCCAGCACGTCGTCGATCCAGCCGTACGCCGAATGGCGCAGCCCCTCGCTGTAGTTGCGCAGGAGCATCGACCGCAGGCCAGCATCCGAGACGATCATGCGGTCGTTGGCGGTCAGCTCCCGGCGCAGCTCGTCCAGGAGCCGGCCGGGGTCCTTGCGGATGCCTGCGGCGCGCGGGATCAGCCGGGCCTCCAGCCCCTCGGGGTCGTCGGAGGCGGCCGTGTACTCCCGTACGTTCGAGGCGGCCATGCCCGCGAACCAGTCCAGGTCCTCCGCGTCCCGGGGGGCCAGGCCCACCATCGCCGCGGTGCGGGTGACCCGGTCCGGGAGCAGGGCGGCGCAGGCCAGGGCGCCGGGGGCGCCGCCGGACCGGCCAGCCACGGCGAAGGTCTCCAGGCCGAGGGCGTCGGCGACGGCGGCCACGTCCTGGGCCACGTCGGCGACGCTGCGGCCCGGATGGCGGTCGGAGCCGCCGTATCCGGGCCGGTCGTAGGCGATGAGCTGCATGCGGCGCTGGTAGAGGACCATGCCCCGGGGGGCCGGGCCCAGTCTGCTGCCGGGCATGCCGTGGAGCAGAAAAACCGGTTTGCCGTCCGGATCGCCCCAGCGCTCCACCGTCAGAGCGCGTCCGTCCGCGGCGTGCACCTGATTGCGCACGCGTTCCCTCCCTCACAGTCGCCCAGGTCGTCACGGTGATTGTGCGCGCTGGGGGAGGAGCGCGGTAGGGCGCACTTCGCGCGAAATTATTGTGAAAGTTTTCACAAGCCCTCAGAGGTCTTTGTTCCTCTGGTGTTCGTGCAGCTCAGGGGCGTGACGGAGGGGGAGTGAAGAGGGGCGAACGGCCCTTCGGCCTGCCCGGAAAGGGCCTTTTCGGCACCGCGGATTCCGTTTTTGGGTGTCGAATTGGGTCATCAGGCTGAGTCAAATGAAGGAGTCCCCGCCATGCAGGCCGACGAGATGGTGGACGGACTGGTCCAAGGGGCGCTCGCGGCGCTCGACCGGTTCGAATCGTTCAACCAGGACCAGGTCGACCACATCGTCAAAAAGGCCTCGCTGGCCGCACTGGGCCGCCACGGAGACCTCGCGAAGCTCGCCGTGGAGGAGACCGGCCGGGGCCTGTTCGAGGACAAGGCCGTCAAGAACCTCTTCGCCTGCGAGCACGTGGTGAACTCGATGCGCGGGCTGAAGACCGCGGGCGTCATCCGCCGCGACGAGCTGAACGGCATCACCGAGACGGCCGAGCCCGTCGGTGTCATCTGCGCGATGACCCCGGTCGCCAACCCGACCTCGACCACGCTCTTCAAGGCGCTGATCGCCCTGAAGACCCGCAACCCGATCATCTTCGCCTTCCACCCCTCCGCGCAGAACTGCTCCGCGGAGGCCGCCCGCATCGTGCGCGACGCCGCCGTCGCGGCCGGCGCCCCGGAGAACTGCGTGCAGTGGGTGACCGTCCCCTCCATGGAGGCCACCGGCGCCCTGATGAACCACCCGGGCGTCTCCACGATCCTCGCCACCGGCGGCAACGCCATGGTGAAGGCCGCCTACCTTCGCCGAGGCGGGCGTGGACGAGCGGGCCTTCATCGAGGCCCTGCCGGCCCAGGCCGTGAACGCCTACGCCGACCAGTGCGCCCCCGCCAACCCGCGGATGCCGATGATCGACGACATGCGGCAGCTGATGCGCCAGGCGTACTACGGCACGGCCGAGGGCGCGCGGGCGGCGGCCTGAGCGGTCGTCCCAGGGCGGGTCTTTCGGATCTTGCCGGTCGAGCCCGCTGCCGGGCGGCGCGGGCCCGGCAGGATCCGAAACGCGTGCCCTACGCGGGCGGGACCCTGAGCGGGACCGGGATCAGGGCGGCCGCCGCCGAGCGGGCCCGTTCCAGGGCGACGGACCGGTCCGCGCCGCGCTGCCCCAGCACCACCCGGGTGCTCAGCCCGTCCAGCAGGGCGAGCAGCTCCGAGGCCCGGGCGGGCACGTCCATGGCGGCGAAGCGGCCCTGGTCCACGCCCTTGGCCAGCAGGGCCTCCAGATCGCGCTGCCAGCCGTCGTCGATCTCCTGCTGGGCGGTGCGCAGCGGCTCGTTGGAGGCCGTACGGGCCCACAGCTCGATCCAGAGGGTCCAGCGGGGGTCGCGGGTCCCGCGCGGCAGGTACAGCTCGACGAAGAGGGCGAGCTTGCGCTGCGCGGTGACCCGACGGGCCATCAGTTCCGTGCGCTCGGTGGTCAGTTGGGCCTCGCTCCAGCGCAGCGCCTCCAGCAGGAGCCGGTCCTTGCTGCCGAAGTAGTACAGGATGTGGCCGCCGCTGGTGCCGAGGCGTTCGGCGAGCGCGGACATCGTGAGCGCGGCCAGCCCGTCCTCGGCGATCGCCGCCATGGCCTCTTCGAGCATCCGCTCCTGGGCGATCTGCCCGTCGCGCCGCCGCGCCGTTCCCGCCACCGGTCCCACCCTCCTGATCTTCCTGGTCCGACCTTATCCCGGACAGGGTCTTGACGGGGTCCCGGTCCAGCGCGCATCTTGAATGCCATTCAAGAACTTAGAACGTCATTCAAGGTTCGTAGCCGAGGTAGCCGAGGTCAGGGGTCCGCCATGGGACAGCAGCTGAGACAGCAGGAGACGGCCGACGTCGACGAGGTGTTCCGGGTCGAGACCCACGGGATCGACCCCATCCCCGACGCCGAGCGCCACGGCAGCGCCAAAGACCTCTTCTGGCTCTGGTTCGGCTCCAACCTCACCTTCACCTACGTGATCAACGGAGCCCTCGCCGTGGCCTTCGGGCTCTCCTTCTGGCAGGCCACCGCCGTGGTCGTGATCAGCGGACTGTCCTTCTTCGCCGTCAGCGCGGCCGGCCTCAGCGGCATCCGCACCGGCACCGCCACCCTGGTCGTCTCCCGGGCCGCCTTCGGCGTCCGCGGGAACCTCCCGGCCGGCGTCCTGAACTGGGTGGTGAGCATCGGCTACACCATCGTCAACACCGTGGTCGGGACCCTGGCCCTGGAGCTCTTCTTCGCCGAGGTGGGCCTCGGGAGCGGCACCGCCGTACGCGCCCTGGCGCTCACCGTCACCCTCGCGCTGACCTTCGCCGTCGCCATGTGGGGCCACGCCACCGTCCAGTTCGCCGAACGCTGGATGGCCTACGTCCTCGCCGCCGGCTTCGGCGTCCTGCTCCTCTTCGTCCTGCCCGGCGCCGACACCTCCGCCCCGGCCGCCGCCCCCGGGCTGTCCGGCTGGAGCCTCGCCTTCGTCGTCATGCTCGCCGGACCGTTCTCGTACCTGCCGATGCCCGCCGACTACACCCGCTACCTGCCCCGGACCACCTCGCTGAAGTCGATCACCTGGACGGGGGCGCTGGGCGGGTTCGTCTCCTCCGTGGCCCTCGGCGTCGCGGGCGTCGCCGCCGCCACACAGACCGACATGACCGACGCCGTCGCCGGGGCCGAGAGCCTGCTGCCCGGCTGGTTCCAGCCGCTGTTCCTGGCCCTCGTACTCGGCGGCTCCGTCACCAACTCGATCATCACCCTCTACTCCTCCAGCCTGAACCTCCAGGTCCTCGGCATCCCCTGGAGCCGCGCCCGCGCCATCGTGATCAGCGCCGCCGTCACCGCCGCGGGCTCGCTCGCCGCCCTCTTCCTCACCGACTTCACCACCTCCCTGCTCTCCTTCCTCTCCCTGCTGATCATCGTGTTCGCCCCCTGGGGCGGCGTCTTCCTCGCCGACATGCTGCTGCGCCGCTGCCGCTACGACGCCGACGCGCTGCACGCCGGGAGCGCGGGCGCCTACTGGTACCGGGCCGGCTACCACCCGGCCGGCCTGGCCGCCCTCCTCGCCGGCCTGGTCTTCTCCGCCCTGACCTGCGACTCCGCCCTGTGGACCGGGCCGCTCGTGGCCCCGCTCGGCGGCGCCGACCTCACCCTCCTCGGCTCGGTGGTCTCCGGGCTCACCTACTGGGCCCTGGTGCGGCGCGCCCGCCCGTACGACGCGGCCGCCTGATCCCTCCCCCCGACCCCACTGCACAGGAGCACCACCCCCATGCCTGGCACAGCACAGCCCTTCCCCGCCGACCTGCTGCTCACCGGAGCCCGCGTCCACACCGTGGACCCGGACCTGCCCGAGGCCGAGGCCCTCGCCGTGCACGACGGCCGGATCGTCTGGGTCGGCTCCGACGCCGCGGCCGAGGCCTGGGCCGGACCGGACACCGAGCGGATCGACGCGGGCGGGAAGCTGGTCCTGCCCGGCTTCATCGACGCGCACAACCACGTCCGGCTCGGCTCCGACGACGCCTGCGTGCAGCTCGCCGGGGTGCGCACCCTGGAGGGCATCCACGAGCAGATCTGGGCCTGGCACGTCGAGCACCCGGACGCCGAGTGGATCGAGGCCGAGGCCTTCGACTACTCCGCCGTCCCCGGCGGCCGGATGCCGACCGCCGCCGACCTGGACCCCGTCACCGGGGACACCCCGGCGATCGTGCTCTCGTACGACGTCCACACGGCCTGGCTGAACACGGCCGCCATGCGCCGCCTCGGCGTCACCCGGGACCGCACCGACCTGCCCTTCGGTACCGCCGCGACGGACCCGGAGACCGGCGAGCCCACCGGATTCGTCAAGGACTTCGCCGTCAAGGGGCTCTCCCGGGCGGGCCACCGCGCCCTGCGCGAGCTCGGCGTGCCGTGGGCCTCGCCGGAGCGGCAGTACGGGCG
This sequence comes from Streptomyces sp. NPDC048255, assembly GCF_040652415.1. NCBI lineage: Bacteria > Bacillati > Actinomycetota > Actinomycetes > Kitasatosporales > Streptomycetaceae > Streptomyces > Streptomyces sp. NPDC048255. The sequence goes on from NZ_JBEZMA010000014.1 coordinate 72,799, forward strand.
GCTCGCCAAGAGCCTCGACGACGCGATCGGCTTCGGCATCACCACGGTCGTCGAGCCGCAGAACTCCCTCGACGACCTGGAGCTCTACGAGCGCGCCCGCGCGGAGGGCCGGCTGCGCTCGCGGATCGTCGCCGCGCTGTTCCACCCGCGGGGCACGACGGAGGCGGAGCTCGACTCCTTCGCGGCCGCCGCCCGCAGGTACGCGGGGGACCGGCTGCGGGTGGGCCCGCTCAAGCTGTACATCGACGACGTGGTGGAGCCGCGTACGGCCGCGCTGCTGGAGCCGTACGCCGGATGCGGCCACCACCGCGGCGAGACCTTCTACCCGGCCGAGGAGTTCGCAGACCTGCTGGCGGGGCTCGACGCACGCGGCTTCCAGTGCTTCGTGCACGCCACCGGCGACCGGGGCATCCGGACCGTCCTGGACGCGGTGGAACACGCCCGCGCGGTGAACGGCCCGCGCGACGCCCGCCACCAGGTGGTGCACGTGGAGTGCCTGGACCCGGCGGACGTACCGCGCTTCCGGGAGCTGGGCGTGGTCGCCTGCATGCAGCCGAGGCACTGCGCGCCGGAGATCGCCGGCCCCGGCCAGGACTGGGCCGAGAACGTCGGCGAGGACCGCTGGCACAAGGCCTGGCCGATGCGGAGCCTGCACGAGGCGGGGGCCGTGCTGGCCTTCTCCAGCGACTGGAACGTGGCGGAGATGGACCCCATGGTCGGCATCTACACGGCGGTGACCCGGCGCCCGCTGGGCGGGGGCGAGCCGTGGCGGCCGGCCGAGACGGTGGACGTGGCGACGGCCGTGCACGGCTACACGATGGGCTCGGCCCACGCCAACTTCCTTGAGGCAGACCGGGGTTCGCTGACGGTGGGCAAGGCCGCGGACTTCGTGATCCTGTCCCGGGACATCCTCGCCGTCCCCGCGGAGCAGATCCCGGGCACGGTCGCGGAAACGGTGGTGGTGGCGGGCGAGGTGGTCCACCGGACCGGCTGACGAGGGCCCGCAGGCCCTCGTAGGGTGGCTCCCCCGCGGACAGGCCCGCAGGAGAGGTGGGGGAGATGGAGCTGCTCATCGAGATGGTGGTGCTCGCGCTCGTCGCACTGTCGGCCGGGACGCTGATGCGCAGGACGGTGGCCCGCCGTGCGGCCGGGCGGACGGCGGCCGCCCCCGGCGGTTCCGCCGTGGCCGTCCCCTGCCAGGCGCGGTGGCGGCAGGGGGCGCGCCGGCGGTCCTTCGGGTACGGGAAGCTCGCCCCCGGCGCGGACGGCACGGGTGCGGTCTTCAAGGCACCGCTGCGCAAGGCGCTGGTGCTGCCCGTGGGGGGCCGGGCGGCCGTCCGGGACAGCTGGCGCCCGGGCATGCGGGTGCTGGAATACGAGGCCCCGGACGGCCGGCGTATCGACTTCCAGGTCTACGACGCCGAAGCCGGCCGGGCGGCACGTCTCCTGGGCGTCCCGGACCCGGCCGGCCGCGCCTGAGCCCCGGACCCGGCTCCGCTCAGCGCTGGGGCCAGTACCAGAGGGGTTCGTCCAGGGGGCCCTCGCGGCCCGCGACCTCGGTGCGGCCGAACTCCTTGACCAGTTCCACCGTCTGGAGGTCCACCCGGTGGCGGCGGGTGCCCTTGGCCAGGGCCTCGGCCAAGGGGGCCGCGTGGGTGACCACCACGGTCTGGGTGTCCCGGCTCACCGTGAGGATCAGGTCGGCGAGCGGGGCCAGCAGGTCCGGGTGGAGGCTGGTCTCCGGCTCGTTGAGGACCATCAGGGCGGGCGGGCGCGGTGTCAGCAGGGCCGCTGCCCAGAGCAGGTAGCGCAAGGTGCCGTCGGAGAGCTCGGCCGCACTCAGCGGGCGCAGCAGGCCGTGCTGGTGGAGCTCCAGCTCGAAACGGCCGTCCCGGTCGGTGACGGAGACCCGGGTGCCGGGGAAGGCCGCGTCGACGGCGGCGTCCAGCGCGGCGTGGTCGCCGATCTCCCGGATCGTCTGGAGCGCGGCCGGCAGGTCGGCCCCGTCGGCGCTGAGCACCGGCGTACGGGTGCCGATCCGCGGGGTCCGGGCGGGCGCCCCGGCGTCGGTGCGGACGTGGTCGTAGAACCGCCAGGACCGGATCAGCTCGCGCAGGGCGAGGAGGTCCGGGGCCAGCTGCGGGTCGGCGAGCTCGCTGAGCATGGAGTCGTACGGGCGCAGGGCGTTCTGGGTACGGTGCCAGCCGCCGTCGGCCGTGCGGGTGCGTACGGCGGGCCCCGCGCGGTCGGACAGCAGCGCGGCCGGGCGCAGCACCGGCCCGGCCCAGGTGCACTCGCGCTTGATCTCGGGGTCGAGGGCGAAGAGGGAGTCCGCGGCCGGTACCGGGTGGCCGAAGTCCACCGCGTAGCCGAACTCGTCGCCCGCGAAGCCCAGCCGCAGGCTGACCGGCTCGGTGCGGACCGTCCCCTGGAGCGGCCGACGCCCCTCGCGCACGTCCCGGCCGAGCTTCTCCGGGCCCGCCCACAGGGTGGACGGCAGCCCGCCCTCCCGGGCCAGCGCGGCGACCGCCCCGCCGCGGGCGGAGTCGGCGAGCAGGCGCAGCGAGCGGTAGAGGCTGGACTTCCCCGTGCCGTTGGCTCCGGTCACCACGGTGAGCCTGCCCAGCGGGACGACCAGCCTGCGCAGGGAGCGGTAGTTCTCGACGGCGAGCGTGGTGATCACGTGACGATCATGCCACGGGGTGTTTCCGGTGATCCGGTTCCGGAGCGCCGATCAGATTCCAGAGCATCGATCCGATTTCGGAGCGTCGGTCGGGTCCGGAGCATCGATCCGATTTCGGAGCGTCGGTCGGGTTCCGGATCACCGATCCGGTGAAACCGCTGACCGTCACCGGGCGTCCGTGCCCTCGGCGTCCCCGGTGGCGGCGAGCCGCGGGACGGAGGGCGCGTCATCGGGCAGCCCGCTGCCCACGGCGGCCCCGGCCCGGCCCCTGCGGGACACCGCGCAGAGCAGCGTGACCGCGGAACCCAGTACCGCCCAGACGGCCAGCACCCCCATGGGCCCGCCCGCGCCGTTGCCCTTGAAGTACGCGATGGAGCGCGCGGCGTACGTCCCCGCGCCCGGCGGCAGGGCCGGGCCGATGGTGCTCCAGAACGGCGGCAGCAGCGGGTACGGGTACGCCCCGCCCGCGCTCGGGTTGCCGAACACCACCACCAGCAGGATCGCGAGGCCGATGCCGACCACGCCCGCCAGCCCCTGGAAGGCCAGGGTGATCGCGCCGACCGCGAAGACCACCAGGGCGCCGAGCCCCCACAGGGCCATGAGCGAGCCGGGCAGGGCGCCCAGGACCGGGCCCGCGATGACCGCGCCGAACAGCCCGGCGGTGACGGCGTACACGAGCAGCGCGCCGAGCCGGACGACCGCGCGGGCGGCGTTCGCGGGCCGGGCGCCGGCGCTGATCGCGAGGATCGCGGCGCACAGGTAGCCGCCCACGCACCAGCCGACGACCAGGTAGAAGGAGCTCAGGCCGCGCGCGTCGCCCTTGGCGACCGGGGCCACGTCGGTGACCACGAGGGGGCGCCCCCGGCCCTGCCACACCGTGCCGACGACCTCTTCGACGGCCTGGGAGAGCGAGGCCCCGGCGCCGCTCGCGACCAGCAGCCGGTCGGCCCGGCCGGCCGGGTCGACGATCAGGGCGCCGTCCACGTCCCGGTTCCTGACCTGGGCGCGGGCCGTGGCCTCGTCCGCGACCGCGCGCGGGTCGAGCGGCTTGCCCGGCAGGGCGCCGAGCTGCTGTGCGGACTCCTCGGCGACCCGGGCCGCGGGGGCGGCCACCGCGATCGGGATCTCGCTGGGCCTGGGGTGGTGGAAGGCGCCGATGTACGAGGTGATGAAGGCGAGCTGGAGCGCCAGCACCCCCAGGACCAGCAGCGCGGCCCGGGTGGTCACGGCGTCCTTGATCTCGGCGAGGAAGCCGCCGGACGGACCTGCGTCGTTGCTGTGGGTGGGCTGGGTCATGCCCCCACGCTCGGCGTGGGGGCGGGGGGCCGCAGCAGGGGTGGGCCGAACGGATGACCGGTGGTGGGTGGGGTCCCGAGAGCGTTCGAACTAGTGTTTCGCACGGATATTCGAATTGCTCTATGGTGGATGACGGGGGGAGGTTCATCGAGCGAAGCAGGAGGCCGCGGGTGCCTGGTTTTACGCATCTGCACACCGTTTCGGGGTTCTCCATGCGCTACGGGGGCTCGCACCCGGAACGGCTGGCGGAGCGCGCCGAGGAGCGGGGCATGGACGCCCTCGCCCTGACCGACCGCGACACCCTCGCGGGCGCGGTGCGGTTCGCGAAGGCGTGCGCGAAGGCCGGGATCAGGCCGCTGTTCGGGGTGGACCTGGCCGTGTCGCCCGCGGCGGGCTCGGCAGGTTCGGCGGGTTCGGGTGCCTCCGGCCCTTCCGGTTCCGCGGGCTCCAGGTCCGGCTCCTCCGGCTCCTCCGGCTCCTCCGGCTCTTCTGGTTCTTTCGGCTCTTCTGGTTCTTTCGGCTCCGGCTCCTCCACCAGGTCCTCCGGGGGTTCCGGTTCCGTCGAGGTCTCGTACCGGCGGCGCAGTCCCGTCAAGGGCGGGGCCTTCATCGACGAGTCCGCCCCGCGCGCCGTCTTCCTGGCCCGCGACGGGGCCGTCGGGTGGGCAGAGCTGTGCCGGATGGTCACCGCCGCCCACGCCGGGGCGGGGACCGGTGCCGGGCAGCCCGTGCTGTCCTGGGGCGACCTGCGCGGAGAAGGCGTCTTCGTCCTGCTCGGGCCCGACTCCGAGCCCGGCCGGGCGCTCGCCGCGGGCCGCCCCGACCGGGCCGCCCGGCTGCTCGCGCCCTGGCGGGAGGTCTACGGCGACTCCCTGCGCCTGGAAGCCGTCCACCACGGCCGCACCGGCACCGGCCCCGGCTCGCTCCGGCTGGCCGCCCGTACCGTCGGCTTCGCCGCCGAACAGGGCGTCCCGGCCGTGCTGACCAACGCCGTCCGCTACGCCGACCCCGGCCAGGGCCCGGTCGCCGACATCCTCGACGCGGCCCGCCGGCTGGTCCCCATCGACCCCCGGAGCCCCCTCGACAGCGGCGAACGCTGGCTCAAGGACCCGGGCGCCATGGCCGAGGCCGCCGACCGGATCGCCCAGGCGGCCGGCCTGCGCCCCGCCGACGCCCGCCGGCTCCTCGCGGAGACCCGGCGTACGGCCGAGGCCTGCGCGGTGGACCCCGAGGACGACCTCGGCATGGGCTCCGTGCACTTCCCCGAGGCCCGGCTCGTCGGCGCCGCCCACCGCAGCGCCCAGCGGGTCCTCACCTCCCGCGCCTCGGCGGGCATGGTGCTGCGCGGTTACGCGGACGACCGCGCGTACTGGGAGCGGATGCACCACGAGCTCGACATCATCGCCTTCCACGGCTACGCCTCGTACTTCCTGACGGTGGCTCAAGTGGTGGACGACGTACGGGAGATGGGGATCCGGGTGGCCGCCCGCGGCTCCGGCGCCGGCTCCCTCGTCAACCATCTGCTCGGGATCGCGCACGCCGACCCCGTCGCCCACGGCCTGCTGATGGAGCGCTTCCTGTCCAAGCGCCGGCGGGTCCTGCCCGACATCGACATCGACGTGGAGTCCGCCCGGCGGCTGGAGGTCTACCGGCGGATCATCGACCGGTTCGGCACCGAGCGCGTCGCCACCGTGTCCATGCCCGAGACCTACCGGGTCCGCCACGCCATCCGCGACGTCGGCGCCGCCCTGTCCATGGACCCGGCCGTCACCGACCGGCTCGCCAAGGCCTTCCCGCACATCCGGGCCCGCGACGCCCGCGCCGCGCTGGAGGAACTCCCCGAACTGCGCGACGTGCGCGGGGAGTCGTACGGGCGGCTGTGGGAGCTCGTCGAATCGCTCGACGCGCTGCCGCGCGGGATCGCCATGCACCCGTGCGGGGTGCTGCTCTCCGACGCCTCGCTGCTCGCCCGTACGCCCGTGGTGCCCACCAGCGGCGAGGGCTTCCCCATGTCCCAGTTCGACAAGGACGACGTGGAGGAGCTCGGGCTGCTCAAGCTCGACGTGCTGGGCGTGCGCATGCAGTCCGCGATGGCGCACGCCGTCGGGGAGATCCGGCGCGGTACGGGGGAGGAGCTCGACCTGGACGACCCGGCGCAGGTCCCGCCGGGGGACAGGGCCACGTACGAGCTGATCCGCTCGGCCGAGACGCTGGGCTGCTTCCAGATCGAATCGCCGGGCCAGCGCGACCTGGTGGGGCGGCTCCAGCCGTCCACCTTCGACGACCTGGTGGTCGACATCTCGCTGTTCCGGCCGGGACCGGTGGCCGCCGACATGGTGCGGCCCTTCATCGAGGCCCGGCACGGGCGGGCGCCGGTGCGCTTCCCGCACCCGGACCTGGCCGACGCGCTGCGCGAGACGTACGGGGTGGTGGTCTTCCACGAGCAGATCATCGAGATCGTGAACGTCATGACCGGCTGCGGGCGGGACGAGGCCGACCGGGTGCGGCGCGGACTGTCCGACCCGCAGTCGCAGGGGCGGATCAAGGTCTGGTTCGCGGCGAAGGCGGGCGAACGCGGCTACCCGCTGGAGGTGATCGGCCGGACCTGGGAGATCGTGGAGGCCTTCGGCTCGTACGGGTTCTGCAAGGCGCACGCGGTGGCCTTCGCGGTGCCGACGTACCAGTCGGCGTGGCTGAAGACGCACCACCCGGCGGCCTTCTACGCCGGGCTGCTCACGCACGACCCGGGCATGTACCCGAAGCGCCTGCTGCTGGCGGACGCGCGGCGGCGGGGCGTGCCGGTGCTGCCGCTGGACGTGAACCGGTCGGCGGCCGCCCACCGTATCGAACTGGTGTCCGATGCACCTCGGGTGTGGGGGCTGCGCCTGGGGCTGTCCGACGTCCACGGCATCAGCGAGGCCGAGGCGGGGCGGATCGAGGCCGGACGGCCGTACGCATCCCTGCGCGACTTCTGGGACCGTGCGCATCCGGGGCGCCCGGTCGCCGAACGGCTGGCGCAGGTCGGGGCGTTGGACTCCTTCGGTGCCAACCGCCGTGACCTGCTGCTGCACTTGACGGAACTGCACGGTGCTCAGCGGGCCGCCGGAGTGCGCGGTGCCGCCCAACTCCCGCTGGACGGAGGCCGGTCCACGGCCGCCGTCGGGCTGCCCGACCTGACCGACACGGAACGGCTCAGCGCCGAACTGGGCGTCCTCGGGATGGACACCTCACGGCACCTGATGGAGGACCACCACGCCTTCCTGGCCGAGCTGGGGGTGATTCCGGCGCGGCGGCTGCGGGAGGCCGAGCACGGGCGGACGGTGCTGGTCGCGGGGGCCAAGGCGGCCACCCAGACCCCGCCGATCCGCTCCGGGAAGCGGGTCATCTTCACCACGCTGGACGACGGGACGGGCCTGGTCGACCTGGCCTTTTTCGACGACAGCCACGAGGCCTGCGCGCACACCGTCTTCCACTCCTTCCTGCTGCTGGTACGGGGTGTGGTGCAGCGGCGGGGCCCGCAGAGCCTGAGCGTGGTCGGGGCGGCGGCCTGGAACCTGGCGGAGCTGCTGGAACTGCGGGCGTCGGGCGGCCTGGACGCGGTCGCGGCCCGCCTGGCCTCCGGCGGCGGGGCGGCGGCTGACGGCGCGGGCGGGGGTGCGGGTGCGGACGAGGGCGAGGGCGCGGGCGGGAAGGGGCCCGGACGCCGGATCCGCCTCTCCACGGGCTACGAGCTGAACCCCTGGGCCGACCTCCAGCCCCCGGGCGAGGGCCCCGCGACCGGGCGCAAGCTGTGGCACTCCAGCCCGGGGAGCGCGGGATGACCACCGCCCGGAAAGCCACCTTCGCCGCCTCCGCCGCCTCCGCTGCCGCGGGCACGGCCCCGCGCCCTGGCGGTCCCGCTGCCGCGGGCACGGCCCCGCGCCCTGGCGGTCCCGCTGCCGGGGGCCAGGCCCCCGGGACGGATCCGGCCGCGTGCCCGGCGCCCGGCGCGGTCCCCGCCACGGCGGGACCGGCCTCGGGACCGGTTTCCGCAGGGCCGGCTTCTGCGGGACTGGCATGTGCGGGGCCGACTTCCGCAGGACCGGCTGCCGCTGAGCCGGCGTCTGCGGGGTCGGCTTCCGCAGGACCGGCTGCCGCTGGGCCGGCGTTCGCGGAGCCGGCGTCTGCTGGGCCGGTGTCCGCGGGGCCGGCGTTCGCGGAGCCGGCGTCTGCTGGGCCGGCTGCCGCTGGGCCGGCGTTCGCGGAGCCGGCGTCTGCTGGGCCGGTGTCCGCGGGGCCTGCTGCTGCGGAGTTGGGCTCTGCCCGGCCTGGTTTCGGCGGGGGCGGGCGGGTTGTGGCCTGTTTGCGGCTGCATGTCGCGGACGGGGGGCCGCTCGGGGCGGAGCAGTACGCCGGGGTGCTCGCGCTGCTCGGCGGGCTCACGCCGGGCGTGCAGGCCCTGCCGCCCGAGGCCGCCCTCGCCGATGTCCGCGGCGCGCTGCGGTACTTCGGGTGCGATGCCGTCCAGCTGGCCTCGGTGCTCCGGGTCCGGGCCCTCGCCCTGTACGGCGTCGACTGCACCGTCGGAGTCGCGGGCAACCCCATGCTGGCCCGGGCGGCCGCCCGCGAGGCCCGGCCCGGCGGGACCCTGGTGGTCCCCGACGAGCCCGCCGCCGTACGGGAGTTCCTGTCCGGCAAGCCCGTCGGCGCCCTCGACGGTGTCGGGCCCAAGGCCGCCCGCACCCTGTGCTCGTACGGCCTCGATTCCGTCGGCAAGGTCGCCGCCGCCCCGCCCGCAGCCCTGCGCCGGATCCTCGGCGCCCGGCTCGGCCGCGAGGTGCACGAGCGTGCCCTGGGCGTCGACCGGACCCCCGTCCAGCCGGGCGCGGCCGCCCGGTCCATCGCCGCCGAACGGCCCTTCGACCGGGACGAGCTGGATCCCGTACAGCACCGGCGTGCCCTGCTCTCGCTGACGGAGGAGCTCGGCGCGCGGCTCCGTACCCAAGGACAAGGCGAAGGGGAGGGGCAGGTGTGCCGCGCCCTCTCGCTCACCGTCCGCTGCGCCGACCGCACCACGCTCACCCGGACCCGCACCCTGCCCGAACCCACCGCGCACACCGCCGCCTTGACCGCCACGGCCTACGCCCTGTACGCGGGGCTCGGCCTCCAGCGGGCCCGGGTCCGCGCGCTGTCCCTGCGGGCCGAGGACCTGACCGCGGCCGAACGGGCCGCGCGGCAGCTCAGCTTCGACCCGGAGGACGAGAAGGCCCGCCGCCTGGAGGCCGTCACGGACCGCGTCCGCGCCCGCTTCGGCCCCCAGGCCATCGCCCGCGGCACCCTCGCCGCGTAGGTCGCCGTAGCAGCCGTTCCACCGACACGCGAGTTTTTTACCGACGCGTAACTTCCCAGATTTGCTACTCGCCCGTAATTTAGCGGTCAGCAGCACCCCTTGTGATCCGGATCACGGGATGAAACCCCCACGCTCCATCCCCTTGAGTCGCAACCGCAAGGAGATCACACGATGCTGTCCTGGAGACGCCTGCTCCGCCAGCTGGCCGTCCTCGTCCTCGCCGCCGCCGCGCTCGTCGCCCCCACCGGCACCGCGCAGGCCGCGTCCGCACCCAGCAGTGGCTGGAACAACTGGTCCTGCAAACCGTCCGCCGCGCACCCGCGCCCCGTCGTCCTCGTGCACGGCACCTTCGGGAACTCCGTGGACAACTGGCTCGGCCTCGCCCCGTACCTCGTCCACCGCGGGTACTGCGTCTACTCGCTCGACTACGGTCAACTGCCCGGCGTGCCCTTCTTCCACGGGCTCGGCCCCATCGACAAGTCCGCCGGCCAGCTCGACGTCTTCGTGGACAAGGTGCTCGCCGCCACCGGCTCCGCCAAGACCGACATCATCGGGCACTCGCAGGGCGGCATGATGCCCCGCTACTACCTGAAGTTCCTCGGCGGCGCCCCCAAGGTCAACGCCCTCATCGGGCTCGCCCCCGACAACCACGGCACCGACCTGCTCGGATTCACCAAGCTGCTCCCGTACTTCCCCGGAGCCGAGGACCTGATCAGCACCGCGACCCCGGGCCTCGCCGACCAGATCGCCGGATCCCCCTTCCAGAACAAGCTGAACGCGGGCGGGGACACCGTGCCCGGCGTGAAGTACACGGTGATCGCGACCAAGTACGACCAGGTGGTCACGCCCTACCAGAGTCAGTTCCTGAGCGGACCGGACGTACGCAACGTCGTGCTCCAGGACCTGTGCGTCCTGGACTTCTCCGAGCACGTCACCATCGGGCTCACCGACCGGATCGCCTGGCACGAGGCGCTCAACGCCCTCGACCCGGCACACGCCGAACGGACCACCTGCGCATCGGTCTTCGACTGACGCACAGGCGGTCCGCAGCAGGTACCACCCGTCTGCTAGAGGCCGTGGCGGCCCGTCGTCGCACGGCGGCGGGCGATGGCGAACAGCACGGCCGCGCCGGCGGCCAGGGCGCCGGCCCCGGCGATCGCGATCGCCGGGGTGGCGCTGCTGCCGCCCGTCTGCGCGAGGTTGTCCGACGAGGCCGACGGCCCGTCCGATACCGGGACCGGCTCGCCGGAGGCGCCGTTCGTCTTCGGGTCGTTGTCGCCGTGGCCGTTGTGCTCCACGCTGGACTTGTCCGCGCCGTCGGCGATCTGCTGGTCCGTCGGGACCTTGGCCGGCGGGGCGCTGGGCTTCCCGGACGGCTTCCCGGAGGGCTTGGAATCCGGCTTCGAGCCGGACGTGGCCGTGGGGTCGGCGGTCGGCTCGGTACCCGTCCCGCCGACGTTCCCGCCTCCGCCTCCGCTGCCGTTGTCCTTGCCGAAGACCACGTCCGAGCAGGTGTAGAAGGCCTCCGGGCTGTCCGAACGCTGCCAGATGCTGTAGATCAGGTGGCGGCCGGACTTGTTCGGGACCGTGCCGGAGAAGACGTAGTCACCGCCCTGCATGCCCGGGTCGGTGGCCTTCGCGAACGGGGCGGGCTCCAGGTCGGACCACTTCAGCGGCTTCGACGGGTCGTAGCCGTCCTTCGTCACGTACAGCTCGAAGGAACCCTTGTGGGGCGCAGTCCCCTTGTAGCGGAAGGTGTGCGCGCCCGCCGTCATCGGGCTGGCCGGCCAGTCGCCGCGGGCCAGGTCGAGGCCCCGGTACTTGTCGTTGCCCGCCGAGCAGAGCTGGCCGTTGGGGATGAGCGCCCGGTGGTTGCCGGCCGCGTTGGCGATGTTCACCGCGTTCCAGTCGTAGAACGCCTGCGCCCCGCTCTCCTTGACCGCCGCCTTGCAGGCCGCCGACTGCGGGGACTCCGGGCCCTCCGCGTAGCACGCCGCCACCCTGCTGACCGGGTCCGTCATCGAACCGTGGGCGGCCGCGGGCCCGGCGGCGTACGCGGCCACCGCGAGCGGCGCGAGGCCGGCGGCGGCGATACGGGTCAGCGTCACGGTACGGCGGCGTGCGGACATGGTGGATCTCCTTAGGGCACAAGGCAGGGGCGCGCCAGCGGAACCGGAATCGGGCTCTGCGGCGCCGCCCCCCGGCGGCGCCACACAGGGCCCTTCCTGTCCTGGCCCCGCCAAGCTAGCCCCCCGGACCACGGGTTTCCCCGCGATCGGTCCCCAGGAGGTGATCCTTAGGATCCGCTTAAGGAAGCGCTAAGCGGGGCCTACAGAAACCGCCGTCAGCCACGCCTCAGGCGAGGAGTGCGGGGAGGCCCGCAGGGGTCCGGGCCTGCTCCTCCAGGGCGTCGAGGGCCCGTACGGCCTGGCCGGCGGCCTCCGGGTCGCTGGTGGCGAGCCCGCTCGCGGCGAACTCGTCCTCGTCCAGCCGCAGTACGGAGCTCCCGTCCGCCGACACCCACAGGTCGAGGTCCAGGTCCTCCACCAGGAGTTCCCCGGCCCGCAGCAGGGCCGGGCGGGTCACGTCGCAGTACCAGCCCTTCAGGACGCCGTCGCCGGTCCACACCTCCTTGACCGCGTACCAGCGCGTCCGCCAGAAGTGCTCGACGAACACGTCGCCCGGCTCGAAGCGGACGAAGCCGAAGTCCCGTACGCCCTCGGCCGCCCAGGGGGCGCGTACGGAGATCCGGTCGCCGTCGTCGGCCAGCTGCGCCGCCGGGTAGCGGATCTTGGTGCGTCCCGCCTTGGTCAGGACGACGGTCAGCCGGGGGTCGTTCACACTGTCTCCAGTCTCTTCACGTAGCGCGTCTCGGTCGCGCAGATCTCGTATCCGAACCAGTTGTTGACGGCCAGCATCGGCTCGTTCCCGGCGTCGTTGCCGGTGAAGGCCTCCGTGTACCCGGCCGCGCGGGCCCGGTGCAGGGAGACGGTCTTGGCGAGCTTGGCCAGGCCGCGGCCGCGGAAGGCGCGCAGGGTGCCCGTCATCGCCGAGCCGTAGCGGTTCACGCCGTCCGTGTGGGCGGCGGTGAAGGCGGCCACCGCGCCGTCGACGAGGACCACGGTGGTCAGCTCCTTGTCGAAGGACGGGTGGTTCCAGGTGTGCGCGAGCCAGTCCTCGTAGTCGTCGAACCCGGCCTGCACGTCGCCCGGTTCGTCGGCGGTCGCCTCCGCGTCGGCCGCGAACAACGGCCGCGGATCGGCGGCGAAGTCGGCGCCCGTCCGCAGCTCGACCCCGGCCGGGAGGTCCGGGACCGGCGGCAGCGGGGCGGCCGCCAGGTCCAGGCGCAGGAAGTGCGCGGACCGGCTGGGACGGTAGCCGCGCCGCTCGGCGAAGGCCCGGTGGGCGGGCTCGTCGAGGACCCAGGCGTACGCGTCCACCGCGCCCCGCGCGGCGAGGTGCTCCTCGGCCGCGCGCAGCAGCGCGGTGCCCGCGCCGAGGCCGCGGTGCGCGGGGTCCACGTACGGATTGACGTACGACTGGCCGGGCTCGGGGCTGTCGTGGGCGATGCCGGCCTGGGCGGTGGCGATGACGAGCCCGCCGGCGGTCTCGGCGACCAGGATCCGGTGTGCCTTGGCCGGGTGGGCGGAGGCCAGCGCGTAGGCCACGCCCTCGGCGGTGGTGATCATGAACGGGAGGGCGGCGCGGCACACCCGTACGACGGCCTCCGCGTCCGACGGGTCGTCGGGGCGCAGGTCGCGGATGAGAACGGTCATGGGGCCGACGCTACGGGCGGGGCCGTCGCGGGCGCCTCCGAATTACCCGGCCATGGGGGACAATCGGCCACGTGACCTCGACGAACCTGAAGATCACCCTCGACGGCTCGGCCGGCTCGGCCGCCCCGTACGAACAGCTGCGCGCGCAGATCGCGGACCGGGCCCGGTCGGGGAAGCTGCCGGCGGGCTTCAAGCTGCCCACGGTACGAGGGCTGGCGGAGGAGCTGGGGCTGGCGGCCAATACCGTCGCGAAGGCGTACCGGGCGCTGGAGGGGGACGGGGTGATCGAGACGCGGGGCCGTCACGGGACGTTCGTCGCGGCCGTCGGAGGGGGCCCGGCGCGCGAGGCGGCTGCTGCTGCGCAGGCGTACGCGGAGCGGGCCCGGCGGCTGGGCCTGACGGAGGCCGAAGCCCTGGCCGCCGCCACGGAGGCCCTCCGGGCCCGGTACGCCGCCAAGTAGCCCCTGCGGCACCGCTGCCGGGAGCTCCGCCGCCGGACCCCCGCGCCTGAAACGCCGGCGGGGCCGGACCAGGCCTAGAGGTACAGGCCAGCCTCCGACGTGTGCGGCTGGGGCGGCAGGATCGCCGCCGGGCCGGTGCCGCGGCGCAGGGCGAAGAGCTCCGCCAGGCTGGCGCCCTCGCGGGAGACGCCCTCGTCCGTGCCCAGCCAGTCCACGGCCTCCCCGTGGGTCAGCCGGCCGACCTCGATACGGGCCAGGCAGCGGCCCGGCCGGACCACCGCCGGGTGCAGGCGCTCCAGGTCCTCGTTGGTCGTCACGCCGACCAGGACGTTGCGGCCCTGCCCCAGCAGGCCGTCGGTCAGGTTCAGCAGCCGGGACAGTGCCTGCCCGGCCGTGTGCCGGGCCTCGCCGCGGATCAGCTCGTCGCAGTCCTCCAGGAGCAGCAGCCGCCAGCGCCCCTTCGCCGTGCCCTCGTCCTCGCCGATCGCGATGTCCATCAGGTAGCCCACGTCGTTGAACAGCCGCTCCGGGTCCAGTACGCAGTCCACCTGGCACCAGTCCCGCCAGGCACGCGCCAGCGTGCGCAGGGCGGAGGTCTTCCCCGTGCCCGGCGGGCCGTGCAGCAGGAGCAGCCGGCCCGCGATGTCGTCGGGGGTCACCTTCATCAGCCGGTCCATCGCCCCGGCCACCGGCGCGGTGTAGTTGGGCCGCACCTCCGCCCAGGTCCCGGCCGCGATCTGGCGGGTCGTCCGGTACGGTCCGCGGCGCGGGGAGACGTACCAGAAGCCCATCGTGACGTTCTCCGGCTGCGGTTCGGGCTCGTCCTGCACCCCCTCGGTGGCCCGGCCGAGGACGTCGGCGGCGAGTTCGTCGCTCACCGCCGTGACGGTCACGTCGGCGCCGCGGCTCCACCGGGAGACGAGCACGGTCCAGCCCTCGCCCTCGGCCAGGGTGGCGCTGCGGTCGGAGTCGCGCGCGGAGCGCAACACGCTGGCTCCGGGCGGCAGGAGGGTCGAGCCCGCCTTGACCCGCTCGATGGTCACGCTGTGCGAGTACGGCTGCTCGCCGGACGCGAACCGGCCGAGGAACAGCGCGTCGACGACGTCCGACGGTGAGTCGCTGTCGTCGACGTTGAGCCGGATCGGCAGCGCGTCATGCGGGTTGGCTGGCATGGCGCCCATGATCCGGCACGCGATGCCCCGATGCACCCGTGTTTCGCCGGTTCGAGTGCCCGGGTTCCCTCTTCAAACGTACTGGTGGTGAAGATTCGGACGGCAATCCTGTCCCGAATATTCTTGGCATGGACACTTCCAGCCAAGCCCGGCTCCTTGTACCACGGACTCAGGAGTAACCCCCACAAGGAGCCGCACACATGAGCATGAGACTGTCGCGCTTCGCCGCCCTGACCTCCTCCCTGTTACTCGCCGCGGGAGCCACCCTCCTCGGCGCCGGTCAGGCGGCCGCCGCCCAGGCCGACTTCGGCTACGTCGCCCTCGGCGACTCGTACTCCTCCGGCGTCGGCGCCGGCAACTACGACAGCGGGAGCGGCAACTGCAAACGCACCAGCCGCGCCTACCCGGCCCTGTGGGCCGCCGCACACTCTCCGCAGACCTTCTCCTTCACCGCCTGCTCGGGCGCCCGTACGGGTGATGTCCTCTCCGGCCAGCTCGGCCCGCTGAACTCCGGCACCGACCTGGTCAGCATCACCATCGGCGGCAACGACGCCGGATTCGCCGACGTCATGACGACCTGTGTGCTCCAGTCCGAGTCCACCTGCGTCAACCGCGTCAACCAGGCCAAGGCGTACGTCGACTCCACCCTGCCCGGCCAGCTCGACCAGGTCTACAACGCCATCGACAGCCGCTCCCCGAACGCCCACGTCGTCGTCATCGGCTATCCCCGCTTCTACAAGCTGAACGGCAGCTGCACCGCCGGCCTGACCGAGGGCGAACGCGCCGCCATCAACGGCGCGGCCGACCATCTGAACGCCGCCATCGCCAAACGCGCCGCCGACCACGGCTTCACCTTCGCCTCGGTCGCCGGCGCCTTCACGGGTCACGAGATCTGCTCCGGCGCCCCGTGGCTGCACAGCGTCAACTGGCTCAACATCGGTGAGTCCTACCACCCCACCGCCGCCGGACAGTCCGGAGGCTACCTGCCGGTCTTCACCAACGCCGCCTGAGCGGCCGGACGGTCGCGGGGGCGCCCGCGCTCACACCCGGGAGGCGTCCCCGGCCGGACCCGCCGCCGGCGGGTCCGGTGACCCTTCGGGGGACGCGTCCGGCGACGAGTCCGGCGAGGCGCTCGCGGAGGCGCTGGCCGAAGCACTCGCGGACGTGCTCGCGCCGGGGGAGGAGGCCCCGCCCGTCGGGGTCTCCTCCTCGCAGGTCACGGAGATCCCGACCCACTGGGTGGCCACCTCCGCGGGCCCCCGCACCTCCAGCCGGACCGCGTCCTCGAAGACCGCGTCCGCACGGTGTGTCAGCTCGGTGTGCTCCAGCCGCCGGCTCCGCGGCCCGCCCGTCTCGTAGGTGACGGACTGCCAGCCCGGTCCGGAGGTCTCCCCGCTCCGCGTGGCCCAGCGGTACTCCAGCACGGCCGGAACCCGCTCCACCTCCACGGTGGCGGTGAAGGCGGGCGCCCGCTCCGGGAGCGGCGGGCAGATGCCGGTGTACGAGGTCCGCACGGCGTCGACGTACGCGACGACCTGCTGCCCCGGACCGGCCGACGGCGACACCGACGCCGACGCCGACGCGGAGGGGCTCGGCCCCGTGGAACCGCCCGGCTGGGACGTCGTCGCCGCCCCCGTCGGGCCGCCGCCGCGACCGTCGTCCCCCTCCCCGCGGTCCTTCAGCAGCAGCCAGGCCAGCGCGGCCAGCGCCAGCAGCAGGACGGCGATCCCGGCCGCCAGCACCAGACCGGCCCGCCCCCGGGGCGGCACCGGCCCGGGGCCGGGCAGCGGCGGCGTGGGCTCCCCGTACGGCGACCCCTGTGCGCCCCGCGCCCCGGCCGCGCCCGGTGCCCCGCCGCCGCGCGGCTCGTGCCCGTGGTGCGCAGCGGCCGTCGGCGCGTCCGGACCGGACTCCGCCCCGCCGGGAGCCCGTACGGTCCCGCCCGCGCCCACCACCCGCAGCATCCGGGCCGCCTCCGCCGCGGGCAGCCGCTCGGCCGGGTCCTTGCGCAGCAGCCCCTCCAGTACGGGTTCCAGCGGCCCGGCCCGCCGCGGGCGCGGCAACTCCGCCTCCACCACCGCCCGCAGCGTCGCCAGCGGGGTGTCCCGGCGGAAGGGCGTGCCCCCCTCGACGGCCGCGTACAGCATCACCCCGAGCGCCCACAGGTCCGACCCGGTCCCCGGTTCGTGCCCCAACGCCCTTTCCGGAGCCAGGAATTCGGGCGATCCGACCATCTCGCCCGTCATGGTGATCGCCGAGGACCCCTCCAGGCTCGCGATCCCGAAGTCGCTCAGCACCACGCGCCCGTCGTTGGCGATCAGCACGTTGCCGGGTTTGACGTCCCGGTGCAGCACCCCCGCGTCGTGCGCCGAGCGCAGTGCGGCCAGCACCTGCTCCCCGAGGTGCGCGGCCCGCTGCGGGGTGAGCGTCCCCTCGGCCTCCAGGACGTCCGCCAGCGAGAGCCCCCGCACCAGCTCCATGACGATCCAGGGCCGGCCGTCCTCGGAGGCCACGTCGTAGACCGTGACGACCCCGCGGTGCGAGACCCGGGCCGCGGCCCAGGCCTCGCGTTCCAGCCGCCGGTACATCCGCTGCAGTTCCGCGGCCTCCAGCCCGGCGGGCGCCCGTACCTCCTTGACGGCCACCTCGCGGGCCAGCACCTCGTCCCGGGCCCGCCACACGATGCCCATGCCGCCGCGTCCGATCTGCTCCAGCAGCCGGTAGCGGCCCGAAATGACTCGATCGGCGCTCGAATCCCCGCCCGCGCCACCCACGTTCCCACTCACGCGAGCCCCCCATGTGCGTCCATGTGTTATCGGGCGATCACTTCAAGTTAGCGCAGTGCGTGCGAAGCGGCCCCTGTTGTGACAGGACTCGGCGCAGGGGCCTCCGAACCCGGCCCTTCTGTGCGGAGAGTGACGGCCGACTCCACTGAGTAGTCGTCAACCCCCGTCGCCCTAGGGGTAATTCACACCACCGGGATACCCGAGCGCGACGCGGGGGCGATAGGGTTAACCTGCCCGGGCCGGGTGCCCTCGTACGGGTGGGGAGAGAACATGGAACAGATAACGATGCGCAGCAGGCCGCCACGCGTGCCTGCCATCACGTGCGGCAGCAGCGCGACCAGCTCGCGCCTCGACCGCCATCTCGCTGTGCTGGGCGGTCCCGCCCTGCCGCACCGCGAGAGCGCCGAGGCGACCCTGCTGATGCGCGAGCTCACCTCTCGCGACCACACGCACCGTCTGCGGAGCCGGAGCGCACGCGTTTCGCTCTTCGCGCCGCTGCGCCGTCTGCGTCGCACGCTCTTCGGCAGCCGCCGCTCGTAACTGTCCCCGTACCACGACCGTTCGCCCTCCGGCACCCTCTACGCGACGACACCGTCCCGGCGCAGGTCCGAGATCTGCGCGCCCGTCATCCCCAGGGCGCGCAGCAGGGCCTCGGTGTGTTCGCCGAGCGCGGGCACCGCGCCCATGCGCGGTGCCGCGCCACCCGGCAGCCCGATCGGCGGCAGCAGGGCCCGCAGCGGTCCCGCCGGCGATCCCACCTCCCGCCAGCGGTCCCGGGCGGCCAGCTGCGGATGCCCGGCCAGCCGGCTCACCGAGTTCAGCCGGGCGCAGGCGATGCCCGCCGCCTCCAGCCGCCCGATGGCGTCGTCCGTGGTCAGCCCGGCCAGCGCTTCGGCCACCACCGCGTCGGTCTTCTCCCGGTTGGCGGTGCGTGCCGCGTTCGTCCCGTACGCCGGGTCCCCGGCCAGCTCCGGCCGCCCCAGCACCTGCTCCGCCAGCCGCCGCCACTCGCGGTCGTTCTGCACGGACAGCAGCACCCGGTCCCCGTCGGCCGTCGCGTAGGCGTCGTAGGGCGCGATCACGGCGTGCGCCAGACCGGTGCGCGCGGGCTCCTCGCCGCCGTGCATCGTGTGGTGCAGCGGGTGTCCCATCCACTCGGCGAGCGCGTCCAGCATGGACACCTCCACCCTGCCCCCGCGTCCGGTGGCGCCGCGCCGCAGCAGGGCCGCGAGGACCCCCGAGAAGGCGTACATGGCCGCCGCGATGTCCGCCGCCGGGATGCCCGCCTTGACGGGCGCGTCCGGGGTCCCGGTGACCGAGACCAGCCCCGCCTCGCACTGCACGAGCATGTCGTACGCGCGCTTGTGGGCGTACGGGCCCTCGGGGCCGTAGCCGGAGACGTCCACGGCGACCAGCCGCGGGTAACGCCCGCACAGTGCCGCCGAGTCGAGGCCGAGGCGGGCGGCGGCCCCGTGCGCGAGGTTCTGGACGAAGACGTCGGCGTCCGCCAGCAGGCCGTGCAGGACCTCCAGGCCGCGCGGATCCTTCAGGTCGAGCGCGATCGACTCCTTGCCGCGGTTGGCCCACACGAAGTGCGAGGCGAGACCCTGCGCGGTGGTGTCGTAGGCGCGCGCGAAGTCGCCTCCGTCCGGCCGCTCGACCTTGATCACCCGGGCGCCGAGGTCGGCGAGCTGGCGGGTGGCGAAGGGGGCCGAGACGGCCTGTTCGACGGAGACGACGGTGATGCCGGCGAGGGGGAGGGGTTCGGGCTGGTGCGCGTCGCGGTTCATGACAGCTGTGCCTACCTGCTCGGACCCCGGTCTGTCACCCCCGTACGCCCGTGGTGGCTGCCGCCCGGTCAGCCCTGGCCGCGCGCGAACCTGCGGGTGGCCAGCGGTACGAAGAGCGCGAGGAGCAGCACCGACCACAGCAGCGCCCCGGCGACCGGGTGCGCGGCGGGCCAGGAGGCGCCCGCCGCCGCTTCGGCCCCCGCGTTCCCGCACAGCTCGCGCACGGCGGTGGCGACGGCGCTGATCGGGTTCCACTCGGCGACCGTACGCAGCCACCCGGGCAGCCCGACGGTCGGCAGGTAGGCGCTGGAGAGCATCGGCAGGATGAAGGTGGCGCTGCCCAGCTGGCCCGCGGCCTCCTCGCTCTTGCTCAGCAGGCCGAGGTACGTGCCCGCCCAGGCGGTGGCGAAGCGGAACAGCAGCAGCACGCCGAGCGCCCCCAATGCCCCGGGCAGCCCGTTCTCGATCCGCCAGCCCATGGCCAGCCCCACCAGCATCAGGGGCACCATCGACACCGCCGTGGTCAGCAGGTCGGCGGCCGTCTGCCCCAGCGGGACCGCGGTCCGGCTCATCGGCAGCGTCCGGAACCGGTCCATGACCCCGCGATGGGCGTCCTGCGCGGCGGTGAACATGCCGGTCATCAGGCCGTTCGCGGCGGTGGCGGCGAGCAGCCCCGGAACCAGGAACTCGCGGTACTGGGAGCCCGGCATGGCGAGCGCGCTGCCGAACACGTAGCCGAAGAACAGCAGCATCGTGATCGGCATGGTCTGGGTCAGGATCAGCAGGGCCGGGGCGTGCCGGGCCTTCTGGAGCTGGCGGGTGAGGACGGCTCCGCCGTCGGACAGCAGGGCGCTCATGCGGCGTACTCCTTGTCGCCGGGACCGGCGTGGTAGGGACGGGTGTTGCCGGGTCCGGCGTCACCGGGAGGGGTGCCGCCGGACCCGGCGCCGTCGTCGGGTCCGGCCTCGCGGACCTGGGTGAGGCGGAGGAACACCTCGTCGAGGGTGGGCGGGCGCAGGCTCGCGTCGGTGACCGGGACCCCGTGGGAGTCGAGCTCGCGGATGATCCGGGGCAGGGTGAGCCCTGGGTCGAGCACGGTCACGCCGACCGTGAGCTTCTCCTCGTCGAGGACGGGCCGGCCGCCGGTGAGCTGGTCGAGGACCACGGCCGCGCCCGCGAGGGCTTCGCGCCCGGCGACGGCGACCTCGGCGCGGGCGCCGATCCGGGACTTCAGCTCGGCGGGGGTGCCGGTCGCGGCGGCCCGGCCGCCGTCGACGACCACGATGTCGTCGGCGAGCCGGTCGGCCTCCTCCAGGTACTGGGTGGTGAGCAGTACGGAGGTGCCGTCGTCGGCGAGGGCCCGCACCGCCGTCCAGATCTGCTCGCGGGCGGCCGGGTCCAGCCCGGTGGTGGGCTCGTCGAGGAACAGCACCCGGGGGCGGGTGGTCAGCCCGGCGGCCAGGTCCAGGCGCCGGCGCATACCGCCCGACCAGGTGGAGGCCACCCGGTCGGCGGCCTCCGAGAGCCCGAAGCGCTCCAGCAGCTCGTCGGCGCGGGCCCGGCACGCGGGGCCGCGCACCCCGGCGAGGCGGGCGAAGAGCCGCAGGTTCTCACGGCCGGTCAGGTCCCCGTCCACGGAGGCGTACTGGCCGGTGACGCCGATGGCGCGGCGGACTGCGGCGGGGTTCCGGGTGACGTCGTGACCGGCGACGAGCGCGCGGCCGCCGGTGGGTGCGGTGAGGGTGGCGAAGATCCGGACGGCGGTGGTCTTGCCCGCGCCGTTGGGGCCGAGGAGTCCGCAGACCGTGCCCTCGGGGACGGCCAGGTCGAGCCCGCGCAGGGCGTGGACCTCGCCGTAGTTCTTCTCCAGACCCTCACTAAGTACAGCGTACGTAGTAGTCATGGGCGGCACCCTACATGACTACGTACGCTGTACGTAACTAGGATGGAGGCGAGACGGACGAGGTGATGAGCGATGACACCCAGCGGGCGCCCCGCTGAACCCGAAGTGATCTGGGCCCGCCCGCAGCGGGCCGGACGCGGACCCCGGCCCGCGCACAGCCGCGAGTCGATCGCCGCCGAGGCGGTCCGGATCGCCGACGCGGAAGGGATCGAGGCCGTCTCCATGCGGCGCGTCGCGGCCGGGATCGGCGCCGGGACCATGTCCCTCTACAACTACGTGCCGCGCAAGGAGGACCTGTACGAGCTGATGGTCGACGCTGTCAGCGGGGAGTACGAGCTCAGCCCGCCCGCCGGTGACTGGCGCGCCGACCTGCTCGCCCTCGCCCGCCAGACCCTGGCGCTGATGCGCCGCCACCCGTGGCTGCCCCGGCTGCTGAGCCCCGTCTACGGGTTCGGCCCCAACGCCCTGCGGTACCTGGAGCACAGCCTGGACTGCCTGGTGCCGCTGGACGCGCCCGACGCCGAGAAACTGGAGCTCGTCGCCGCGGTCAACGGCATGGTCGCGACCTACGTGTCGGGCGAGCTGGCCCTGGCCGAGAGGGCCCGGGCGCTGCCCTGGTCCGCGGCCGAGGAGCAGCGCGTACGGGCGGCCTGGATCGGCTCGCGGCTGGCCACCGGGCAGTACCCGCTGCTGACGGCGGCCCTGGCGGGCGCCGCCGCCCCGATCACCGAGGCGGGGCCGGAGCTGGCCGACGCCTTCGACCGCTCGATGTCCCGGCTGCTGGGGGCGTGGGGCGGGTAGGGCGTCGTGCGCCCGGTGGGCCCGGCGGGCCCGGCGGGCCCGGCGGGCCCGGCGGGCGTGGCGTGCCCCGCGTGGCCGGGCCGCTCGGTGTGCCGGGCGGGCCTGGCCGGCCCGGCGGGCTGGGCGTGTCCCGCGTGCCGGGCCGGCCCGGTGTGCCCGGCGGCCCCGCGTGCCCGGCCGGCCCGTCGGCTCAGAGGAGGGCGAACTGCCCGCCCGGGCCCTCCTCCTGGTGGTCCAGCACCGAAGCCGGGCGCCGGGCCCAGCGGGGCGGCGGCAGCACCCCGGCCGCGCGCAGCTCCGTCACCGGCAGGCCCGGGCCCGGCTCGAACGCGGCCCGCTCCGGGGCCAGGTCGGCCAGCAGTGCCAGGGTCGTGACCAGGGCCAGCAGCTCCGAGGTCCAGCCCTGCGGCCACCGGGCCGGGCCCAGCGCCTCCAGCCCGTCGGCCTCGGGACGGCGGTGCGCGGTACGGGCGGCGAACCAGGCCTCCAGCACCCGCACGCCCTGCGCCTCGTACTCCCAGGCGGCGGGCGGCACGGGGGAGACGGTCCCGGTGCCGAGGCTCAGCGTCTCGGTCGCGGCGTCGTACGACAGCCCGTGCGGCCAGGCCGGCACCGCCGAGCGGACGTACGGGCGGCGCCCGCCCGGCAGCCGCGGCGGCTCACCCCCGCGGGCCCCGCGCAACTGCACGGTCAGCAGGCGGTGCCCCAGCTCCAGCCCGGCCCGCCAGCGCCCCGGATCGGCGGCGAGCGGGACCTCGTACCCCCGCGGCCCCGGCCGGCCCGCCGCGAGGATCCAGCACAGGACGTCCTCGGGGGTGACCCAGCCGCCGTAGCGCCCGCCCAGCAGGGACAGCAGGCCGGGGGCGAGGTTCGGTTCGGCGCCGCCGGGGCGCCGGTGCAGCGGGCGGACCCTGCCGAGCCGCCCGGCCGGGAGGTACGCGGTGACCAGCGGCTCCGGGGTCTCGACCAGGAACAGCTGGTGCTCGTCCAGGACCCGCCAGAGCTCCGGGCGGGCCGTGTCGATGAGCCGCTGGTCGGGGAGCAGCCACTGCTCGTCGAAGGGCTCGCGGAGCACCCGTACGGGATCGGGGCAGGGGCCGGGCGCGTCGGCGAACCGGGCCGTACCCGAGCGCTGGCCCGGCAGCGCCGCCGCCCCGGCGGTGGGCGTGCGGCTCCGGCTCGGGCGGAACAGCCGCTCCCGCACGGCCCCTTCGGCGCCGGTCAGGGCCGCCCAGCGGGTGCGCAGGGCAGCCGGATCGGGCGCGGCCACCCAGTCGCGGCCCAGGCGGAGGCCGCCCACGGCCCAGGGCATCAGATCGTCCAGCAGCGGTTCCGGCAACGGCGTGTCAGCGCTCACCCGGCCGATGGTAGCGACGGGGCCCGGTGGCCGGGCTGCGCACAGGCCGAAGGGCTACGCTCCTTATGTACGCATACGTACCATCGACCGAGGAGACGGTCATGAGTCAGTACGACGAATACTCGACTCCGTCGCAGGCCGAGGGCGAGCGGCTCGACGAGGACATGGACGAGGTCCAGAAGAAGCAGCAGCACCCCCAGACGACGCGGACCACCCCCTCCCAGGCGGAGGGCGAGCGCGGCGCGGAGGAGGACGGGAAGTAACCGGACCGAGGGGTCGGCGCGGGGCGCCGGGCCGGAGCAGCCGGCGTCCGTCAGTGTCCGGTCACCCGGTCAGTGCCCGGTCAGCGCCGGTCGGTGTCCGTCGGCGTCCCTCGGTGTCCGTCAGTGGGCGTCGACCGTCACCGTGAAGGAGAACCGGTCACCGCGGTAGCGGATCCGTGCCACGTCCACCACCCGGCCGTCCTCGTCGTAGGTCACGCCCGTGTAGTGCAGGATCGGGCTGAGCAGGGGGACCTGGAGCAGCTCGGCCGTCTCCGGGTCGGCGAGCCGGGCCTCCACCGTGTCCGTGATCCGGCTGATCCGCACCCCCACGATGTCCCGCAGCACCTTGGTCATCGGCCAGCGTTCGAGATCGGCCAGGTCGACCGACTCGGCGATCTCCGGAAGCACGGCGTTCTCGGCCCAGTTGGTCGGCTCGCCGCTCTCCGGGTCATGGCGGAGCCGGCGGTACGTGACCACCTCGGACGTGTCCGGGAAGTGCTCCAGCAGCTCCCCGGCCACCGCCGTCCGGGCGTGGCCGAGAATCGTCGTACGGTCCCCCGACTGCTGGGCCACGATCGCGTCGACCGAGCCCAGCAGCCGGACCGGGGCGCCCCGCCGCGCCCCCGGCTCGATGAAGGTGCCGCGCCGCCGGTGCCGGCTGATCAGGCCCTCGCCCTCCAGCTCCTTGAGCGCCTGCCGCATGGTCAGCACGCTGACCCCGTAGTGCTCGGCGAGCTGCTCCTCGGTGGGCAGGCGCAGCGAGGCGTCCGGGGTGCGCCCGAGTATCGAGGCGCGCAGCGACTGTGACACCTGGTACCAGAGCGGCAGCTTCCGGTTCAGCACCAGGGAGTCGGGGGCGAAGGCGGTCACGGCGGGTTCTCCGAACGGCTGGACGGGGGTGACGTGCGGCGCTGCGTGTGGCGCCGCCCGTGGCGCGTGGCACGTGGCGTGCGCCGTGCGGCGTGCCACGCAGCCTATGCAGGCGCCGGTCAGGGGCGGAAGTGGCGCTCCAGACCCTGCCAGACGTCGTCGTAGCCGCGCTGGAGGTGGTCCGCGGCGGCCGCCTGTGCGGTGGCGGTGATCGGCCACCGGGTCTCGAACATGAAGGCCAGGCCGTCGTCGATCTTCTGCGGCTTCAGCTCGGCGGCGCTCGCGCGGTCGAAGGTCTCCCGGTCCGGGCCGTGCGCGGACATCATGTTGTGCAGGGAGCCGCCGCCGGGGACGAATCCCTCGGCCTTGGCGTCGTAGGCGCCCTCGATCAGGCCCATGTACTCGCTCATCACGTTGCGGTGGAAGTACGGCGGGCGGAAGGTGTCCTCGCCGACCAGCCAGCGCGGGGCGAAGACCACGAAGTCCACGCCCGCCAGGCCCGCCGTGTCGGAGGGCGAGGTCAGCACGGTGAAGATCGACGGGTCGGGGTGGTCGTAGCTGATGGTGCCCAGCACGTTGAAACGCCGCAGGTCGTAGACGTACGGCACGTGGCTGCCGTGCCAGGCGACGACGTCGAGCGGGGAGTGCGCGTAGGTCGCGGACCAGAGGTTGCCGCAGAACTTGTTGACCACCTCGGTCGGCTGCCCGCCGGCGCCCGGGTCCTCGTACGCGGCCACCGGGGCCTGGAAGTCCCGTGCGGCGGCGAGGCCGTTGGCGCCGATCGGGCCCAGGTCGGGCAGCTCGAAGGGCTGCCCGTAGTTCTCGCAGACGTACCCGCGGGCATCGGAGTCGAGGAGCTCGACGCGGAAGCGGACCCCGCGCGGGATCAGGGCCACCTCGCCCGGCCGGGCGGCGAGCAGGCCGAGTTCGGTGCGCAGGAGCAGTCCGCCGCGCTCGGGGACGATCAGCAGCTCGCCGTCGGAGTCGCTGAACACCCGGTCGGTCATGGGGGAGTTGGCGGCGTAGAGGTGGATGGCCATACCGGTGCGCTGGGCCGCGTCGCCGTTGCCGCCGAGGGTCCAGAGGCCGGCCAGGAAGTCGGTGCCGGGGGCCGGGTCGGGCAGCGGGTTCCAGCGCAGCCGGTTGGGGTCGGCGGGGACCTCGGTGAAGGGCGCGGTGCGCAAGCCGCCGTTGTCGATCCGGGTGAAGGGCGGGTGCGCGGCGGAGGGGTGGATCCGGTAGAGCCAGGAGCGGCGGTTGCGGCTCCGGGGCTCGGTGAAGGCGCTGCCGCTGAGCTGTTCGGCGTAGAGGCCGAGGGGGGCGCGCTGGGGCGAGTTCCGGCCGAGGGGCAGTGCGCCGGGGACGGCCTCCGAGCTGTGTTCGTTGCCGAATCCGGTGAGGTACTCCAGCGCCTCCGCCGTCTTCCTGGCCTGCTCGATGCCGCCGGCCTGCTGCTCACTCATCGCTGCTCCCGCTCCGTCGAAGGAATCCTATGGCTGACAGTAGGATTCCGCGGCCCGCGCGTCAACGGCCGCTCCCGGCCGCCTGGCCGGTTTCCCGGGCGGCGGGCGCCGGGAGCCTGGGGCGGACGGGGTCCGGCGCGGGGCCCCGTGTCGCGGATCCGTGCAGAGGGGGCTCCCAAAAGATGAACATTGCTCTACTCTCTCGCGCATGTCGTGGACCCGCAGGTTCCCTGCCGTGCCGGCGGCGCTCCTCGCCGCCCTGCTCGCCCTCCTGTCACTCTTCGCCGCCGCGCCCGCCGCCCGCGCGCACGAGGAGCGCCCCGTCGCCTTCCCGGACGGCTCCGGCTCCGTACCCGAGTACCGCACCGGGGAGCCCGACCTGGTGGTCTGCAAGACCGACCGGGCTGCCTTCGAACGCCGGATATCCGGCTTCCCGGAGGACCTCAGACAGCGCAACCTCGCCCTCTACGAGCGGTGCGAGAAGAGCGGCTACCGCCACCTCCAGGAGGCCGTCGACGCCGTCGACCGCCCCGGGATGAACATCGCGATCCTCCCCGGCCTGTACGAGGAGGAGCCCTCACTGCCGGCCCCGACGGGGGAGTGCGCCGCGCTGAAGGCCCCCAACTCCTCGCTGGGCTACCAGATCCTCAGCTACGAGCAACAGGTCCAGTGCCGCCACAACCAGAACCTCGTCGCCATCCTCGGCAAGACGAACCTGCAGATCGAGGGCACCGGAGCCACCCGCCAGGACGTCGTGGTCGACGCCAAGTACCAGAAGCTGAACGGCATCCGCGCCGACCGGTCGAACGGCATCTACTTCCGCAACTTCACCGCGCAGCGCACCACCTTCAACTCCCTGTACGTGCTGGCGGGCGACGGCTTCGTCATCGACGACGTGCTGACCCGGTGGAACGACGAGTACGGCTTCCTGACCTTCGCCAGCGACCACGGCCTCTACAAGAACTGCGAGTCGTACGGGAACGGCGACTCCGGCATCTACCCCGGCAGCGCCTCCGACATCAACAACGGCCGCGGCTACGACGTCCCGCGCTACTCCATCGAGATCACGGGCTGCCGCAGCCACCACAACATGGTCGGCTACTCCGGCACCGCGGGCGACTCGGTGTGGGTGCACGACAACGAGTTCGACCAGAACATGGGCGGCGCCTCGATGGACAGCGCCTTCCCCGGACATCCCGGACTCCCGCAGAACCACGCCAAGTTCGAGCGGAACCTGATCCACGACAACAACCAGGACTACTACGGCTACGTAGCCGACGGCACCTGCGCCAAGCCGCCCATCGAGCGGGGCTACGAGCGGGGAGTCGTCTGCCCGCAGATCTCCATGCCGCCGGGCACCGGCATCATCACCGCGGGCGGCAACTGGAACCTGTACGAGAACAACTGGGTTTACGGGCACCGGCGCGCCGGCTTCTTCCTCAGCGCGGTCCCCGCCTTCATCCGTGGCGAGGAGAAGTGGTCGAAGCAGACGGACACCTCGCACCACAACCGGTACGCCGGGAACGTCATGGGCAAGGACAGGTCCGGCGCGGCCCGGCCGAACGGCATGGACGTTTGGTGGGACGGCCAGGGCGGCGGCAACTGCTGGCAGGACGGACCCGACGGCTCCACCCCGGGCACGCTGCCGCAGTGCGGTGAGCGCCGGGGCGCGGTCTCAGGGGCGTCGGCCCGCCTGGTCGGCGAACCGGTGAAGCTGGTCCAGCTCCTCGTCTGCGCCGACTACAGCGTGCAGGCCCGCAAACTGCCGGCCGGCTGCGACTGGTACGGAGCCCGGGGCATCGAGCGGGTCGAGACCCAGATCGCGCTCGCCGTCGCGGCGGTCCTGCTGCTGGTCGGCGGAGTGCTGTGGGCGCGCCGCCTGCGCGGCTCCCGGCTGGGCACGGCGGCATCGGTCCTGGGCCTGGCAGGTCTGGCCCTGGACGTGGCCGGCTCCACCATGCCGCTGACCGCGACGTTCGTCCCCGCGCTGGCCCTCCTCCTGCTGGGCCTGTGGTGGTCGGGCGTGGGCCTGGCCCTGCGCCCGACCCGCCCCTGGCTCGCCCGCCTGACCCTGCTGCTGGCCGGCCTCACCCTGCTGGACGCCTTCGACAAGGCGGTCCTGATGATCCCCTGGACCCCCCTGAGCCCCGCCTGGCTACGAGCCCTCGTAGCCCTCGTCTGGCTCCTCTGGGCAGCCATAGCCTCAGCCCGCCCCACCACCCCGGCCCCATCCCCACCCCGACCCACGCCCACCCCCCGACCCGCCCCCACCCCCTGACCCCGACCCGGCCCCCGGCCCACGGGGGTGGGCCTGGCCGGAGCCCCGGCCTGGCCGCGGGCCCGGGGGAGCCCGGGCTGAGCCAGGGCGGTGCGGGGGCCGGCGGAGCCCGAACGGGGCCGGGTCTGGGCGGCACCCGTGCCGGGCCGGGGCCGGGGGGTGACGGAGCCCGGGCCGGGTCGGCGGGGCGGGGGTCGGCGGGCTGGTGGGCTGGGTCGGCGGCGGGGCGGGGGCCGGCGGAGCCCGCACGGGTCCGGAGCGGGATCGCGCCGGACCGAGCCGGGCGGGGGTCGGCGGAGCCCGGCTGGCCGAGGCTCGGCGGATCCCGAGCTGGGCCAGGCCGGGCGTCGGCGGAGCCCCAGGCCTGGCCTGGCCTGGCCTGGCCAGGCCGGGCCGGGCCTGGGCGGAACCCGGGCCGGGTCGGGTCGGGCCGGCCGGGTCGGGCCGCCGGGGCTGGGGGTCGGCGGAGCCCCGGGGCGGGTCGGGGACCGGCGGAACCCAGGCCAGGCCGGGGGCGGTGCGGGGGCCGGTGGAGCCCGAGTGGGGCGGGGCCTGGGCGGTACCCGAGCCGGGCCGGGCCGGTGGTCGGCGGAGCCGGGCCGGCGGACGCCGAGCGCGGCCGAGCGCCGGGTCCCCGGGGGAAGCCCGAGGACACGTGGGCCCGACCAGGTCCCACCAAGCCGGGCCTCGATCAGGCCGGGCCAGGGCGGTCTGGATCGAATCGTCGGCCTGGACCGACCCGACCCGGATGTCGGACCGCCGGGGTCGGGCAAGTCGCAACCCAGACCGCTGGCGGTCCGTCCGCCGGAGGCCCGGTCCAACAGATGAGAGAAGCCGTCCAGACGGCACCGACCACAGGAGGACCCGCCGTGACCGACAGGCCCGAGGACCGCACAGGGTGCGATGCCTGCGCCCCGCCCACCCGCTGGGGCCGCGCGACCCGCGCGACCCGCGCGACCCGGTCGGGCCCGGCCGCCCGCACCGCCGCCCTGCTCACCCTCGTCCTGCTCCTCGCGGGCAGCGCGGCGACGGGCTGCGGCGGGCGGGCCACCACGCACCACAAGCCCGGCACCAGCCACGAGCAGGCCTCCGGCCCTGTGGGAACCCTGCTCACCACCGAGGACGGCTCCGGCCACCGGCTCCGCGAAGTCCCCGCCGACGGCGCGCCACACGTACAGCTCGCCGCCCGCCCGGATTCCGAGGACGGCTGGAACCTCCAACTGACGGTGAACAAGTTCCGCTTCACCCCCGACAGCGCCGGCGGCGCCGCCCTCCCTGGCGCCGGCCACGCCCACCTGGAGCTCGACGGCCGCAAACTGGCCCGGCTGTACGGCCCTTGGTTCCACCTGCCCGCCGCGCAGGTCCCCGAGGGATCGCACACCCTGACCGTCCGCCTCTACGCCGACGACCACACCGCATGGGCGGTCTCCGGCAAGCCGGTCGAGGCCGCGACCCAGCTCACCGCCACCGCCCCTGGCGCGCCCGGCGGTCACAGCCACGGCGGCACCCCGCAGCCCTCACCGGAACCGCAGACGCCCGGCCAGGGTCAGGCCGACCGGACGGTCACCATCGCCGTCCGCGACGGCAAGGTCAGCCCCGCCCCGGCCCGCACAGAACTCAAGCGCGGCGAACGCGTCACCCTGCGCGTCACCAGTGACCGGGCGGACACCCTGCACGTCCACGGATACGACAAGGAACTCGCCCTGCCCGCAGGCCAGGAGGCCACCCTGACCCTGACGGTCGACCGCACCGGCCTCTTCGAGGTCGAGACGCACGAGTCCGGCCTCGTTCTGACCCAACTCCTCGTCCGATGACCCCGCCCCCGCCCGTGCCCGCGCCCACCCGCCCGTCCCCGGCCACGCTCACAGCCCCAACCCCAGGCCAAGCCCCAGCCCCCGGCCCAGTCGAGACCACGGTCACGGCTACGGTCACAGTCACAGTCACAGCCACAGCCACAGCCACAGCCACAGCCACAGCCCCGACCACGGCCTCGGCCCCACTCATGCGCCCGACCCCGGGCATAGCCCCAGCCACAACCGCCGTTCCGACGCCGGAACCGCCACCGGCCTTGACCTTGGTTCCGCCCCCGGTTCCGACCCAGACCCCGGCCCCGACCCCGACCCCGGCCCCGGCCCCGGCCCCGGCTCCGACCCCGGCTCCGATCCCGCCCCCGGAGGCGGCCAGGCTCACGACCCCGGCTCCGACCCCAGCCCCGGTGGCGGCCAGGCTCACGACCCAGACCCAGACCCAGACCCAGACCCCGGCCCCGGCCCCGGCTCCGACCCCGGCTCCGATCCCGCCCCCGGAGGCGGCCAGGCTCACGACCCCGGCTCCGACCCCAGCCCCGGTGGCGG
>NZ_JBEZMA010000014.1:103477-156309 GCF_040652415.1 Streptomyces sp. NPDC048255
CGACCCAGACCCAGACCCAGACCCCGGCCCCGGCCCCGGCTCCGACCCCGGCTCCGATCCCGCCCCCGGAGGCGGCCAGGCTCACGACCCCGGCTCCAGCCAGGCCCCCGCTCGCGCCCGCGACCCCGACCGCAGGCACGCCCCTGCCTCCGGCAGCCTCCGGCAGCCCTGCGTCCCTGGTGCGGGCGGCCGTGCCTCGTGTCGGCCTCGGGCGGCGGCCGCCCGGGCTCGGGCCCGAGTCCGGGACGCCGGCTCGAGGCCGCCGTGAGACACCGCCCCTGGCGGGCCGGTGGTGAGCCCGATCGGGCTCGGTCCCGCTTCCGGCGTCGGCGGTGGCGGCGGAGGCCAGGGCGTGGTCCCGTACCCGGCCGAACCGCTCACCGCACTCGCGCATGGGATCGGGTCCCAGCACGATCTGCCGATCTCTCCCTTCTATGCCTTCGCAGGTGCCTTCACCGCACTGTTCGTCTCCTTCCTCGCCCTCGGACTGCTCTGGTCCACCTCCCGCTTCCGCGGCGACCGCTCCGGGATCGCCCTGCCCGCCGCCCTCCAGCGGGCCGCCGACAATCCCGCCACCCGCACCGGCCTGCGCGGGCTCGGCCTCGCGGCCGCGCTGCTGCTCCTCCTGTACCTCCTCCTCGGTCCCGACGACCCCGCGCGCAACCCCGCTCCCGGCGCCGTCTACGTCCTCTTCTGGGTCGGACTCGTCCCCGCCTCCCTCCTCCTCGGCCCCGTCTGGGGCCTACTCAACCCGCTCCGCACCCTGCACCGCCTGCTCGCCCGGGTCCTGCCTCGCCGCAGCCCCCAGCGCGCCCACCGCCCCCTCCCCGCCCGGCTGGGGCAGTGGCCCGCCGCCGCCGGACTGTTCGCCTTCACCTGGCTCGAACTCGCCGCTCCTGATCCCGCATCCACCACCACCCTCCTCATCGCCCTCGTCACCTACGCCACCGTCCAACTGCTGCTCGCCGCCCGCTTCGGCGAGAGCTGGTTCGCCGACGGAGACGCCTTCGAGGCGTACAGCGCGCTCCTGGCCCGGCTGGCCCCGCTCGGCCGGCGCAGCGACGGCCGCCTGGTCCTCCGTAACCCCTTCCACGGACTCGACGCGACGCCCGAGCGGCCCGGACTCGTCGCCACCGTCTGCGTCCTGCTCGGCTCGACCGCCTACGACGGCTTCTCCGACAACCCTTCGTGGATCAACGCCATACAGACCTCCCCCCTCGGCCGCACCCCCACGGCCACGCTCGGACTCCTCGGCTCCGTCGCCCTCGTCGCCGCTCTGTACTGCCTCTGCGCGGCAG
Source organism: Streptomyces sp. NPDC048255 (assembly GCF_040652415.1). Taxonomy (NCBI): domain Bacteria; kingdom Bacillati; phylum Actinomycetota; class Actinomycetes; order Kitasatosporales; family Streptomycetaceae; genus Streptomyces; species Streptomyces sp. NPDC048255. Next base: position 104,776 of record NZ_JBEZMA010000014.1, read on the forward strand.
CCACCCGCCTCGTGTGCGGCCCGCACCCCGGCCCGCTCACCGCCTTCGCGCACTCACTGGTGCCCATCGCACTCGGCTATCTGATCGCCCACTACTTCTCCCTCCTGGTAGTCGAAGGACCACGCACAGTAAGCATGGCACTCGGCACTGACAACGCCCCCGAGCCCGTGCCACCACTGGGTCCCGGCGCCCTCGCCGCCCTCCAGGTCATCGCCGTCGTCACCGGTCACGTCCTCGGTGTCATCGCGGCACACGACCGCTCCGTACGCCTCTTCCCGCCCGCCAGAGCAGTGGCCGGCCAACTGCCCCTGCTCGCGCTGATGATCACCTACACCATCGGGGGGCTGAGCCTCCTGCTGAACTGAGGCCCCCGCCGACGACGGAAGCGAAGAGCGGCATGATGGACCCCGTGCCCCCCGCCCACCCCATGCGCCGAACGCCCATCCAGCAGCGCAGCGCCGACCGGCTCGCCCGGATCCTCGACGCCTGCGCCGAGCTGCTGGACGAGACCGGGTACGAGAACCTCAGCACCCGCGCCGTCGCCCTGCGCGCCGGTGTGCCGATCGGCTCGGTCTACCGGTTCTTCGGCAACAAGCGGTCCATGGCCATCGCCCTGGCCCACCGCAACCTCGAGCGCTACGCCGACGGCATCGCGGGCCGGCTCGCCGGCCTCCCGGCCACCGACTGGCGGCCGGTCGTGGATGCGGTGCTGGACGAGTACCTGGCCATGAAGCGCAGCGTCCCCGGCTTCGCGCTCGTCGACTTCGGGGTGCCCGCGCCGCCGCCCGAAGGCCCCGCGGCCGACCCCAACCACCTGGTCGCCGCCCGCCTCACCGGGCTGCTGTGCGGGCACCTCGGCCTCACGCCGGACGCCGCCCTGGAACGCGCCGTCCTGGTGGCGGTCGAGGCCACGGACGCGCTGATCCAGCTGGCCTTCCGGTCCGATCCGGCCGGGGATCCGGGCATCGTCGCCGAGACCCGCGCGATGATGCAGGCCTACCTCGCGCGCGTCCTGGACTGAAGCCGCGCCGCCTCCCTCGGCTGCGCCGATGCCCCCGGCCCGGCAGCCCCGGCCCGCCCGCCTCGGACCGTCTGCCCTGGACCGGTCAGAACCATCCGCCCCGCACCGCTCGCCACCTCGCCCCGCACCCCAGAACCGCCCCACCCCTGAACCGCCGCACCCCGGAACGTGGTCGCGCACGCCCCTCCCCGACGTCCCTACCGGTCGGTATGCTCAGTGCGCCCCGCATGCCCGTGCCGCAGCCTGCCGCCCTGGAGCGCCCCATGCCCCGCACCGCCCTGCGCATCTGCCCCCTCTGCGAGGCCACCTGCGGTCTCACCCTCACCATCGAAGGCACCGCCGTGACCGGCGCCCGCGGTGACCGCGAGGACGTCTTCAGCCACGGCTTCATCTGCCCCAAGGGCGCCGCCTTCGGAGCGGTCGACTCCGACCCCGACCGGCTGCGGACGCCGCTCGTCCGCCGGGACGGCCGACTCCAGGAGGCCACCTGGGAGGAGGCGTACGAGGCCATCGCCGCCGCCGTCCCCGCCCTCGTGCGGGAGTACGGTGCCCAGTCGGCCGGCGTCGTCCTCGGGAACCCGAACGTCCACACCATGGCCGGGGCCCTCTACCCGCCGCTGCTCCTCAAGGCCCTCGGCACCCGCAACCTCTTCACCGCCAGCACGCTCGACCAGATGCCCAAGCACGTGTCCAGCGGGCTGCTCTTCGGAGACCCCTTCGCCATCCCGGTACCCGACCTGGACCGCACCGACTTCCTGCTCCTCCTCGGGGCCAACCCGTTGGAGTCCAACGGCTCCTTGTGCACCGCCCCCGACTTCCCCGGCCGGCTCAAGGCCCTGCGCGCCCGCGGCGGCACCCTGGTCGTCGTGGACCCGCGCCGCACCCGCACCGCCCGCCTCGCGGACCGCCACCTCGCCCCGCGCCCCGGGAGCGACGCCCTGCTCCTCGCCGCCCTCGCGCACACCTTGCTCGCCGAGAAGCTCGCAGCCCCCGGCGTACTGGAGGAACAGAGTGAAGGACTCGGGGAACTCGCCGCCGCCCTCGGGAGTTTCACTCCTGAGGCCGTAGCCCCCGCCTGCGACCTCCCGGCCGACGAGATCCGTGTCCTCGCCCGCGAGCTCGCGGCCGCGCCCACCGCCGCCGTCTACGGGCGGATCGGCAGCTGCACCGTCGAGTACGGCACGCTCGCCAGCTGGCTGGTCGACGTACTGAACATCCTCACCGGCAACCTCGACCGACCCGGGGGAGTGCTCTTCCCGCTCCCGGCCACCGGTTCCCGGCCACGCCCGGCCGGACCCGGCAAGGGGTTCGCCCTCGGGCGCTGGCACAGCCGGGTCAGCGGCCACCCCGAGGCCAAGAGCGAGCTGCCCATCACCGCCCTGGCCGAGGAGATCGAGACCCCGGGTGAGGGGCGGATCCGCGCCCTGATCGCCATCGCCGCGAACCCCGTGCTGTCCGCCCCCGACGGTCGGCGCCTCGACGCGGCCCTGGCCGGGCTGGACTTCATGGTCAGCATCGATCCGTACCTCAACGAGACCTCGCGCCACGCCCACGTCGTGCTGCCCCCGCCGCCGCCCTCGCGGAGCGCGCACTTCGACTTCGCCTTCAACGCCTTCGCCGTCCGAAACCAGGCGCGCTACACCCGCTCCGCCGTCCCGCTCGAAGCGGGCCTGCTCGACGAGTGCGAGATCCACGCGCGTCTCGTCCTCGCCGTCTCCGGCATGCACGGATCGGCCGGCCCGGCCGACGTGGACGAACTGGCCGTCCAGGCCATGCTCGCCAGGGAGACCGCCGACCCGCACTCCCCGCTGCACGGCCGCGATCCGGCGGACCTCGCCGGCCTGTTGACCGGCGAGAGCGGCCCCGAGCGCCGGCTCGACCTGATGCTCCGACTCGGGCCGTACGGAGACCAGTTCGGCCTCGCCGGCGCCGACGCCGACGCCGGCGCCGACGCCGGCGCCGACGCCGGCGCCGATGCCAGCGTCGGGGACGCGGCCGAGCTCAGCCTGGAGCGGTTGCTGGCGCACCCGCACGGCATCGACCTGGGCCCGCTGCGGCCCCGGCTCCCGGGCGTGCTGAGGACGCGCAGCGGCAGGATCGAGCTGCTCCCGGACCCGATCGCGGCCGAGCTCCCCAGGCTGCGCGCGGCGCTCGCCGACCGCCCCGCCGCCCTGGTGCTCGTGGGCCGCCGCCATCTGCGGTCCAACAACAGCTGGTTGCACAACGTCCCGGCCCTCGTCGGAGGTTCCAACCGGTGCACCCTCCAGGTCCACCCGGAGGACGCGAGCCGCCTGGGCCTCGCCGACGGAGGCCGCGCGCGTGTCACCGCGGAGGGCGGCAGTCTGGACGTTCCCGTCGAGGTCACCGATGCCGTCCGCGCCGGCGTGGTGAGCCTCCCGCACGGCTGGGGCCACGACCGCGCCGGGTCCCGGCTCTCCGTGGCCTCGGCCCAGCCCGGCGTCAACGTCAACCAGCTGCTCGACGGCACCCGGCTCGACCCGCTCTCCGGCACCGCGGTGCTCAACGGATTCCCCGTCGAACTGGCACCACTGCCCTGAGCTGGGGTTTTGCTCGTATTGCTCACGCGTAGACGTCTTGTTGGCCCCCGGAGGAGGCACCTACGTTCCCTGCATGCTGACCTTCCTCGGCTTCGCCATGATCGCGACCTTCCTGGTCCTGATCATGATGAAGAAAATGTCGCCCATCGCGGCGCTCGTCCTCATCCCCGCACTCTTCTGCGTGTTCGCCGGGCAGGGGGCGCACCTCGGCGACTACGTCATCGACGGCGTGGGCAAGCTCGCCCCGACCGCCGCCATGCTGATGTTCGCCATCGTCTACTTCGGCGTGATGATCGACGTCGGCCTCTTCGACCCGATCGTGCGGGGCATCCTGCGCTTCTGCAAGGCCGACCCGATGCGCGTCGTGGTCGGCACGGCCGTCCTCGCCGCGATCGTCTCGCTCGACGGGGACGGCTCGACCACCTTCATGATCACGGTCTCGGCCATGTACCCGCTGTACAAGCGGCTCGGCCTGAGCCTGGTCGTGATGACGGGTGTCGCCGCCACCGCCAACGGCGTCATGAACACCCTGCCCTGGGGCGGTCCGACGGCTCGCGCCGCCACCGCGCTCAAGCTCGACGCCGCCGACATCTTCGTCCCGATGATCCCGGCCCTCGCGGCGGGTCTGCTCTTCGTGTTCGTCCTCGCCTACGTCCTCGGGCTGAAGGAGCGCCGTCGGGTCGGGGTCCTGGCGCTGCCCGGCGAGAAGGAGCAGGCGGAGCAGGACGCGGAGAAGAGCACGGAGACGAGCGCTGAGGAGGCTCCGGCCACCGAGGAACGCCTGGTCGCGGCCGTACCCGGAGCCGGGGCAGGCGCCGGTGCGAGCGCGGCCGGCAGCCGCCCCGCCGCCTCCGCCGGGGCCGCGGTCGGCCCGGGATCCGGTACCGACCCGCAGGGGGACGCCGACGCCACCCCCCAGTACGCTGAGGACGGCTTCCAGGGCCTCGACCCCCACCGGCCCACGCTGCGCCCGCGCCTCTACTGGTTCAACGCGGGCCTCACAGTCGCCCTCCTCACCGCGATGATCATGGAGCTGCTGCCCATCCCGGTGCTGTTCCTGCTCGGCGCCGCCCTCGCCCTCACCGTGAACTTCCCCCACATGCCCGACCAGAAGGCCCGGATCGCCGCCCACGCCGACAACGTTCTCAACGTCGCCGGCATGGTCTTCGCCGCCGCCGTCTTCACGGGCGTCCTCTCCGGCACCGGCATGGTCAAGCACATGGCCGACTGGCTCGTCGGTGCCATCCCCGAGGGCATGGGCCCGCACATGGCGCTCGTCACCGGCCTGCTGAGCCTGCCGCTCACCTACTTCATGTCGAACGACGGCTTCTACTTCGGCGTGCTGCCCGTCCTGGCCGAGGCCGGCGCCGCCCACGGCGTGTCTCCGCTCGAGATCGCCCGCGCCTCCCTCGTCGGGCAGGCCCTGCACATGTCCAGTCCGCTGGTTCCGGCCGTCTACGTCCTCGTCGGCATGGCCAAGGTCGAGTTCGGCGACCACACCCGTTTCACCGTGAAATGGGCGGCCCTGACCTCCCTGGTGGTGCTCGGAGCAGGGATGCTTTTCGGCATCATCTGAGCCCCGCGACCCTGGCGGGCCGAAAACTACCGACGCTAGTTTGTAGGGTGTCCGCGAGGTCAGGTCTACGCGCTGGTGCGTGCTCGGGAGGATTGCCATGAAGGCCCACGACGGGATGTACATCGGCGGCGAGTGGCGGCCCGCCGTCGGACGCGACCGGATCGAGGTCGTCAATCCGGCGGACGAGCAGGTCATCGCCGGTGTCCCGGCGGGCACCGCCGAGGACGTGGACGCGGCCGTACGCGCGGCCCGTGCGGCCCTCCCCGGCTGGGCGGCCGTGCCCGCGGCCGAGCGGGCCGCCCTGATCCGGGCCCTGCGCGACGTGCTGGTCACGCGCAAGAGCGAGATCGCCGAGACCATCACCGCCGAACTCGGCTCCCCGCTGGGCTTCTCGGAGATGATCCACGTCGGGGCGCCGATCGCGGTCGCCTCCTCCTACGCCGAACTGGCGGCCTCCTACGCCTTCGAGGAGCGGATCGGCAACTCCACCGTGCTGCTGGAGCCGGTCGGCGTGGTCGCGGCCATCACGCCCTGGAACTACCCGCTGCACCAAGTCGTTGCAAAGGTGGCGCCCGCTCTCGCCGCCGGTTGCACCCTCGTCCTCAAGCCGGCCGAGGACACCCCGCTGACCGCACAGCTCTTCGCCGAAGCCGTGCACGAGGCGGGCATCCCGGCCGGAGTCTTCAACCTGGTGACCGGGACCGGCCCGGTCGCCGGCCAGGCCCTGGCCGCGCACGAAGGCGTCGACCTCGTCTCCTTCACCGGCTCGACCGCTGTCGGCAAGCAGATCGGCGCCACCGCCGGCGCCGCCGTCAAGCGGGTCGCCCTCGAGCTGGGCGGTAAATCGGCCAATGTCATCCTGCCCGGCGCCGACCTCGCCAAGGCCGTCGCGGCGGGAGTGGGCCACGTCATGAACAACTCCGGCCAGAGCTGCAACGCGCTGACGCGCATGCTCGTTCACCGGGACCAGTACGAGGAGGCCGTCTCGCTCGCGGCCGCCGCCGTCGCCGGCTACCCCAGTGGCGACCCCACCGATCCGGGCACCCGCCTCGGCCCGGTCGTCAACGCCAAGCAGCGCGACCGCGTCCGCGGATACATCACCAAGGGCATCGAGGAAGGCGCGCGCCTGGTCGCGGGCGGCCCCGACGCACCGCACGAGCGGGGGTACTTCATCGCCCCGACCGTGTTCGCCGACGTCACACCCGACATGACCATCGCCCAGGAGGAGATCTTCGGCCCCGTGCTGTCGATCCTCCCGTACGAGGACGAGGAGGAGGCCCTGCGCATCGCCAACGGCACGGTCTACGGCCTGGGCGGCGCCGTCTGGGCCGCGGACGAGGAGACGGCCGCGGCCTTCGCCCGCCGCATGGACACCGGGCAGGTGGACATCAACGGCGGCCGCTTCAACGTGCTCGCGCCCTTCGGTGGCTACAAGCAGTCGGGCGTCGGCCGCGAGCTGGGCCCGCACGGTCTGGCCGAGTACCTCCAGACCAAGTCCCTCCAGTTCTGAGCCCTGCCGCCCTGAGCCCTGCCGCTCTGAGCCCTGCGGTTCTGAGCCCTCCAGTTCTGGGCCCTGCCGCTCCGAGCCCTGCGGTTCTGAGCCCTCCAGTTCTGGGCCCTGCCGCTCGGAGCCCCTGGGGTTCTGGGCCCTGTCGCACCAGGCACCGCCGGTCCCCCGGCAGTGCCGCAGCCCCCGCAGTGCCCCCTGCCTGCTGAGCATCGGAAAACGGAGACGACGACCATGGTCCGCGCCGCCATCCTCCCCGCCGTCGGAGCCCCGCTGGAGATACGGGAGATCGTGCTGCCCGATCCCGGCCCCGGGCAGGTCCGGGTGCGGCTCGCTGCCGCCGGGGTCTGCCACTCCGACCTCTCCCTCACCGACGGCACCATGAGGGTCCCCGTCCCCGCCGTCCTCGGCCACGAGGGCGCGGGTACGGTCATGGCCGTCGGGGAGGGCGTCACCCATGTCGCCCCCGGCGACGGGGTGGTGCTCAACTGGGCCCCGTCCTGCGGGGAGTGCCACCACTGCTCCATCGGCGAGGTCTGGCTCTGTGCCAAGGCCCTCAGCGGGGTCGGGGCCGTCTACGCCCACGACGCGCAGGGCACCGAGCTGCACCCCGGGCTCAATGTGGCGGCCTTCGCGGAGGAGACCGTCGTCGCGGCCAACTGCGTGCTGCCCGCGCCCGCCGGGATCCCGCTCGCCGAGGCGGCTCTGCTCGGCTGCGCCGTCCTCACCGGCTACGGAGCCGTCCACCACAGCGCCCAGGTCCGCCCCGGCGAGTCCGTGGCCGTCTTCGGCGTCGGCGGGGTGGGCCTCGCGGCGCTTCAGGCCGCCCGGATCGCGCAGGCGGGCCCGATCGTGGCCGTCGACGTCTCCCCGGCGAAGGAGGAGCTGGCGCGGGCGGCCGGGGCCACCGAGTTCGTGCTCGCCTCCGACACCACCGCCAAGCAGATCCGTGCGCTCACCGGCGGGCAGGGCGCGGACGTCGCCGTCGAATGCGCCGGCCGGGCGGCGAGCATCCGCGGAGCCTGGGAGTCCACCCGGCGGGGCGGCCGCACCACGGTCGTGGGCATCGGCGGCAAGGAGCAGCAGGTCACCTTCCACGCCCTGGAGATCTTCCACTTCGCCCGCACCCTCACCGGCTGCGTCTACGGCAACAGCGACCCCGCCCGCGATCTCCCGGTCATCGCCGAGCACGTCCGCGCCGGCCGCCTCGACCTCGGCGCCCTGGTCACCGACCGCATCACCCTCGACGGCATCCCGGCCGCCTTCGAGGCCATGCTCGCGGGCAAGGGCGGCCGCTCTCTGATCGTGTTCTGAGCGGCGCCGGGGGAGCACCCGCCGCCCCCGCTGCCCGCAGCCGCGCCCCTGTACCGGTACCGTCCCGCACCCGTACCGTCCGCGCCAGTACCCGTACTGTCCCGCGCCCGGATCCGTACCCGCCCCGGATCCGTACCCGCACCCGCTACGCGGGCCCGCGCAGGGCCTCGTACTGGAGGGCCAGGCCGTCCAGGAGCGCCGTCAGGCCCGTCTCGAAGGCGCCGTCGTCCACCTCGCGCCGGCGTTCGGCCAGCAGGTGGGCCTGGCCCAAGTGGGGGTAGGCCGACAGGTCGTAGGCCGTCTCGTCGTCCACGAAACCCCCGGCGAAGGAACCCACCGCCGCGCCCAGGATGAAGTACCGCATCAGCGCGCCGATCCGGGTCGCGTGGGCCGGCGGCCACCCGGCGGCCGTCATCGCGCCGAACACCGCGTCCGCGACCCGCAGTCCGGCCGGCCGCCGCCCCGGCCCCCGCGCCAGTACGGGCACGATGTTCGGATGGTCGGACAGGGCCTCCCGGTAGGAGTGCGCCCAGTCGTGCAGGGCCGTACGCCAGTCCCCGCCGCCTCCGCCTCCGCCTCCGCCCCCGACCCCGCCCGCGGCCCCCGGCCCGGAGGCCGGCGCCTCGAACATCGACAAGTCGACCCGCGCGCTCACCGCGTCCGCCACCGCGTCCAGGATCTCGTCCTTGGTGCGGAAGTGGTTGTACAGCGAAGGCCCGCTGACCCCGAGCGCGGCCGCCAGCCTGCGCGTCGACACCGCCTCCAGCCCCTCCGCGTCCACCAGCGCGCCCGCAGCCTCGACGATGCGGGCTCGGCTGAGGAGGGGCTTGCGCGGTCTGGCCATGCGCCACATAGTAGGGCCTGCCCGCCGTAAACTACCGGTGCTAGTTAAAGGCGCCGGACCCCGCCACGAAGACCCCGGAGGTGCCCGGTGAACCTGGAGCTGAGCGAGGAACAGGCCGCCGTCCGCCGGCTCGCCCGCGAGTTCACCCAGCGCGAGGTCACCCCGTACGCCGCCGAGTGGGACCGCGCCGAGAGCGTGGACCGGGCCATCGTCAAGAAGCTCGGCGACCTGGGCTTCCTCGGCCTGACCGTCCCCGAGGAGTACGGCGGCTCCGGCGGCGACCACCTCTCCTACGTCCTGGTCACCGAGGAGCTCGGCCGGGGCGACTCCGCCGTGCGCGGCATCGTCTCCGTCTCCCTCGGCCTCGTCGCCAAGACCATCGCCGCCTGGGGCACCGAGGAGCAGAAGAACGCCTGGCTGCCCCGCCTGTGCTCCGGCGACGCGCTCGGCTGCTTCGGCCTGACCGAGCCCGGCACCGGCTCCGACGCCGGGAACCTGACCACCCGCGCCGTGCGCGAGGGGGACTCGTACGTCCTCGGCGGCAGCAAGATGTTCATCACCAACGGCACCTGGGCCGACGTGGTGCTGCTCTTCGCCCGCACCGGCGAGGAGCCCGGCCACCGCGGAGTCTCCGCCTTCCTCGTCCCCACCGACACGCCCGGCCTCACCCGCCGCGAGATCCACGGCAAACTCGGCCTGCGCGGCCAGGCCACCGCCGAACTCGTCCTCGACGAGGTCCGCGTCCCCGCCTCCGCGATGCTCGGTCCCGAGGGCAAGGGCTTCTCGGTGGCCATGTCGGCCCTGGCCAAGGGCCGGATGTCGGTCGCCGCCGGCTGCGTCGGCATCGCCCAGGCGGCGCTGGACGCGGCCGTCTCCTACGCCGCCCAGCGCGAGCAGTTCGGCAGGCCCATCGCCCACCACCAGCTGGTCCAGGAGCTGATCGCCGACATCTCCGTGGACGTGGACGCCGCCCGGCTGCTGACCTGGCGGGTCGCCGACCTCATCGACCGCGGCCTGCCCTTCGCCACAGAGTCCTCCACCGCCAAGCTCTTCGCCTCCGAGGCCGCCGTGCGCGCCGCGAGCAACGCCCTCCAGGTGCACGGCGGCTACGGCTACATCGACGAGTACCCGGCCGGCAAGCTGCTGCGCGACGCCCGCGTGATGACCCTGTACGAGGGCACCAGCCAGATCCAGAAGCTGCTCATCGGGCGCGCCCGTACCGGGGTTTCGGCCTTCTGAGGCTGAGGCTGAGGCGGGGCCGGGCCGGGGCCGGAGCCTGGGCCGGCAGGGGGCCGGGGCCGGTCGGGCACGGGGGCTGAGTACGCACCTGAGTACGCGAGCGGATGTGGCCCCGGTCACCCCGCCCGATGCTGGGCCCATGAACGAGACACCGGTCAAGCAGCAGAGCACAGGGGCGTACTACGGCCAGGCCGTTGCCTCTTTCGGTATCGCCCTCGGCTCCGTGGCCCTGGGGATCTACAACCTGGAGGTGGACGGCTGGGTCCGGGCCTTCCTCGGCATCGCCGTCCTCTACCTCACCACCTCGGCCTTCACCCTGGCCAAGGTGATCCGCGACCGCCAGGAGGTCACCCAGATCGTCAGCCGGGTGGACCAGGCCCGGATGGAGAAGATGATGGCGGAGTACGACCCCTTCGCCCCGAAGCAGCCCGCCCGCGAACACTAAGCGCTTGCTCACCCTCCGGTAGGGTGTCACTCCCACACGGTGAAGAGGGTGAGTGAGCGATGGACAGCGCGGAGGAGACGGCCGGCGGCTATCAGCCCTGGTCGGAGGTCATCCCCGACGCGGCGCGGCGGCTGCTGGTCGCCGCCGTCGAGGCCTTCGCCGAGCGCGGATACCACGCCACCACCACACGTGACATCGCGGGGCGGGCCGGGATGAGCCCGGCCGCCCTCTACATCCACTACAAGACCAAGGAAGAGCTGCTCCACCGGATCAGCCGGATCGGCCACGACAAGGCGCTGGAGATCCTGACGACGGCGGCCGAAGGCCCGGGTTCCGCCGCCGAGCGGCTCGATGCCGCCGTGAAGTCCTTCGTACGGTGGCACGCGGCACATCACACCACCGCGCGGGTGGTCCAGTACGAGCTCGATGCTCTCGCTCCGGAGCACCGCTCCGAGATCGTGGCACTGCGCCGCCGGAGTGACGCCGCCGTGCGCGGCATCCTCGCCGACGGGGTCGCGGCGGGGGAGTTCGACGTGCCCGACGTGCCCGGCACCACCCTCGCCGTGCTGTCGCTCTGCATCGACGTGGCCCGCTGGTTCAACGCGGCCGGACAGCGCACGCCCGACGAGGTCGGCGCGCTCTACGCCGACCTCGTGCTCCGCATGGTGGGCGCGCCGGGCACGGCGGCCCCGGCGCGCCCGGCGCGGGAACGGTAGCTAGAAGTAGTAGCGGGACACCGACTCGGCCACGCACACCGGCTTGTCGCCGCCCTCGCGCTCCACCGTGACCGTGGCCGTGACCTGCACGCCGCCGCCCGCCTCGGTCACCTCCGTGATCACGGCGGTGGAGCGCAGCCGCGACCCGACCGGCACCGGGGCCGGGAAGCGCACCTTGTTCGTCCCGTAGTTGATGCCCATCTTCATGCCCTCGACCCGCATGATCTGCGGTACCAGACTGGGCAGGAGGGACAGGGTCAGGTAGCCGTGCGCGATCGTGGTCCCGAAGGGTCCGTCCGCCGCCCGCTCCGGGTCCACGTGGATCCACTGGTGGTCGCCGGTGGCGTCCGCGAAGAGGTCGATCCGCTTCTGGTCCACCTCCAGCCACCCGCTGGGCCCGAGCGCCTCCCCGATCCCGGCGCGCAGTTCCTCTTCGGACGTGAAGACCCTCGGCTCGGCCATGCCTGCTCCTGCTTCTCGCGGACGACTCACGACGACTGTGACGGACGACTGATGAGCGACTGACGGACGACTTGATGAGCGAATAAGCGCTTGCTCAGCATGCTGGGACCGCATGTGTATGTCAACGGACCTCCGACTACCCTCGGCGGGGTGCCGCAGATTCCCGAGAACATCCACGAACTCACCGTCGGCCAGCTGTCCGCCCGTAGCGGCGCAGCCGTCTCCGCGCTCCACTTCTACGAGGCCAAGGGCCTGATCAGCAGCCGCCGCACCTCCGGGAACCAGCGCCGCTACAGCCGCGACGCGCTGCGCCGGGTGGCCTTCGTACGCGCCGCGCAGCGCGTGGGCATCCCGCTGGCCAGCATCCGCGAAGCACTCGCCCAGCTCCCCGAGGAGCGCACCCCCAACCGCGAGGACTGGGCCCGGCTCTCCGAGGCCTGGCGCGCCGAGCTCGACCAGCGGATCCAGCAACTCGGGCGCCTGCGGGACCATCTGACGGACTGCATCGGATGCGGCTGCCTCTCGCTGGAGAACTGCGCCCTGTCCAACCCGGACGACGTCTTCGGCGAGAAGCTCACCGGTTCGCGGCTGTAGGCCGTGTCGTCGAAATGGGCCGTGTCGTCGAAGTGGGCCGGGCCGTCGAAGTGACGCCGGAGGGGGCCGTCCGCTCCCAGACCGTCCGCGCGGCCGCCACCAGTTCGGCGTTCGAGGGCGCCGGACGCCCGTCCGGCAGGTGCAGCACGTCCCCTACGCCGATCCGCGTGCCCGTCCCGCACCGCGCGGCCAGCCGCAGCACCGGCCAGGCGGCGGCCTCCCGCCCGTACAGCAGCACCGGCACCGGCGGCAGCCCGCGCAGCCCGGCCACCAGCGCCGGATCGGCCGACGCGAGCTCGGCCACGAGCCGGACCCGCCCGGGTGTGCGTACGGGCCAGGCGAGGAACCGCGCCATCGGCTCCGCCCCGGCCCGCCCGCCCAGCGGAACGACCGCGTCCACCGCGATGCCGCGCGCCAGCAGGGCCTGCGCCAGTTCCTCGGCCCCCGGTTCGGCGAAGTGCACCGCCGCCCGGTCGGGCAGCACCGTCCAGGACCGCACCCGCGCCAGCCGCCCCGCCGGATCGGGTTCGGCGCCGATGCTCGCGCACACCGCCAGGGGTACGCCGACCCCGGCGCCCCGCACCGCCTCCAGCAGGGGGCCGACCACGCGGGGGGAGAGGCTCTCGCGCCCGCACGGGGTCCGCGGGTGCACCAGTACCTCCCCGGCCCCGGCGGCCACCGCCCCCAGCGCCGCATCCGCCAAGGCGTCGGGGGACATGGGCACGGCCGGGCCGTCGGCGGCGGTCCGCGAGCCGTTCAGCGACACCTGAGGCCGCTGTGACAGCGGGGGCACCTGAGGCACCTGAGGCCGCTGCGACACGCGCGACACGCGCGACACCTCAGGCAGCGCATGGTTCATGCCGCCCCCGCCGAGGGCGTGTCCACCAGCGCCGGTCTCGGCACCACGATCCCGCAGCCCGTGCAGAGCGGCCCGTCCCAGGCCCACGCCCCCTCCCAGGGCCCGGCCAGCTGCCGCCCGGCCCCGCCGCGCTGCCCGGCCCCGCCGCGCTGCCCGGCCCCGCCGCGCTGCCCGGCCGGCGGTGCGGGCCAGTGCAGTTCCCGGTCCCCGCAGACCGGGCACACCGTCCCCGGCGCCGATTCCAGCGCCTTCACCAGCCGCCTCAGCACCTCGCCCAGCGCCCCCTCCGGCCGCACCCCGGGGTCCGCGCACCGCACCACCGCGTCCCCGCTCCCGCCCCACGCCCACTCCGGCCGGCGCAGCCCGTGGTGCTTCTCGCGCCGCCGCCGCTCCGCGAACTGGCGCTCGTACTCCAGCCAGACCGCCCGCGCCTCCTCCAGCTCCTCCAGCGCGGCGACCAGCCGCAGCGGGTCCGCCCCCCGGTCCTCGGGGGCGATCCCGTGCCGGTCGCACAGGTGCCACCAGGTGGCCCGGTGCCCGTACGGGGCGAACCGCTCCAGGCAGCGGCGCAGGGAATGGCGCCGCAGGGCCCGGTCGTTGCGCGCATCACGCACCTGGTAGGCCAGACTCCGGAATCCCGCCATGACATGTCACCGCCTCCGCCGATGTGCCCAACATGCCCGGCCCGGTGCGGGCGCATGCGGGGGCGGTCGAGGCGTACGGGTGGCACGTGGCCGGAACTCAGCGCCCCAGGCGCCCCGCGGAAACCACCACCCTGGCCAGCTCCTCGTGGCAGATGTCGCTGTGCGCCCCCGACGGCGCGCCGCCGCGCCGCACCACGGATCCCGCGTCCACGCTGACGCATCCGGCCGGGGGCAGCCCCTCGCGCAGGGCCGCGTCCAGGCTCAGCCGGGGCGCGCCCGGCACCGCCCGTACCCCGTCGTGCCCGATCGCGCCCCACCGCTCGTCGAAGCCCAGCAGTCCGGCCGAATCCCCCGCCATCCGGGAGGCCAGCGGGTAGAACACCTTCAGCGCCGAGTCGTGCGGGGAGTGACAGGCCACCACCGGCCCGTCGACCTTGCGCTGGAGGCCGGGCAGCGCGCCGCCCCGGCCCTTGTCGTGCGGCAGCCGGTCGGCGAACGCGTAGTGGGAGAAGGCGCCTTGGAGCAGGGTCAGGGACTTCACGAAGCGGGCACCGTCCGGCACGGCGCGCAGCGAGAACGACACCACCCTGGCCCCGAAGCTGTGCCCGAGCAGATGGACGCGCAGGGCCGGGCGCGCGGCCGCCAGCCCCGCCAGTACCGGACCGAGCCCGCGCTCGCCGACCACCCCCGCCCGCTTCTTCATCCGGTAGTACGTGGCCTGCCGCAGGAGCTCCTTGGCGCCGCCCCACAGGGCGCGCAGCCCGCCGCCCACCAGGCCGGCCCCGAGGGCCGAGGGGTCCTGCCCGACGGCGCTCCCGGGCAGTGCGGCGCCCGTTTCGACGAGCGCGCGGGTGAAGGCCCGGCACACCTCCAGCACGTCCTCCGTGAAGATCAGGGGCACGGCCGGCGGCGCCACCGCGGTGACCGTGTTCACCCCGGCCAACTCCCGTACGAGTGCGCCGAACTCGATGAAGGCGGCCTCCGACTCCGGCCTTTCCTCCAGCAGTTCGGCCACCCGGTCCAGCTCCGCCTGCCGCCCCGGCCAGAACTCGCCGAGCGCCCGCCGGGTGCCGTGGTCCAGCGCCGTCCCGAAGCCGGGCTCCGCGAGCGCCCCCGAGGGCTCGAAGTCCGGGATCGGCTCGTCCGCGAACCGAATCGAGGGCCATACGACACCCACGTACCCCAGCCGTACCCCTGGCCCCACCAACCCCGGGAACGGGGCGAAGAACCGGTCGTACAGCCGGGTCGAGGTGCCCCGGTCGCTGTTCCAGCCGTGCGCGAAGACCAGCAGGTCGGTGGCCTCCATCCGGGCCACCGCGCCCTGCCCGGCCGGATCCGCGTCCCCCTCCGCGTCGAAGACCAGCTCCGCGTACGGACCGACGCCGATCCCGGCTGCCGCCCAGGCGCCCATCCCGTTCCCGGCACCGCTGTTCGCCATGACGTCCCCCTCCACGCCGTGCCTCAGGTGCGGTCCAGCATCCTGCGCCACCGCCCATCCGGCTAGGCCCTGTCCGGGCGATCTTCGCGGGCCCGCGCCGCCTGGCACGGCACCTCGCCGCGTTGTCGGACCGCGCGAGTACGGCCGAGTACGAGCTGCGATCCTCCGCCTTGCGATGCACCGCACCAGACGACGCGGGCTGATCCACGAAGATCGCCCGGACAGGACCTAGGGGTGTCACCGGTACAGCAGGTACTGCTCCCGCACCGCCGCGAACCGGGCGAGGCCCGCCGCCCAGTCGCCGACCACCTCCTCCACCCCGGCCCCCGCGTCGATCGTCTTCCGCACCCGGTCCGAGCCGGTCAGCCGGTCGATCCAGTGGTCCGTGCGCCAGCCGAAGCCGCTCCAGGTCCGCCGCGCGGTCACCAGCAGCCCGATTCCGGCGCGCACCGGATCGAAGGCCTCCCGGTCGTGCACGATCAGCCGCACCCCGCCGCAGACCTTGCCCACGTGCTTGGAGAAAGTCGGCGTGAAGTACGCCTCCCGGAACCACACACCGGGCAGCTCCAGCGCGTTCGCCGCCTCCGCCCACTTCCGGTCGATGCCCTCCGCGCCGAGCACCTCGAAGGGGGTGGTCGTCCCGCGCCCCTCGGACAGGTTCGTCCCCTCGAAGAGGCAGGTCCCCGCGTACGCGAGGGCGGTGTCCGGGGTCGGCATGTTCGGGCTGGGCGGCACCCAGGGCAGCCCCGTCTCCCCGAAGAACGACTCCCGCCGCCACCCGCTCATCGCCACGGTCCGCAGCCTGACCGGCCCCTTGGGCACTGATCCGTCGGTCAGGAACTCGCCGTTGAAGAGCAGGGCCAGCTCCGCCGCCGTCATCCCGTGGGCGAGGGCGATCGGCTCCCGGCCCACGAAGCTCGCGTACGGCCGCTCCAGTACGGGTCCGGCAGCCGCGCGGCCGCCCACCGGGTTCGGGCGGTCCAGCACCACCACCGCCTTGCCCGCGAGCGAGGCCGCGCGCATGCAGTCGTAGAGGGTCCAGATGTAGGTGTAGAAGCGCGCCCCGACGTCCTGGATGTCGAAGACGACGGTGTCGATCCCGGCCGCGGTGAACACGTCGGCGAGCCGCTGCCCGCTCTTGTCGTACGTGTCGTAGACGGGCAGGCCGGTCGCCGGATCGCGGGACGCGCCCTCGGAGTCGCCCGCCTGGGCCGTCCCGCGGAAGCCGTGCTCGGGGCCGAACACCGCGACCAGGTCGACCCGTTCGTCCGCGTGCAGTACGTCGACCAGGTGCTGGGCGTCGGCGGTGATGCCGGTGGGGTTGGTGACCACCCCGACCTTCTGCCCCGCGAGTACGCCGTACCCGTCCGCGGCGAGCTGCTCGAACCCCGTACGCACCCGGTCCGCGCGGCCCGCCGCCGCTCCCGGAGGCGCGGCGGCGGCCGCCGGTCCCACCCCTCCCGCCGTTCCCAGGGCGCCCGCGGCTCCCACGGCCCCCGCCAGTCCCAGTACCCCGCGTCGCGACAGAGTCATCCGGCCACGCTAGACGTCAGGCCCCTTCCGCCCGGACATACCGACTGGTTAGTCTGCCCGCCATCGGTACATGAGCCAGGCCGGCATCCGGCCGGACGAAAGGTGATTCCCGTGAGCGCGTACCAGGACCAGCGAGTCGTCGTCACCGGTGCGGGCGGCGGCATCGGCGCCGCCCTCGCGCAGCGGTTCGCCGCCGAGGGCGCCACCGTGGTGGTCAACGACATCGACGCCGCCAGGGCCGCCGCGGTGGCGGGCGCCATCGGGGTCCGGGCGATCCCCGTGCCGGGCGACGCCTCCGAGATCGTCGCCGAGGCCCGCGAGGCCCTCGGCGGCGGGATCGACATCTACTGCGCCAACGCCGGACTCGCCTCGGGCGGGGACGCGTTCGCCGACGAGGCCGTCTGGGAGGCGGCCTGGGAGACCAACGTCATGGCGCACGTCCGGGCGGCGCGGCTGCTGCTGCCGGACTGGCTGGAGCGGGGGGAGGGCCGCTTCGTGTCCACCGTCTCCGCCGCCGGGCTGCTGACGATGATCGGAGCGGCCCCGTACAGTGTCACCAAGCACGGTGCGCTCGCCTTCGCGGAGTGGCTCTCGCTGACCTACCGCCACCGCGGGGTCCAGGTGCACGCCATCTGTCCGCAGGGAGTGCGCACCGACATGCTGACCGCCGCGGGCTCGGCGGGCGAACTCGTCCTCGCGCCGACCGCGATCGAGCCGGAAGCGGTCGCGGACGCGCTGTTCGACGGCATGGAGAAGGGCCGGTTCTTGATCCTCCCGCACCCCGAGGTCGCGGACTTCTACGCCGCCCGCGCCACCGAGCCTGACCGCTGGCTGAGCGGTATGAACCACCTCCAGCAGAAGTGGGAGACCAGGTGACGCCCGGCGCCCGCCCGATTCCCGCCGCCGAGGCCGCCGAGGCGCTCCGGACGGCCCAGGCGCCCCGGACTGCCGAGGACTCCGGGACGGCCGAGGCTTCTCGGACCGTCGAGTCCCGGACTGCCGAGGCCCCCCGGACCGTCGAGGCTTCCCGGTACGCCGCGCGGCCCTGGCTCGGGCGGCTCAGCGAGGCTCAGCGGGCGCCCGTCGCAGCGCCGCCGTCCGTGCTGCACGCCTTCCGCGAGGCCGTGGCCCGGGCCCCCGGGCGGACCGCCCTGGCGTACTTCGACGGCCGGATCTCCTACGCCGAGGCCGAGGCCCTCTCCGACTCCGTCGCCGGGCACCTGGCCGCGCACGGGATCCGCCGCGGGGACCGGGTCGCCGTGATGCTGCAGAACACCCCGCAGTTCGTGCTCGCCGTGCTGGCCGCCTGGAAGGCCGGGGCAGCGGTCGTCCCGGTCAACCCGATGTACAAGACCGCCGAGGCCGGACACGTCCTGCGCGACTCGGGGGCCGCCGCGCTGGTCTGCGAGGGCCGCGCCTGGACGGCGTACTTGCGCGAGGCCGCGCAGGGCAGCGCCGTACGGACCGTCCTGACCGCCTCCGAGCTGGACTTCCAGACCCGCAACGACCCGCGCCTGCTCGCCGCCCTCGCGGCCGGGCCCGCCCCGGGGCCCGTACCCGCGCCCCGGCCCGACCTGGCGCCCGCGCCGGCGCCCGAGCCCGGCCCCGCTGCCCGGCCCGCCCTCGCGTCCGAGCCCGCGCCGGCGCCCGTATCCGAGCCCGCCGCCGCGCCGCAGCCGGCACCCGCCCCGGCCGGACCGGGTGCGGCGGGTGCCGGGCAGGCCGTCGCCGACCTCACGGCCGTGGCCCGCCGCGGCGACCGGGCACCGGACGACCCCCGCCTCACCGCCGCCGACACCGCCCTCATCAGCTACACCTCCGGCACCAGCGGCACCCCCAAGGGCGCGATGAACCCGCACGGCGCCCTCACGTACAACGCCGCCCGCCAGGTCGCCGGCCACCCCCTCGCCGAGGGCGCCGGCTACTTCGCCCTCGCCCCCCTCTTCCACATCACCGGCATGGTCTGCGAGCTCGCCGCCTGCTTCGTCAACGCGGGCACCCTCGTCCTCGCCCACCGCTTCGACGCGGGGCTCGTCCTCGACGCCTTCCTCGAACACCGCCCCGCGTACGCCATCGGCCCGGCCACCGCCTTCATGGCCCTCGCCGCCCACCCCGAGGCCACCCGGGACCACTTCGCCTCCTTCCAGGTGCTCTCCTCGGGCGGCGCCCCGCTCCCGCCCGCACTCGTCGAGCGCCTCCGCGCCGCCTTCGGCTTCTACCTCCGCAACGGATACGGCCTCACCGAGTGCACCGCCCCCTGCGCCTCCGTCCCCGCGCACCTCGAAGCACCCGTCGACCCCGCCTCCGGCACCCTCTCCGTCGGCGTCCCCGGCGCCGAGACCGTCGTCCGCATCCTCGACGAGCACGGCGCCGAGGTCCCCTTCGGCGAGACCGGCGAGATCGCCGTACGCGGCCCCCAGGTGGTGCCGGGCTACTGGGGCCTGCCCGCCGACACGGCCAAGGCCTTCCCGGACGGCGAGCTGCGCACCGGGGACGTCGGGTTCATGGACACGGACGGCTGGCTCTACGTAGTCGACCGCAAGAAGGACATGATCAACGCATCCGGCTTCAAGGTCTGGCCGCGCGAGGTCGAGGACGTGCTCTACACCCACCCCGCGGTCCGCGAGGCGGCCGTGGTCGGCGTCCCGGACCCCTACCGGGGGGAGAGCGTGAAGGCCTACGTCAGCCTCCGCCCCGGCGCCTCGGCCGAACCGGCGGAGCTGTCCGCCCACTGCGCCGCGCGCCTCGCCGCGTACAAGTACCCGCGCCGAGTGGAGATCCTGCCTGTCCTTCCGAAGACGACCAGTGGCAAGATCCTCCGACGGGAACTGCGCGACCGCGGCTGAAAACATTCGGACGGACGCACAGTCGGCGACTCGATGAAATGGAAGGGAAGGCCAGCGCCATGGCGGCCAGAACCACGGTGCCCGAGGGCACGCACGAAGCCCCGGTGCCGCAGCGGCTGCTGGCCGTGGCCACCCGGCTGTTCGCCGAGCGCGGCTACGACCGCACCTCGGTCCAGGAGATCGTCGAGGCGGCCGGGGTCACCAAGGGCGCGCTCTACCACTACTTCGGGTCCAAGGACGACCTGCTGCACGAGGTGTACGCGCGCATGCTGCGCCTCCAGCAGCAGCGCCTGGACGCGGTGGCCGACTCCGACGCGCCCGTCGAGGAGCGGCTGCGCACGGCGGCCGCCGACGTGGTCGTCACCACCATCGAGAACCTCGACGACGCGATGATCTTCTTCCGGTCGATGCACCAGCTCAGCCCGGAGAAGTTCAAGCAGGTCCGGGCCGAGCGGCGGCGCTACCACGAGCGCTTCCGGGCGCTGGTCGAGGAAGGCCAGCGCACCGGGGTGTTCTCCACCGCGACCCCCGCCGACCTGGTGGTGGACTACCACTTCGGGTCGGTGCACCACCTGTCCACCTGGTACCGCACGGACGGCCCGCTCACGCCGCAGCAGGTCGCCGATCACCTGGCCGACCTGCTGCTGCGCGCACTGCGCCCGTAGCCCGCAAGGCCGCAGGCCAGGAAGCCAACAAGCCCGCAGCCCGCGGCCGCCCGTGCCCCTGGCCAGGCGGCCCGTACGGTCCTCAGCCCAGCGGAAGGACCTTGCGGCCCCAGGTCTCCTCGGTCACCACGGCGAAGGAGATGTACCAGGCGATGCCCGCGCAGAGCAGGCCGAGCCAGCCGCCGACGTGGCCGAGGGCGGTGACCTGGGACAGGTCGCCCAGCGCCAGGAACAGGAAGGTCAGCGCCAGCACGGCGAAGAGCAGCCGGTGCGCGAGGTCCAGCTTCATGGCGGCGACGGACATGTACGCGGTGAAGACGAACCAGGCCACGAGGAACCAGCCGGTGGCGATGTGCGCCTGGTCGGCGGGCAGCGTCGGGACGACGAACTTCACGTAGCCCGCGAAGGACATCCAGAACGCGCCGTACGAGACGAACGCCGTGGTCCCGAAGGTGTTGCCGCGGCGGAACTCCAGCACGCCGGCGACGAACTGCGCGAGGCCGCCGTAGAAGAGGGCGAGCGGCAGGACGACGGCGCTGAGCGCCGCGTTCTCGATCAGGCCCGAGTTGAAGAGGCTGAGCACGAAGGTGGTCAGGGCGAAGGCGGCCAGACCGAGCGGCCCGGGGTTGGCCACGCGGACTGCGGAGGCCTGCGGCGCGGTGGCGGGGGAGGGCTCGGGGTGCGGGGCCTGAGAAGCGGGGGCCAGGGTGGAGCTGGGCATGGCGAAGGGCACTTTCGGTGGAGGGATATCCCGAATATATCGGACTTCCCGACTGGTCTGGACCACCGAAGGTCCGCCCGTCCGGGGCCGAAGTCCCGAAGTCCCGTAGCCCTGTGGCCACGTTGCTCCGGAGGCCCGGAGTCATGTGGCCGGGAGGCCGGGAGGCCGGGAAGCCGGGAGGCCCGGAGGCCCGGAGGCCCGGAGCCCCGCGAGGGCCCCGTCCGGCCCCCGAGCCGCCGGCCGCTACATGTACTGCTTCAGCTCCCGCCGCGCCAGCGAGCGCTGGTGCACCTCGTCCGGCCCGTCCGCCAGCCGCAGCGTCCGCGCCGCCGCCCACAGCTCGGCGAGGGGGAAGTCCTGGCTCACCCCGCCCGCGCCGTGCAGCTGCACCGCCTGGTCGAGGATCCCCACCACCGCCCGAGGGGTGGCGATCTTGATGGCCTGGATCTCGGCGTGCGCACCCCGGTTTCCGACGGTGTCCATCAGCCAGGCCGTCTTGAGCACCAGCAGCCGCAGCTGCTCGACTGTCACGCGGGCGTCCGCGATCCAGTTCTGTACGACGCCCTGCGCGGCCAGCGGCTTGCCGAAGGCCGTACGCTCCACCGCCCGCCGGCACATCAGCTCGATGGCCCGCTCCGCCATGCCGATCAGCCGCATGCAGTGGTGGATCCGGCCCGGGCCGAGCCGGGCCTGGGCGATGGCGAAACCGCCGCCCTCCTCGCCGATCAGGTTCCCGGCCGGAACGCGCGCACCGTCGAAGACCACCTCGGCGTGACCGCCGTGGTCGTGGTCCTCGTACCCGTACACCGTCATGGCCCGGCGCACCTCTACCCCGGGGGTGTCCCGGGGGACCAGGACCATGGACTGCTGGCGGCGCGGATCGGCGCCCTCCGGGTCGGTCTTGCCCATCACGATGAAGATCTTGCAGTCCGGGTTCATGGCACCGGAGATGAACCACTTGCGCCCGGTGACCACGTACTCGGACCCGTCGGCGGACCGCTCGATCCGGGTCTCGATGTTCGTCGCGTCCGAGGAGGCCACCTCGGGCTCGGTCATCGCGAACGCGGAGCGGATCTCGCCCGCCAGCAGCGGGTGCAGCCACTGCTTCTTCTGCTCCTCGTTCCCGAACTGGGCGAGCAGCTCCATGTTCCCGGTGTCCGGAGCGGCGCAGTTGGTCGCCGTCGGGGCCAGGTGCGGACTGCGGCCGGTGATCTCCGCCAGCGGGGCGTACTGGAGGTTGGTCAGCCCCGCGCCGTACTCGGCGTCCGGCAAGAAGAGGTTCCACAGCCCCTGGTGGCGCGCCTCCGCCTTCAGTTCACCGAAGACGGCCGGGGTGTCCCAGGGCGAGGCCAGCCGTGCGCGCTGCTCGGCGGCGACCGGTTCCGCCGGGTAGACGTACTCCTCCATGAACGCGAGCAGCCGCTCGCGGAGTTCCTCGGTCCGGGCGTCGAATGCGAAGTCCATGGGTGGGATGCCTCAGCCTTCCTGCGGTTCCTGAAGAGTGGTCAGTCCGTGCTCGATGAAGACGGGGACCAGCTCGCCGATGCGGTCGAACCCCGCGCCGACGGTCTGCCCGAGCGTGAAGCGGTAGTGGATGCCTTCGAGGATCACCGCGAGCTTGAACCAGGCGAACGCCGTGTACCAGGCGATGGCCCCGGTGTCCCGGCCGGACCGGGCCGCGTACCGCTCGATCAGCTCGGCGGGGCTCGGATGACCCGGTGCGCCGCTCGTCGTGCTGACCGGAGATTCGGTCAGGCCGAGGTCCGAGCTGTACATCACCAGCAGCCCGAGGTCGGTCAGCGGATCGCCGAGCGTGGACATCTCCCAGTCGAGCACTGCCCGGATCCTGTCGTCCGGGCCGCCGATCAGGACGTTGTCCAGCCGGAAGTCCCCGTGCACGACGGTCGGGGCGGGGGAGTCGGGCAGCGCCCGGCCCAGTGCGCCGTGCAGCTCGTCGATCCCGGGGAGCTCCCGGCCGCGCGAGGCCGCGAGCTGCTTGCCCCAGCGGCGCAACTGGCGGTCGAGGAAGCCCTCGGGCCGCCCGAAGTCCGCCAGGCCCACGGCCTGCGGATCCACGGCGTGCAGCTCGACCAGGGTGTCGACGAGGCCGAGCACGGCCCGCCGGGTGCGCTCGGGGCCGATCGCCGCGAGCTCGCCTGCCGTCCGGAAGGGGACCCCGTCCACGTACTCCATGACGTAGAACGGCGCCCCGAGCACGGACTCGTCCTCGCAGAGCAGCAGCGGCTCGGGCACCGGCACGGCCGTACCGTGCAGCGCCTCGATCACCCGGTGCTCGCGCCGCATGTCGTGCGCGGTGGCCAGTACGTGGCCGAGCGGCGGCCGGCGCACCACCCAGCGGGCGGTGCCGTCGGTGATCTCGTACGTGAGGTTCGAGCGGCCGCCTTCGATCAGCCGGCCGCGCAGCGGCCCGGCCGCGAGTCCCGGGAGCGCTCGGTCGAGATGACCGCGCAGCCGCTCCAGATCGAGGCCCGGCGGTTCGGCTGAGCTCATGGTGCTTACCTCCGTGCTGGGTCGACATCCGATGTCCTGAGCCATCATGCCGACCAGTCGGTATGTCGTCCAGAGTGTGGACCGAAGGAACTGCTCGGTCCGGCCGCCGATCCGCCGCTGATCCGCGGGAACCGGGCGGGGATCAGGCGTGGCAGAGGATCGGCGTGCCGCCGTTCATCACCGTCATGTCCCTCAGTACCGCGAGGATGTCCAGCGGGACGCCCTCCGGCTCGCCGGCCAGCTCCGCGTACGCCCGGTGCAGGTTCGCCACCAGCCGCTCGCTCTCGCGCCAGGCGGCGAACTCGCCGAGATCGGCCTGGCGGGCCACCTCCAGCGGGGTCCGGCCCTTCGCCCGGCCCTCCCGGGCGAGCTCGTCCACGTAGCGCAGGTACCGCTCGGTGGCCTCGTAGGCTGACGGATCGGTCAGCGGCCCGTGCCCCGGTACGACGGTCTCCGCGCCCAGTGAGCGCAGCAGCTCCAGGGCGCGCAGCGAGCCGGCCAGGGAGCCCATCGCCAGGAAGGGCGTGCCCTCGGCGAAGACCAGGTCGCCGGTGAACACCACCCGCTGCCGGGGCAGCCACACGATGGAGTCCCCGGTGGTGTGCGCGACGCCGGGGTGGATGACCCGCACCTCCGTCTCGCCGACGTGCAGGGTCATCCGGTCGCTGTAGGTCAGGTCGGGCGGGGTGATCTCTATCGGGCCGAAGTCCGTCCCGGGCCAGATCATCTCCAGCTGGTGCCCGGCGGCGAGCTGTTCGGCGCGCGCGTTGTCGTGCCCGAGGACCAGCGCCTCGGGGGCGAACACGCCGTTGCCGTAGGTGTGGTCCCCGTGGTGGTGGGTGTTCACCACCGTGCGGGGGAGCGGCACCCCGGCCGCCAGGACGGCCTCGCGCAGGGCCAGCGCCCGCCGCGCGGTGGCGGCGGTGTCGACGAGCAGCGTCCGGCCGCCGTCGCTCACGAACCCCGCGTTGTTGAGGCACCAGCCGCCGTCCGGCTGGACGTAGGCGTACACCCCGGCCGAGGGCTGGACGAGGTACGGCTCCGCGACGGTCATCTGCGCTCTCCCCGGGTCGCTGTGACGGACGGTCAGCATCTTGCCAGTCGTCGCGGGGCCCGGGGGAGGGCGGGTGGTCCCTGACCGGTCTTTCGGTCAGGCGCCGGCCGCCGGACCGGCGGCCGGCCAACCGCTGACCGAAAAGCCGGTCAGCCGCCGGTCGGTGGCCGCGGGCCGGGGCATGGCCGGTCGGTGGCCGCGGGCCGGGGCATGGCCGGTCGGTGGGCGCGGGCCGGGGCATGGCCGGTCGGTGGGCGCGGGCCGGGGCGTGGCCGGTCGGTGGCGCGGGCCGGGGCGTGGCCGGTCGGTGGGCGCGGGCCGGGGCCGGTCAGTGGCCGCGGGCGCCGGGGTGCGGCCGGTCAGTGGTCGTCGTAGTGGCCGTCGTGCTGGGCGTGCCGGTGGCCGTCGTGGAGGTAGTCCAGGTGGTCGCCGTGCGGGACCGCGTCGTGCCCGCAGTCCGAGCCGTGGTCGTGCGTGTGCGCCTCGTGCGGGGTGTGGCCGGCCTTCTCGCACTCGTCCCAGTGGCCGGAGTGCTCCCGGTGGAGGTGGCCGTCGTGCGCGTAGTCGACGTGGTCGCCGTGGGAGACCGCCTGGTGCCCGCAGTCGGGGCCGTGGGTGTGGGCGTGGGTGGGGTGTTCCAGGTGCTGGGTCGTCATGAGGCCGAGGCTAGTGCGGATCGTCCTGGATCGCCCGTTGTGTCCTGGGTCGTGTCGTCAAAGTCGCGTCTGGCCGGCGGGTTCTGGCACGCAGGCTTGCCGCGTTGCCACCTTGCCGCCGTCGCCGGATCAACCGACCATCCGCTCAGATGATCACGGCCACCGCGAGCACCGCCAGTGCCACCGTGCAGGCCACCACCGCGAGGGCCGCCCGCGGCGCGAGCCCCCCTGGCCGGTGCGCCGCCAGCTCCCGGATGCGCCGGTGCGCCACCCCCAGGAACACCAGCCAGATCAGCGTGGTCACCGCCGCCCCGGCCACCTCCACCGGGCTGCCGGACCCGCGCAGGGCCTGCCGCAGGGCCAGCACCGCCACCACCGAGCAGGCCAGCGTCGTACGCCGCCACGCGAGCCGGGTCCGCTCGGGCTGGAGCCCGGCATCGCGCACCTCGGCGTCGCCGGAGGCGCTCACCGCCCCGTCGTCCAGCCCAGCAGCACCACCAGGACCATCGCCACCGCGACCAGGGCGACCCCCAGGCTGAGCACCACCGGGAACCGGGACAGCGGCAGGTCCTCGCCCCGCCGCATCGCCCGCTCGCACCGCACCCAGTGGTTCACCGCCCGCAGGGCGCAGGCCCCGCCCACCGCCAGCAGCGCGAAGGCCATCCCGACCCGCACCCCCCAGCGCAGGTCCGGCAGGAACTGGTCCACGGCGAAACCGCCGCCCACCAGGGCCAGCGCGGTCCGGATCCAGGCCAGGAAGGTCCGCTCGTTGGCGAGCGAGAACCGGTAGTCGGGGGTCTCGCCCTCGTCCTTCACCCGCTCCGGCGCGAACCAGAGGCGCACATCTCTGACGAAGTCGATCACCTGGCCAATCTACTGGCGCGACTCCCGGTACGCGCGCAGCCGCCGGTACGCCTCCAGCCCGTCCGGCACCCACGCCCACGAGCCGTCCGCGACCCGCCGCTCCAGCTCCGCCTCCGGGAGCCACGCGTGCCAGTCCACCTCGGACGCCTGCGGATCCACGGGCAGCTCGCACCGGACCTCGTGCACGTACGACCACCAGGCCCCGCCCGGACCCTCGTACAGGAACTTGAACAGCGGCACGGGCTGCGGAAGCCCGGACACCCCCAGCTCCTCCTCGGCCTCCCGCAGGGCCGCCGACGCGTAGCTCTCCCCGGCGCCGAGCACCCCGCCCACGAACATGTCGAAGTGCGCGGGGAACACCAGCTTCGACGCGGTCCGCCGGTGGACGAAGACCCGCCCCTCCGCGTCCCTGGCCTGCACGAACACACAGCGGTGGAGGAGCCCGCGGGCGTACACCTCGCCGCGCCGCGCCCGCCCCGTCACCCGGTCGTCCCGGTCCACCACGTCCAGTACTTCATCAGCGGCACTCACCCGTTCATCCAACCACCGCTGTTGACTGGTTACCGCTCCGTAGCCAAGGATCTGCCCCACCACCGACGGAGGACGGGTAGCGCATGACGTACGACGCAGACGTGATCGTGATCGGGGCCGGGCTCGCGGGTCTCGCGGCCACCGCCGAGCTCGTCGACGCGGGCCGCAAGGTCATCCTGCTCGACCAGGAGCCCGAGCAGTCCATCGGCGGCCAGGCGCACTGGTCCTTCGGCGGGCTCTTCTTCGTGGACTCGCCCGAGCAGCGCCGGATGCGCATCAAGGACAGCCGCGACCTCGCCCTCCAGGACTGGATGGGCACCGCCGGCTTCGACCGCGAGGAGGACGCCTGGCCACGCCGCTGGGCCGAGGCCTACGTGGACTTCGCGGCGGGCGAGAAACGGCCCTGGCTGCACGCCCAGGGCGTCCGCTTCTTCCCGGTGGTCGGCTGGGCGGAGCGCGGCGGCTACGACGCCGACGGCCACGGGAACTCCGTCCCCCGCTTCCACATCACCTGGGGCACCGGCCCCGGCCTGGTGGAGCCCTTCGTCCGGCGGGTCCGCGCCGGGGTGGCCCGCGGGCTGGTCCAGCTGAGGTTCCGCCACCGGGTCACCGGCCTGTCCCGCACCGCGGGCGCCGTGGACACCGTGACGGGCGAGGTCCTGGAGCCCTCCGACGCCGCACGGGGCACCGCGAGCAGCCGCGGGACGACCGGGGAGTTCTCCCTCCGGGCCCAGGCCGTGATCGTGACCAGCGGCGGCATCGGCGGCAACCACGACCTCGTGCGCGAGCAGTGGCCCGCCCGGCTCGGCACCCCGCCCGAGCGGATGCTCTCCGGGGTCCCCGCGCACGTGGACGGCCTGATGCTCGGCATCGCGGAGGCGGCGGGCGCCAGCCACATCAACAAGGACCGGATGTGGCACTACACGGAGGGCATCCAGAACTGGGACCCGATCTGGGCCCGGCACGGCATCCGCATCCTGCCCGGCCCCTCCTCGCTCTGGCTGGACGCGACGGGCAAGCGGCTGCCCGTACCGCTCTTCCCGGGCTTCGACACCCTCGGCACCCTCGACCACATCATGAAGACCGGCCACGACCACACCTGGTTCGTCCTCAACCAGCGCATCATCGGCAAGGAGTTCGCGCTCTCCGGCTCCGAGCAGAACCCCGACCTCACCGGCAAGTCGGTCCGCGACGTCATCAACCGTGCGCGGCTGGCCGTACCGGCCCCGGTCAAGGCCTTCATGGACCACGGCGCGGACTTCGTCGTCGAGCGCGACCTGTCCGCGCTGGTCCGCGGCATGAACGCCGTCACCAAGGAGGACCTGATCGACGAGGCCGCGCTGCGCCGCGTGATCACCTCGCGGGACCGGGAGATCGCCAACCCGTTCACCAAGGACCTCCAGGTGACGGCCATCCACGGCGCCCGCAAGTACCTCGGCGACAAGCTGATCCGCACCGCCGCCCCGCACCGGATCCTGGACCCCGCGGCCGGGCCGCTGATCGCGGTCCGGCTCTCGATCCTGACCCGCAAGTCCCTGGGGGGCCTGGAGACCGACCTCTCCTCGCGCGTCCTGACGGCGGACGGCGAACCCCTGCCGGGCGTCTACGCGGCGGGCGAGGCGTCCGGCTTCGGCGGCGGCGGGGTGCACGGCTACCGTGCCCTGGAGGGCACGTTCCTCGGCGGCTGCCTCTTCTCGGGCCGTACGGCCGGCCGCGCCGCGGCCCGGGCGGTCGGCTGACACCGTCCCCCCGCCGGGCCGGCCGCCTCCGCGCGAGGCGGCCGTACGGCGGGGACGCGGGGCCGGGCCCCGGTACCAGTCCGGCCCCCCGGCCCCGGCACGAGCCCGGCCCCTGGCCCAGCCCAGCCCGGCCCCGGCACCCCAGTGGATTTCAGGCCAGCCGCTCCACGACGCGGAACCGCTCCGCCACCACCAGCGTGTCGTCGTCCACCGTGTAGTGCGGATCCCCGAGGATCTCCCGGAGCGGAGCGCTGTGCCAGAACTCCTCGTGCCCGGCACGCCATTCGGCCACTGACGCGAACCCCTCGCCCTCGTCCAGCGCGTGCTGCAGGTCCACGTCGGCCAGCCGCACCACCCGGACCTCCGTCATCTCCAGGACGGCCACCGGGCGCTCCTGCGAGTCCACCATCGCCGCCCGCTGCCCCACCTCGGGAAGCGGCTCACCATCGGCCTCGTACACGGGCAGCAGCCCGGTCGTCGAGGACTTCGCCCCGCTCAGTACGGCCGCCACCAACTGGTCGCGCAGCGGCCCGGGGAAGGCGAACTGGTAGGGAGGAAGATCATCTATAGAGGCCATGATCCGACCCTACGCGACCCGGCGGCGGCCTCCCCGGCCTTTTCGGTCCGGCCCTCCGCCCCCGCCTTGCCGCCCCAACTATGACCCCCCGGCACCCAGTTGAAACCCGCCACGCAGTGGACTGGACCTTGACTCGGAGCTGTGCGTACCGCTTTGCTGTCCGTGATCACCGGTTCGCTCACCGGCACGGTCCCCCGACGACCCGACCGACCGCAGCAGGCACGTGCACCATGCATGTTTTCAGGCCATCGTTCGCCCCGTCCGCCCGCGTCCTGGAGGGAAATCCGCGGATGTCCCCGCCTCCGCCGCCCCTCGGCCGCAGCCGCAAGCGGGACGCGCAGCTCTTCGACCCGGCCCTGTGCGATACCGAACTGGTCGACGTACGCGCCCAGTTCAGCCAGGGCCGCTGGGCCAGGGCCCGCTCCCTCCTCGTCGGCACCGGCGACGACTGGGACCGCCGCGGCCACCGCGTCGTCGTCCTCGCCGAGACCCCGGCCGCCACCGCCTGGGCCCGCGAATGGCTGCTCGCCGAACCCGAGAGCGCCGACGCCGCCACCCTCCTCGCCTGCGCCGCCGTCTTCACCGCGCTGCGCCGCAAGGGTTCGCCCGAGGCCGCCGAGGAAGCCTGCCGCCGGGCCGCCCTGCTCCTCCCCGCCGACCCCACCCCCTGGCTCGGCCTGCTGCTCCTCTCCCGGGCCTTCGGCACCGAGGAGGAGTTCAGCCGCCACTTCGACCAGGTCCGGGCCCGCCACCTCGAGCACCACCACGCCCACCACCTGATGGTCGCCAAACTGGCCGAGCGCACCCCCGCCGCGGGCCACGACCCTCTCCACGAGGTCTACGACTTCGCCGCCTGGGCCGCCGAGGAGTCCCCGGCCGACTCCCCGCTCGCCGTGCTCCCCGTCATCGCGCACGCCGAGCGCTACCGGGTCCTCGCCGCCACGCACGGGCACACCTTCAGCAGCGCCGCCCAGCACTGGTCCGGCCGCCGCGCCCGCCAGGTCCTGCGCTCCGCCTTCGACTGGTGGCTGGAGTGGGAGCGCGAGGACCACCCCCGCAACCGGGTCGACCTCAACTTCCTCGCCCACGCCAAGCTGTGCGAGGGCCGCCCCGCCGAAGCCGCCGCCCTCTTCCACCGCATCGGCAGCCACGCCACCCGCGCCCCCTGGTCCTACCCGGACCTCGACCCGCACAAGGCCTTCCTCGCCGCGCGCAGCGCCGCTCTCGGCACCGCTTGACCCTTCCCCCCACCCTTCCCCCGAAGGGCCCGTAGACCCGCAGAACCCCACCCCCGAAAGGACGGCGTCATGCCGACGGGCAGATCCACCACGCTCCACGCCGCACCCGAGATCAGCACGTACAAGGGCCAGGACCGGGCCCTGCGGGCCGACCGCCTCGGCACGGCCGGCCTGCTGCTCTCCGTACTCGCCGCCAGCGCGCCCCTGATGGTGGTCGCGGGTGTCATGCCCACGACTTTCGGTGTGATGGGAGTGGTCGGCCAGCCCTTGCTGTTCGTCGTCCTCGGCCTCGTCCTCGCGCTCTTCAGCGTCGGCTACGCCGAGATGAGCCGCCACGTCCACAACGCCGGCGCCTTCTACGCGTACATCGCCCGCGGCCTCGGCCCCACCGCCGGCGCCGGTGCCTCCCTCGTCGCCCTGGTCGCGTACAGCGCGATGCAGGTGGGCGTCTACGGCATCCTCGGCTTCGAGATATCCGGCCTCTTCGCCACCTACCTGGAGATCGAACTCGCCTGGTGGATACCGGCCCTGGTCGCGGTCGCCGTCACCGGCGCCCTCGGCTGGCTCAAGATCGACCTCAACGCCAAGGTCCTCGGCGTCCTCCTCCTCATCGAGTGCGCCCTCGTCGTCGTCTTCGACGTCGCCGCCCTCTCCGAGCCCGGCCCCGAAGGCCTCTCCCTGCACGCCTTCAACCCCGAGACCCTCGGCGGAGCCGGCCTCGGCACGGCCCTGTGCTTCTGCATCGCCGCCTTCGTCGGCTTCGAGCAGTCCCCGGTGTACGCCGAGGAGACCAGCAAGCCGCACATCGTCGTCTCCCGGGTGATGTTCCTCGCCGTCGGCTTCGTCGCCCTCTTCTTCGCCTTCAGCGCCTGGGCCCTCACCGTGGCCACCGGCCCCGCCGAGGTCGTCAGGACCTCCGCCGAGGCCGGCCCCGGCCTGCTCTTCCAGCTCACCGAGAGCCGGCTCGGCGCCACCTTCACCGACGTCCTGCACGTCCTCTTCGTGACCGGCATGTTCGCGGCCATGCTCAGCTTCCACAACGTGGTCGCCCGCTACGCCTTCGCCATGGGCCGCGAGGGACTGCTCCCCTCCGCCTTCGGCCGGACCAACGCCGGCACCGGCGCCCCCGGCACCGGCTCCCTCCTCCAGACCGCCGTCGCCACCCTCGTCGTGATCGCCTTCGCCGTCACCGACGACATGCCCGCCGGCGACCCCACCGCCCCCGTCCTGCACCTGTTCACCTGGATGGGCAGCGTCGGCGCCCTCGGCGTGACCCTTCTCATGGCCGCCGCCTCCTTCGCCGTCATCGCCTTCTTCGTCCGCCGCGGCACCGCGGGCGCCCAGATCTGGCGGCTCGTCGCCGCCGGCGCGGCAGGCCTCGCGCTGCTCGGCATCGCCGTCTACACGGTCAAGGACTTCGGCGTCCTGGTCGGCGCCGAGGAGGGCTCCGCGCTCAGCTGGGTCCTGCCCGGCATCATCGGGGCCGCCGCGGTGACCGGCCTGCTCTACGGAGCGGTGCTGCGCAGCCGCCGCCCGGAGGTGCACGCCCGCATCGGCCTGGGCAACGAAGCCTTCCGCCTCGACCAGGCCGCAGAGGCCACTTCGCGCGACTGACCTCGCTTTCCAGCCCCTACGAAGCCCCCGGCGCCCGTTTCCAAGGTCGTCGGGGGCTTCGGCGCGCAGGGGGCTGATTTTGGCGGGTAGCGGAGGCTCATGGTCTCCTGGGTCGACAAATCACCGGACCGCGGCACAGGGGACACCACCCAGCTTCCCTGCGGCGCGGTCCGGACCTGCCTGTCCGACCCCCACGAAGGCGAAGTCATACATGAGTGACCGCACCTTGACCGAGGCTCCCGCCCCGGCGTCTTCCCGCCATGTCGACGCCGGTGACGAGGGCTACAGCAAGGACCTCAAGTCCCGCCACATCAACATGATCGCGATCGGCGGGGCGATAGGCACCGGCCTCTTCCTCGGCGCCGGAGGCCGCCTCGCCGGAGCCGGCCCCTCCCTCGCCATCGCCTACGCGGTGTGCGGTGTCTTCGCCTTCTTCGTCGTCAGGGCCCTCGGCGAGCTCGTCCTGTACCGCCCCTCCTCCGGAGCCTTCGTCTCCTACGCCCGCGAGTTCATGGGCGAGAAGGGCGCCTACACGGCCGGCTGGCTGTACTTCCTGAACTGGTCCACGACCACCGTGGCCGACATCACCGCCGCCGCGACCTACGCGCACTTCTGGTCGATGTTCACGGACGTCCCCCAGTGGGTGCTCGCCTTCATCGCCCTGGCCGTCGTCCTCACCGCGAACCTGATCTCGGTGAAGTACTTCGGTGAGATGGAGTTCTGGTTCTCCCTGGTCAAGGTCGCCGCCCTGGTGATCTTCCTGCTGGTCGGCATCTACCTCGTCGCCACCAGCCACGAGATCGGCGGCCACACCCCGGGCCTGTCCACGATCACGGACAACGGCGGCATCTTCCCCTCCGGCATGCTCCCGATGCTCCTGGTGATCCAGGGCGTGGTCTTCGCGTACGCCTCCGTCGAGCTCTGCGGCGTCGCCGCCGGCGAGACCGAGAACCCCGAGAAGATCATGCCGAAGGCGATCAACTCGATCATGTGGCGCGTGGGCCTCTTCTACGTCGGCTCCGTCGTCCTGCTCGCCCTGCTGCTCCCGTACACGGCGTACTCCTCCGACCAGAGCCCCTTCGTCACGGTCTTCGACAAGCTCGGCATCCCCGGCGCCG
Organism: Streptomyces sp. NPDC048255; assembly: GCF_040652415.1. Taxonomy (NCBI): domain Bacteria; kingdom Bacillati; phylum Actinomycetota; class Actinomycetes; order Kitasatosporales; family Streptomycetaceae; genus Streptomyces; species Streptomyces sp. NPDC048255. The sequence continues at coordinate 137,660 of NZ_JBEZMA010000014.1, forward strand.
CCGGAGTCATGAACCTGGTCGTCCTGACGGCCGCCCTCTCCAGCCTGAACTCCGGCCTCTACTCCACCGGCCGGATCCTGCGCTCGATGGCCATGTCCGGCTCCGCCCCGAAGTTCACCGGAGTCATGAACAAGGGCAAGGTGCCGTACGGCGGCGTCCTCTTCACCGCCGCCTTCGGCGTCGCGGGCGTCGGCCTGAACTACTTCATGCCGAAGGACGCCTTCGAGATCGTCCTGAACTTCGCCTCCCTGGGCATCCTCGGCACCTGGGGGATGGTCATGATCTGCTCGCTCTTCTTCTGGTACCGAGCACGCGAGGGCAAGGTCGAACGCCCCGGCTACCGCCTGCCCTGGGCCCCGTACACCCAGATCGTCACGCTGGTCTTCCTCGCCACGGTCCTGGTGCTGATGTGGTGCGACGGCGGAGTCGGCCGCACGACGGTCATGTGCGTCCCGCTCATCGCCGCCGCCCTGGTAGGCGGCTGGTTCCTGGTCCGCGGCCGAGTCGCCGAACTCGCCGCCGCCCGCGACTGACCGTCCCCGACCGCGCAGAAGGACCCCGCCGAGGCGGGGTCCTTCTCTGCTTTCCCCGCCCTCCGGTGCGGCGGCCCACCGTGCGCACGGGCGAGCCGGGTGGCGGATCCCGGTGGGCCACCTCATGGTGGAAGAGGCGGCCATCGCTGCCGACTTCGCGGTCCGACCGACCGAGGATCACTGATGGAGCCGTATCTGCTTCCCGTCGTGTTCTTGGCAGTGGCTGCCGCGTTCACCCTCTCGGCGTCGGCGGGGTTCGGCGGCAGCCTGATCCTCGTTCCCACGCTGGCGCTCGTACTCGGCACCAAGTCCGGGGTCGCGCTGGCCGCGCTGCTCCTGGCCGCCAACAACCTGGTCAAGGTCTGCGCCTACCGGGCGACGCTCCCGTACCGGAAGGCCCTCGTCGTCATCGTCATGGTCGGCCTGGGAACGTTCCTGGGGGCCAAGTTGCTGGTTTCGGCGCCCGATCGCGCCGTGACCGTTGCGGTCATCATCAGTTTCGCCGCCGCGTTCCTGATCGAATCGCTCGGTCTCACCCGCTGGCGGAGGACGAGCTCCCCGGTGCTGGCGTTCGCGGCGGGAGCGACGTCCGGATTCAGCGGTACGTCCGGACCGCTCAAGGGGCTCGCGGTCCGCGGACTCGCCCTGGACCGCCTCCACCTCGTCGGCGCGCTCTCCCTGGCCTCGCTCGTCGGGGACGCCACGAAAACAGCCGTCTGGACGGACGCCGCGCTGCTCCAGGGCGGTGACTACCTCGTCGCCCTGGCGTGTCTGCCCCTGATGTTCGGCGCGACGTTCCTCGGCCGGCGCTTCAACACCAGAATCGGCGAGCGCGGATACACGGGCCTGTTCTGGACCGTCATGGTGGGCTACACCGGCCGCCTGCTGACCGGTCTGTGATTTCAATTGTTCACAACCGAGATTGAGGGGATGACACATGTCGAACGAGATCCGTGGCAACCGCCCCCAGTACAGGGCGGAGGACGCCGCCCTGGCTCATGCCGGAACGGCCCAGTCGCTCCCTGGCCCGGGAGAACCGAGGGCGATGGAGGAGTCGGACCGCAAGAGCAAGAAGGCGGCCAGGAGGCCGACGGACAAGCAGCTCGACGCACGTGAGAAGAAGCTGACCAGCGGCCGTCGCAAGGCGATGGGCCCCACTCCGGACAACGTGCCCGAAACCGTCCCCGACGAGCCGTCACCGAGGCCCCCGCGCTAGCGCGGGGCGCACCACCGCAGCTCTCCAAGGAGCGCAAGGTCATGGCGAACGTCAACGTCATCAAGAGCGTCGGTCTCGCGGACTCGGCCACCGGCACCCGGACCAGCACCATCAACGAGACCACCGTCGCGACGTCCAACAGCAATATCTTCGTCACCGGCAACTGGTTCGCCGCCAGCAGTACCACCAACGGCAAGAGCTGGACCACGATCGATCCGTTCACACTGCTGCCGCCGGCCGCCGACGGCTTCTGCTGCGACCAGATCGTCGCCTACGAGCCCGGCCGGGACATCTGGATCTGGATCCTCCAGTACGCCGCGGTCCCCGGTGGCAACAACGTCTTCCGCATCGCCATCGCTCCCGGGGCGAACCCGAGCGCGTGGCACTGGTGGGACATCAGCCCAACGGACCTCAACACCTCTTGGACGAACCTGTGGTTCGACTATCCCGACGCGGCAGTCAGCACGAACCACCTGTACGTCACCTTCAACGTGTTCGACGCGGCCGACGACTGGGAGCGCGCGGTCGCCTTCAAGGTGCCCCTCGACACGCTGAGCGCGGGAGCCGACCTGACGTACCAGTGGTTCACGACGACCAAGAACGGTTCCCTGCGACTCACCCAGGGGGCCACGGACAGCATGTTCTTCGCCAGCCACAAGGGAGGGACGACCCTGCGGGTCCACGGCTGGCCGGACGCCTCCCCCACGGTGGGCACGTTCGACGTCCAGGTGAGCCCGTGGAGCCCCGGCCCGTACAGCGCCCCGGGTCCCGACGGGGCGGAGTGGCTCGACAGGCTCGACTCGCGCATCACGGGCGCCTGGGTGACCGGTACCAGGGCGGGCTTCCTGTGGTGCGCCGCGCCCAGGTCCGGCCGGCCGATGACCTACGTGAAGGGCGCGGTCGTCGATGTCACCACCCAGGCGCTGGTGGAGGAACCCGACATCTGGAACGCGGACTCGGCCTACGCCTATCCCTCGGCCTGTCCGAACGCGGCAGGGGTCGTGGGCCTGTCGATGTTCATGGGCGGCGGGCCAAGGCATCCCTCGCACGTGGTCGGCTTCCGCGACGGCGGCGACTGGCGGCTGGCCATCACCCGGACCAGCACCAACGGACCGGTCGAGCCGAAGTGGGGCGACTACCTCAGCTGCCGTCGGCACAGCCCGAATTCGGCGGAATGGGTGGCCTCTGGTTACACCCTCCAGGGCGGCACCGGCCGAAAGAACGTCGAGCCCCAGTACGTGCACTTCGGCATCGGCTGACCGGCCGACCCCATCCGGCCCGAGCGCCGGAGCCCGCGGACCGACCACCCGCGGGCTCCGGCGCTCGTCGGGCGCCGCTCAGCGCCGAAGGCTGCGGGAGGTGACGACCAGCCCGGCCAGCGCGAGGAGCATCCAGCCCGTCAGGTAGCCGAAGGCGGCGGTGGACGAGAACGCGGTCCACAGGACGCCCGCGACGGTGGAGGCGGCGAGGTTGCCGAAGGACTGGACGGTGGCGAGCATGCCGAATGCGGAGCCGCGCAGGTCTTCGGGTGCGAGAGCCGCGACCGCGGAGTGCTGGGCGGTCTCGACCGCGCCGATGCCGATCCCGGCCAGAACGAACGGCACGGCCAGCAACGCGACGGCGGTGGTGTCGACCATGAACAGGCCGTAGGAGAGGGCGAAGCCGGCGACCCCGCCGGCGAGGACGAGGACCGGGCCGCGGCGTCCGAGCCGGTCGGCGAGCCGGCCGGCGGGCACGGAGGCGACCGTGGCGGCGACGTTGTACGCGGTGTAGAGGCCGAGCGCGACGACGGTCGCGGTCTTCGCGCCGTGCTCCGGTGTCAGCAGGTCGGACGCCCGCAGGATCAGCAGAGTGGCGGCGACATTGCCGACCTCGAAGGCCGCCACCGCCGCCATCAGCCTGCCGAGGTCGCCCCGGAGGACCGGCTTGATCCGGATCTTGAGGGGCACCTTGGCCCGGCTCGTGGGACGAGGAGTGCGGCGGATCGCGTAGACGATCGCGGCCGCGGCCAGCAGGCCGGGGACGACGGAGAGGCCGATGGCCCAGGAGACTCCGAGCCAGGCGACCAGGCCCAGGGCCAGCAGAGGGCCGAAGATCGCGCCCAGGTTGTCCATCATCCGCTCGAACCCGTAGGCGCGGCCGTAGGCCCCGGCGGGGACCATGTCGGCCAGGAGGGCGTTGCGGGCGGGGACGCGCAGGCCCCGGGCGGTCCAGGCCGCGGCCCGCAGCAGGCCCACCTGCCAGACCGTGGTCGCCCCGGCGGTTGCGGCGCCGAGCACGGCGGTGGCCGCGTACCCGCCGACGGCGACCTTGCGGCGCCGGGAGGGGTCGTCCGCCAGCACGCCGCCGCCGAACCTGGCCGCCCCGGCCAGGGCATCGGACACTCCCTCGATCGCGCCCAGGGCCGCCGCGGGGGCCCCGAGCGAGGTCAGCAGGGACGGCAGCAGGGCGGTGGGGATCTCGTGGCCGACATCGGCGAGGAAGCTGGCGGAGCCGATGCCTTTGACGCCCGGGGTGAGCCAGGGGATCTTGTTGCGGCCGGTACCGACGGGCGGAACGATCTCGTTCATGCCCGGCAGTCTGCCCGGTCAAATGCAAAAGACCCCACGTGAAGTGGGGTCTCAGCTGGTGTCCGAGGGGGGACTTGAACCCCCACGCCCGATAAAGGGCACTAGCACCTCAAGCTAGCGCGTCTGCCATTCCGCCACCCGGACAAGGTGTCTGTCTCGCGTCCCTCGCGGGCCGTTCCGACGTGGAAAACATTACCAAACATTCCGGGGTCCTCGATCACACCCCCCGACGGCCGGGGATCGCCCTTGGGGAGAGCGGCCCGGAGCGGGAGGATGGGAGCAGTTCGGTACTGATCAGTGGGAGGAAGCAGCGTGAGCGAGTCGAGCGCGGGCAGGACCGTCTCCGGCGAGGACGAGGTCGTCGACCTCTGCCGGGACCTCATCCGGATCGACACCAGCAACTACGGGGACCACTCGGGCCCTGGCGAGCGCAAGGCCGCGGAGTGGGTCGCCGAGAAGCTCGCCGAGGTCGGGCTGGAGCCGCAGATCTTCGAGTCGCACAAGGGGCGGGCCTCGACCGTCGCGCGGATCGAGGGGGAGGATCCGTCGCGTCCGGCGCTGCTGATCCACGGGCACACCGACGTGGTTCCGGCCAACGCGGCCGACTGGACGTACGACCCCTTCGCGGGCGAGATCGCCGACGGCTGCGTGTGGGGCCGGGGCGCCGTCGACATGAAGGACATGGACGCGATGACGCTGGCCGTCGTACGCGACCGGATGCGCAGCGGCCGCAAGCCCCCGCGTGACATCGTGCTGGCCTTCCTCGCCGACGAGGAGGCCGGCGGCCTCTACGGGGCGCGGCACCTGGTGGACAAGCACCCCGGGCTGTTCGAGGGCGTGACCGAGGCGATCGGCGAGGTCGGCGGCTTCTCCTTCACGGTCAACGAGAACCTGCGGCTCTACCTCGTGGAGACCGCCCAGAAGGGGATGCACTGGATGCGGCTCACGGTGGAGGGCACCGCGGGCCACGGCTCCATGACCAACAACGACAACGCCATCACGGAGCTGTGCGAGGCCGTGGGGCGCCTGGGCCGCCACCAGTGGCCGGTGCGCGTGACCAAGACCGTACGGTCCTTCCTGGACGAGCTCTCGGACGCGCTCGGGACCCCGCTGGACCCGGACAACATGGACGCGACGCTGGCCAAGCTCGGCGGCATCGCCAAGATGGTCGGCGCGACCCTGCGCAACTCGGCGGCGCCGACCATGCTGGGCGCCGGCTACAAGGTCAACGTCATCCCCGGGCAGGCCACCGCGCACGTGGACGGCCGCTTCCTGCCGGGCTACGAGGACGAGTTCTTCGCCGACCTCGACCGGATCCTCGGCCCGCGCGTGAAGCGCGAGGACGTGCACGGGGACAAGGCCCTGGAGACGGACTTCGACGGGAAGATCGTCGACGCCATGCAGAGCGCCCTGAAGGCGGAGGACCCGATCGCGCGGGCCGTCCCGTACATGCTCTCGGGCGGTACGGACGCCAAGTCCTTCGACGACCTCGGCATCCGCTGCTTCGGTTTCGCGCCGCTCCAGCTCCCGCCGGAGCTCGACTTCGCCGGGATGTTCCACGGGGTGGACGAGCGGGTGCCGGTGGACGGGCTCAAGTTCGGTGTACGGGTGCTCGACCGATTCATTGACAACGCCTGAGATTCGGATCGGTGTGCGCATTCCACTGAGAAGAGTGAATGCACTCATACGCTCGTAGCCCCGGTGATGCCTCCTCGTTACAGGTGGTGCGGTCCGCGGCTGGGACCGCATTTGCCTACTAGGAGGAACAATGATCAAGAAGGTTGTAGCCGCTGCGGCTGCCACGGGTGGCCTGGTTCTCGCGGGTGCGGGCCTCGCCCACGCCGACGCGGGTGCGCAGGGTGCGGCCGTCGGTTCGCCCGGTGTCCTGTCGGGCAACGTGCTCCAGGTCCCCGTCCACGTGCCGGTGAACGTCTGCGGCAACACCGTGAACGTGATCGGCCTGCTGAACCCGGCCTTCGGCAACACCTGCATCAACGCCTGACGCGTCTGAAGTTCTGGCCCCGGAGCGCATTCCAGCGCTCCGGGGCCGTCGGGCTTTCCGGCCCGGCTCTCACTTTTCGGCGTACCAGGCGGGGGAGCCTGGAGGCCAGGCCGCCTGGCGACGGCCGAAACACGTACACACCAGGGGACGAGTACAGATGCGACGACCGGCACAGGTCACCAGGAAGACCCTGATCACCATGGCTGCCGCGGGGGGTGTCCTCGCACTGGGCGGGGGCTACGCCCACGCGGACGCCGACGCTTCGGGGCATGCGGCCAACTCACCGGGCCTGCTGTCCGGGAACGCGCTGCAGGCACCCGTGGACGCTCCGGTGAACGCCTGCGGGAACACCGTCACGGTGGTGGGAGGCCTCAACCCGGCCTTCGGGAACCACTGCTCCAACATCTCGCACAAGCCGGGCAAGCCCAGCAAGCCCAGCAAGCCGAGCGAGCCGCGGCACCCCGGGCACCCGGGCCACCCCGGGCACCCGGGGCATCCGGGCCACCCCGGGCACCCGGGGCACCCGGGCGGCGGCGGGGACGAGCCGTGCGACGACCACCCGGGCAACCCCGGGAACCCCGGCAACCCGGGCACCGAGAACCCGACCACACCCGGCAACCCCGGCACCCCGGGCACGGAGAACCCGACCACTCCCGGGACCCCGGGCACGCCTCCGGGCGGAAGCAACCCCGGCACCCCCGCGACCCCCGGTACGCCGGGTGCGGAGAACCCGGGCACGCCGGGCGGCGGCAACCCCGGCACCCCGGGCAGCCCCGGCACCGGCACCGGTACCGGTACGCCGGGCACGCCCACCCTCCCCGGCCAGGGTTCCGTCACTCCCGTGACCCACCCCGGCCCGGGTACCGGCGGCGTACCCGGACTGGCCGCCACCGGCTCCGGTGACGTCCTCACGGCAGGCCTCCCGCTCGCCGGCGGCCTGCTGCTGGCCGGCGCCGTGCTCTACCGGCGGGCCCGCGCCGCAGCCTGACGGACGGCTCTCACGACGCGGGTCCCGCCCCAGGGGCCCGCGTCACCACGTCGCGCGGACCTGGCGGATGATCCGGCGGCGCAGGCGCACGCGGCGGCTGCCGTCCCGGTGCAGGGTCAGGCGGTCGAGCTCCCAGTTCCCGTACTCGGCATGATCGGTCAGCAGGCGGGTCGCCTCCTTGCGAGGAACGCCGCGGGGCACGTACACGTCGACAAATTCGTATTCCGGCATCGCATCTATTGTGCAAGCAGAGCCCTGCTACGGATAGCGTCTGCTCTATGTCTGATGCCGCTCTGCCCACTGTTGCCGAGGTACGCGCCGCCGCCGAGGCGGTCAAGGCCGCGCTCGACCGTCACCTCGCCGCGGTCGAGAGCAGGACCGGGGACGAGGACCCGGAGGTCTACGCAGCGTTCAACGAACTCGCCGCGGCGGCCGAGGAGTACGACGAACTCCTCTACGACCGGTACGACGAGGTCACCCCCTTCGAGATCCCCACGCCCGAGGACGGTGTCCCGTACACCGGGCCCGCCGATCCCACCGCGTTCAGCGTGCTCATCCGCCGCGACTACGCCGTGGTCGAACCGCCGCGGCTGATCGCCCAGGCCGAGCGCGTAGCCGCGCACGACCGGGACGCCGAACTCGTCCAGGACGGTGGCACCGCCGGCGCGCTGGGCGTGCTCTTCGGGGAGTACGAGCCCGACGAGATCGCTTCCCGCTACAAGGAGTTCGGCCTGGAGGAGGGCGATTCCACGCTCTGGATCGCGGCCTCGGAGGAGGTGGCGGAACCGGGGGAGTGGCTCAACTCGCCCTTCGCGCACACCGACCCGGAAGACGTGCTCCACCGCTTCGACGTCAGCTCCGTCTTCGACGAGGAGAGCGACGAGTTCGACGAAGAGGCGGAGGAAGAGGAAGGCGAGGAAGAGGAAGGCGAACAAGGCGAGGACGAGGACGAGGCCGCGCAGCCGGGGCTGGCCCCGGCCTGACCCGCGAGCCGGACACCGCGGCCCCCGCCCCTCCGGGCGGGGGCCGCGGCCGTCACTCCGGCTGCTCCGAGGCCGAGGCCACCAGAGCCTTCAGCAGGCCCGTCAGCCGCGTCGTACGGGGCTTCGGCAGGACCTCCGCCACCGCGCGCGGCAGGGCCTGGTCGACGCCGTGCACCACGGACAGGTGCCGCTGCGCCCGCCCGAACGCCGTGTACACCCACTCCCGCGACAGGGCCTGGGCCGCGTCACCCGGCAGGACGACGACCACCGCGGGCCAGCGCGCGCCCACGGCCTGGTGGGCCGTGACCGCCCAGCCGTGCCGGACCCGCGACTCCACCTGCTCCTTGGGTACGACGATCCGGCCGCCCGCACGTTCCAGGTGCAGCCCTTGTGCGTCGGCAGACACCACCCGGGCCGGCTCGGCCCGCCCGGGGGAGGGCACGTGGACGACCCGGTCGCCGGGATCGAAGCCGCCGAACCGGCCCGGACCGGGGTTCAAGCGCTCCTTGAGGGCGGCGTTCAGCGCCCGGGTGCCCGCCGAGCCGCCGTGGCCCGGGGTGATGACCTGCACGCCGTCCGCCGGGATCCCGAAGGCCCGCGGCACCGACTCGGCCACCAGCTGCACGGTGCGGTGCACGGCCTCCGCCGCGTCCCGTACGGGGACGATGACGACCTCCTTGCCGGGGGCGTCGACCTGGTTCAGCTCCCCGATGCCGACCCCCGAGACCAGCTCGCCGACCGGGCCCGGATCAGGGGTACGGGAGACCACCTGGGGGCAGGCGCGGGCCGCCAGCACATCGGCGAACACCCGCCCGGCCCCGGCGGATCCGAGGACGCCCGGATCCCCGGAGAGCACCAGCCGGGCCCCGTCCGGGACCGACTCCACCAGGGCGGCGGCGGTCTCCACGTCCAGCTGCGGCGCGTCCAGCACCACGAGCAGGTCCAGCGCGAACTGCCCGTCCGCGTCCCGGCCCGGCCCCTCGGCCCCGGACAGCAGGCCCGCCACCGTCACGGAGTCCGGACCGCCGGGGACGTGCGCCGCCAGGCAGGTCCGCAGGCCGAGCTCCCCGGCGGCCTCGACCAGGGCGAACGCCTCGGCGCGGGCGGCCTCGCCGCCGGTGTGGGCGGTCAGGCCGTGGCCCGCGACCGTGCGGATCAGCTCGGCGGCGGACGGGTTCGGCGCGGCCCCGGCGGCCTTCTCCCAGTCCGCGGGGGCGTCGAAGGTGTTGGCCAGCCGGGCCAGGCCGTCGGCCAGGCTCTCCTCGGCCATCGCGGCGCCCTCCAGGCCCACCAGGATGCGTACGGGCTCCTCCTCGCCCTCCTCGCCCGCGTCGCCCTCGGGCCGCTGGGCGCCCGGCGGACCCAGCGGCTCCTGGAACACCAGCACCGCGCCCTCCGCGATGGCCGTTTCCAGCGCCTCGGCCGGATCCGGTACGGAGTACTGGGCCAGCGCCGACCGCAGGACCGGCGCCTCCAGGGCGGTGTGCCCCTTGAGCGCGGCCTGCGCCAGCAGCCAGCCCACCAGGGCTCCGGTGCGCCGCTCGTCGCCGGGGCCGGCCTCGGGGCCCAGCAGGGCCCGCGCGAAGCCGTCCGCCTGGGTCGGGCGCACCGCGGCTACGGAGAGCAGCCGCCAGGGGTTCTCGGCGAGGGCCTCGGCGGCGCCCTCGCCCAGGGCGGCGGCGGCCTCGGCGGCGAGTGCCTCGGGGGCGCCGCCGCGGGTCAGGACGGCCCGTACCTCCTCGACCGCGCCGGGCGAGACCGCCGCAGGCGCGACCGGGGCGGCCGGGGTGCGCGGCTGCGGAGCCGGGGCGGCGGGCCGGCGCGGCGCGGGGGCCTCGTCGAAGTAGCCCGCGGGGGGCTTCGCACCGCTCTCCACGGCCCGTACGGCGGCCAGCAGGTCGGCGGCCTTGCCGCTGAGCTTCGCCCCGGCCTCGACGGGCGCCTCCCGCTCGGCCTTGCGCCGGGCGATCCGCTCCCGCTCGATCCGCTGCGCGGCGAGTTCGGCCGCCGCCTCGCTGAGCGCGGGCTTCGCCGGGTCGGCGGCCTCGGCCTCGGAGGCGGGCGCCCCGCCGTCCTCCGCGGCAGCGGCCGACTCGGGCTCCGCCGCCTCGCCCTGGGCCCCGCCGTCCTCCGCGGCAGCGGCCGACTCGGGCTCCGCCGCCTCGCCCTGGGCTCCGCCGGGCTTCTGGGCAGCGGCCGGCTCGGGCTCCGCCGCCCCGTCCCCGGCTTCGCCGGCCTCCGCGGCAGCAACGTCCCCGGCTTCGCCGGTCTCCGCGGCAGCGGCCGGCTCGGGCCCCTCGGCCTCGGCTCCGTCGGGCTCCTGGGCAGCGGCCGGCTCGGGCCCCTCGGCCTCGGCTCCGGCTTCGCCGGTCTCCGCGGCAGCGGGCTCGGCCTGACGGTCCGTACTCACAGCGTGCTCCAGTCCTGATCGGGATAGCGGTGCACGGGCGCCGAAACATCGTCCAGCGCCCGGCAGATCTCCTCCGGAAGACTAAGGGCCTCCACCGACAGTGCCTCCGCGAGCTGCGCGGACGTCCGCGCGCCGACGATCGGCGCGACCACCCCCGGCCGGTCCCGGATCCACGCCAGGGCCACCTGGAGGGGGGTCACGGCCAGTCCTTGGGCCGCGGTCGCCACCGCGTCCACGATCCGGCCCGCCGCCTCGTCCAGGTACGGCTCCACGAAGGCGGCCAGGGTCTCCGAGGCGCCCCGGGAGTCCGCCGGCACGCCGTCGCGGTACTTGCCCGTCAGCACCCCGCGGCCCAGCGGAGAGGAGGGCAGCAGACCGATCCCGAGGTCGAGCGCGGCGGGCAGCACCTCCCGTTCCACGCCCCGCTGGAGGAGGGAGTACTCCATCTGGGTCGACGCCAGGCGGGTCCGTACCCCGGGGGCCGCCAGCTGCCAGGTCGCCGCCTTGGCCAGCTGCCAGCCGCAGTAGCCCGCGACCCCGGCGTACCGGGCCCGGCCGGTGCTCACCGCGAGGTCCACCGCCTGGAGGGTCTCCTCCAGCGGGGTCGACGGGTCGAAGGCGTGCACCTGCCAGAGGTCCACGTAGTCGGTGCCCAGCCGGTCCAGGGAGGCGTCCAGGGCGGCCAGCAGGTGCCCGCGCGAGCCGTCGAACCGGCGGTCCGGGTCGCGGACGCTGCCCGCCTTGGTCGCGATCACCAGGTCCCGGCGCGGGACCAGCCCGCCGACCAATTGCCCGAGGAGGTACTCCGCCTCCCCGCCGCCGTACGCGTCGGCCGTGTCGACGAGCGTGCCGCCCGCCTCCCAGAAGGTCTTCACCTGTTCGGCGGCGGCTTCCTCGCCGGTGTCACGGCCCCAGGTCAGGGTGCCGAGGCCGATCCGGGAGACGCGCAGTCCGGTGCGGCCGAGATGCCTCTGCTCCATGAGCGCTGAGACTACTGGGGCACTGACGCGGAGGACCCGGGCGCGCTACAGTCCCCCGCAGACCAACGTTACTGATCGGTAAACCGGTAAGGGGACGACACATGCGGCTCGGCATCAATCTCGGGTACTGGGGTGCGGGCATGGACGCCGACAACCTCGCCGTCGCACAGGAGGCCGACCGCCTCGGCTACGACGTGTGCTGGGCGGCCGAGGCCTACGGTTCCGACGCCCCGACCGTCCTGGCCTGGGTCGCGGCCCAGACCGAGCGCATCGACGTCGGCTCGGCGATCCTCCAGATCCCGGCCCGCCAGCCCGCGATGACCGCCATGACCGCGGCCACCCTGGACTCGCTCACCAAGGGCCGGTTCCGGCTCGGCCTCGGCGTCTCGGGCCCCCAGGTCTCCGAGGGCTGGTACGGCGTCAAGTTCGACAAGCCGCTGGCCCGGACCCGCGAGTACGTGGAGATCGTCCGCAAGGCCATGAGCCGCGAGCGCCTCTCGTACGAGGGCGAGCACTGGACCCTGCCGCTGCCGGACGGCCCGGGCAAGCCGCTCAAGCTGACCGTGCACCCCGAGCGCGAGCACATCCCGCTCTACATCGCCGCCATCGGGCCGAAGAACCTGGAGCAGACCGGCGAGATCGCCGACGGAGCCCTGCTGATCTTCCCGGCCGCCGAGCACCTGGAGGCCACCGCGCTCACCCACATCCGGGCGGGCCGCGAGAAGGCCGGACTGACCATGGAGGGCTTCGACGTCTGCCCGACCGTGCCGCTGGCCCTCGGCGACGACGTGAACGCACTCGCCGACGTGTTCCGGCCCTACACCGCCCTGTACGTCGGCGGCATGGGCAGCCGGAAGCAGAACTTCTACAACCAGCTGGCCCAGCGCATGGGTTACGAGAAGGAAGCCGCCGAGATCCAGGACAAGTACCTGGCGGGCGACAAGACCGGCGCCGCCGCGGCCGTACCGCACTCGCTGATCGACTCGACCACGCTGCTCGGTTCCGTGGAGCGGATCGCGGACGGCATGCGGGCCTACGCGGACGCCGGGGTCACCACGCTCACGCTGGCCCCGGCCGGGTTCACCCTGGACGAGCGGGTCGCCGCGCTGCGCGCCGGTACCGAGGCGATGGAGCTCGCCGGACTGGCGTAGGGGGCGACCCCGCCGGAGGGATCCGGCGTCGGGAAAAGGGTTCTGCGGCCGTGGTGGGGGCTCGGGGGGTCTTCCCCGCCACGGCCGACACAGCCAACAACGCCGGGAACGCCCGCCGGGTTACGCATACGGGGCCATCCCCCCGGTTCGTTCATTCGGACGAGTAGTGCGACCTATCGGTTGCCCGCCCCCGCCACCGGCGTTTGACTCGAGGCATGCTCTCTGCCCGCAGCCTGTTCCAGGAGATCGTCGACAACGACGACTCCTTCCAGCTGTTCTGCTCCATCGCCGCCAGCGGGGAGTCCCAGGGCGGCTGGGAGAACGCCCGCATCGCGGCCCTGGTGCCCCACGCCATGCGCGGTCTCGCCCCGAAGATCACCCGGCACGGTGCGGACGAGGACAAGCACGGGCGGATCTTCAACGCCCTGCTCCGCAAGCGCGGACTGCAGCCCGTCCCCGTACCGCCCGAGACCGACTACACGATGCTGCTGGAGCGCGGCGGAATCGGGCTGGCGCACGACAAGCTGCGCCGCGAGGAGCCGCTGACCGAGGAGGACATCGTCGTCTACCTCGCCCACAGCCGCGTCACCGAGCAGCGAGCCGCCGACCAGATGGACATGCTGGTCAGGAACTTCGGGGACCACCCGGAGGTCGGCAAGGCCATCCGCCTGATCAGCCACGACGAGGACAACCACCTCGCCTACTGCCACGAGGAACTGCTGCGCCTGGCCCGCGCGGGCCACGGCCGCACCATCCACCGGGTGCTGCGCGAGAGCGCGCTGACGGAGATCGGCGTATACCGCGACGTGAGCCTCGCCGTCATGGGCCACATGGGGCGGCTGCTGCACTGGCCCGCGCCCAAGGCGGCCGCGCTCGCCGCGGGCATCCGCGGGATGTACGCCTACGAGCGCTTCAGCGGCTGGCACCGGATGGTGAGCCTGCGCATGCCGGAGCGGCGCGACGCGCTCGGCGGCGCACCGGTCACCGCCCCCGAGTTCGCGTAGGGCCCGCGACGGTCCCCGGCCGCGCAATGGCCCCGCAGGCGCTGCTCCGGACTCGCTCGTCTACAGCCAGCCCCGGCGCTTGAACAGCCGGTGCAGGCCCAGGCACACGCCCGCCATGAGCACCAGCAGGGCCGGGTAGCCCCAGGTCTGCCTGAGCTCCGGCATGTGGTCGAAGTTCATCCCGTAGATCCCGGCGAGCATCGTGGGGACCGCCGCCATCGCCGCCCAGGCGGAGATCTTGCGCATGTCGTCGTTCTGCCGGACGCCCATCTGCGCGAGGTGCGCGGCCAGGGCGTCCGACAGCAGCCGGTCCAGGCCCTCGACGTACTCGTTCGCCTTCGCCAGGTGGTCGGCAACGTCCCGGAAGAACGGCTGGGAGTGCTGGTGGACGAAGGGCACGCTCCCGAAGGCGAGGCGGTCCATCGGCTGGAGCAGGGGGCTGGTCGCCCGGCGGAACTCCAGGACCTGCCGCTTGAACCCGTAGATCCGCGCGGCGGTGTTCTTGGTGTCCGAGCCGCTCGGGGCGAAGACCTCCGCCTCCAGCTCCTCCAGGTCCGCCTGGAGTTCGGAGGCCACCTCGATGTAGTGGTCCACCACGGCGTCGGACACCGCGTACAGCACCGCCGTCGGGCCGTGCCGCAGGACGTCCGGCTCGTGCTCCAGCCGGCGGCGTACGGCGGCCAGCGGGGCCCCCTCGCCGTGCCGGACCGTGACCACGAACGAGTCGCCGATGAACACCATCAGCTCGCCCGTGGTCACCGTGTCGGTGTCGTCGTCGTACAGGACGGGCTTGAGGACCACGAACAGGGAGTCGTCGTACACCTCCAGCTTCGGGCGCTGGTGCGCGGTCAGCGCGTCCTCCACCGCCAGCGCGTGCAGCCCGAACTCCTCACGGACGTAGTCGAACTCCTTCTCCGTCGGCTCGTACATGCCGACCCAGAGGAAGGCGTCACCGCTCGCCCGCGCCTGGTCGAGGGCGTCGGAGAAGTCCTCGGGTCCCTCGGTGCGGCGGCCGTCCCGGTAAATCGCGCAGTCCACAATCACGCGGCGCATTCTCCCCTGCCCGCGGCCCGCCCACACGCGACGGCCGACGCCCAGGACCTCGGCCGGTCCCGCCGGCCTCGCGGGGGCCGGCACGCACGCCCGCACCGGCCCCCGCTCCCTTTTCCGGCGCGACCGGCCGGACAGGTCCTACGCTGAAGCCATGGCCACGCTGATCCTCGTACGACACGGGCGGTCCACCGCCAACACCGCCGGGCTGCTCGCCGGATGGACTCCGGGAGTCGCCCTCGACGAACGCGGCGCCGAGCAGGCGGCCGCGCTGCCCGGGCGCCTCGCGGGGGTGCCCATCGCAGCCGCCGTCACCAGCCCGCTGCAGCGCTGCCGGGAGACCCTCGCCCCCCTGCTGGCCGCCCGCCCGGAACTGGAACTGCACACCGACGAGCGGATCGGCGAGTGCCACTACGGGGACTGGTCGGGCCGCAAGCTCTCCGAGCTGTCCGACGAACCCCTGATGAAGATCGTCCAGCAGCACCCCTCGGCCGCAGCCTTCCCCGGCGGGGAGTCCATGCGCGCCATGCAGGCGCGCGCCGTGGAGGCCGTCCGGGACTGGAACGCGCGGGTGGAGGAGGCACACGGCGGCGACGCCGTCTTCCTGATGTGCTCGCACGGGGACATCATCAAGTCCCTTGTCGCGGACGCCCTGGGGATGCACCTGGACCTCTTCCAGCGGATCCACGTCGACCCGTGTTCGGTGACCGCCGTCCGGTACACGCCGACCAGGCCCTTCGTGTTCCGGCTCGGCGACACCGGGGACTTCGGCTCGCTGGTGCCGCGCGCGCCGAGCGACAAAGCGGCAGAAGACGGCGGCAACGCCGTAGTGGGGGGCGGCGCGGGCGCGGCGTGATCGAACGGCGCAGTAGGGTGGACTGGCCCTACCAACGCGCGCAGTCATGCGCGGGCAGCCCTGCCCCTGCCGCCGAGACTTGGAGACTGGACGTGCCCCGTCAGGTGTTCCTCTACGACCCGCCGGACCGCTTCGTGGCCGGCACGGTCGGTCTGCCGGGACGCCGTACGTTCTTCCTGCAGGCCTCCTCCGGCCCCCGGGTCACCAGCGTCTCCCTGGAGAAGACCCAGGTCGCGGCGCTGGCCGAACGGATGGACGAGCTGCTGGACGAGGTCGTGCGGCGCACCGGGGGCAACGCCCCCGTGCCGGCCATGGCCCCCGCCGAGGCCGCCGACACCGCGCCGCTGGACGTCCCCGTCGAGGAGGAGTTCCGCGTCGGCACCATGGCCCTGGCCTGGGACGGCGAGGAGCAGCGCATGATCGTCGAGGCGCAGGCCCTGGTGGAACTCGAAGCCGACTCGGACGAGGACCTCGCCGAGGCCGAGGAGCGGCTGCTCCAGGACGAGGAGAACGGGCCGCCGATGCTGCGGGTCCGCCTCACCGGCGCCCAGGCCCGGGCCTTCGCCAAGCGGGCCCTGGACGTGGTCAACGCGGGCCGCCCGCCGTGCCCGCTGTGCAGTCTGCCGCTGGATCCGGAGGGTCACGTATGCCCGCGTCAGAACGGCTACCGGCGCCAGGTGTGACCGCCACGGGGGATCTTGAGGAACTGCTCGCCAAGGGTGAGCTCACCGTCGTCGGCCGGATCCGCGAGGCGTCCAACGCCGTCCTGCTGTGCACGGTCACGTACCAGGGCGTGAGCGCCGACTGCGTGTACAAGCCGGTCAAGGGCGAGCGCCCGCTGTGGGACTTCCCCGACGGGAACCTCGCCCAGCGCGAGGTCGCCGCCTACCTGGTCTCCGAGGCCACCGGATGGGGCCTGGTGCCCACCACCGTGCTGCGCGACGGGCCCTACGGCGAAGGCATGGTCCAGCGCTGGATCGAGACCCCCGAGGGCGAGGCGCCCGGCGCCGCGCTGCTCGCGCTCGTCGAGGGCGACGAGGCCGGGGAGGGCTGGAAGCCCGTGGCCTTCGCCGAGGTCGGAGAGGGCCGCACCGCCCTGCTCGTGCACGCCGACGACCCGCGGCTGCGCCGGATGTCCGTCCTCGACGCCGTGATCAACAACGGCGACCGCAAGGGCGGCCACCTGCTGCCCGCCCCCGACGGCCGGCTCTACGGCATCGACCACGGCGTGAGCTTCCACGCCGAGGACAAGCTGCGCACCCTCCTGTGGGGCTGGGCGGGGGAGCCGCTCACCGACGAGGCCCGCCGGGTACTGACCTCCCTCGCCGTTGGGCTGGCCGAGGGAGGGCCGCTCGCCACCCGACTGGCCGAACTGATCACGGAGGTCGAGCTGGCCGCCGTACGGGACCGGGTGGCGCACCTGCTGCGCACCGGGACGCACCCCCAGCCCTCCGGGCAGTGGCCGTCGATCCCCTGGCCGCCGGTCTGAACAGGCCACATCGGACACGCACAGTTCCGGCCAGAGCGCAAGAGTGCCGATCAAGACAACAGTGCAGGTCCGGTTCGTTTCCGGAACATCCGTCCGGTTAGGCTCGACACATGCATGCCTGGCCCGCTTCTGAGGTCCCCGCCCTTCCTGGCAAGGGCCGCGACCTCAAGATCCACGACTCCGCGACCCAGGGGACGATCACCCTCGCCCCCGGTCCCGTCGCCCGTATCTACGTCTGCGGCATCACCCCGTACGACGCGACCCACATCGGTCACGCGGCGACCTACAACGCGTTCGACCTCGTGCAGCGCGTGTGGCTCGACACCAAGCGGCAGGTCCACTACGTCCAGAACGTCACGGACGTGGACGACCCGCTCCTGGAGCGGGCGCTGCGCGACGGCCACGACTGGACCGAGCTCGCCGAACGCGAGACGGCCCTCTTCCGCGAGGACATGACCGCCCTGCGGATGCTGCCGCCGCAGCACTACATCGGAGCCGTCGAGGCCATACCCGGCATCGTGCCGCTGGTCGAGCGGCTGCGGGACGCGGGCGCGGCGTACGAGCTGGACGGCGACATCTACTTCTCGGTCGAGTCCGACCCGCACTTCGGGGAGGTCTCGAACCTCGACGCCGAGGCGATGCGGCTGCTCTCGGCGGAGCGGGGCGGCGACCCGGACCGGCCGGGGAAGAAGAACCCGCTGGACCCGATGCTGTGGATGGCCGCCCGTGAGGGCGAGCCGAGCTGGGACGGCGGCTCGCTGGGCCGCGGCCGGCCCGGCTGGCACATCGAGTGCGTGGCCATCGCCCTGGACCACCTGGGCATGGGCTTCGACATCCAGGGCGGCGGCTCCGACCTGGCGTTCCCGCACCACGAGATGGGCGCCTCGCACGCGCAGGTGCTGACGGGCGAGTTCCCGATGGCCAAGGCGTACGTACACGCCGGCATGGTCGCCCTGCACGGCGAGAAGATGTCGAAGTCCAAGGGCAACCTGGTCTTCGTCTCCGCGCTGCGCCGCGCCGGGGTCGACCCGGTGGCGATCCGCCTGGCCCTGCTGTCGCACCACTACCGGGCCGACTGGGAGTGGACCGACTCGGTCCTGGCCGAGGCGGTGGCCCGCCTGGAGCGCTGGCGCGCGGCCGTGTCCCGGCCGGACGGCCTGGCGGCCGACGCGCTGGTCGAGGAGGTCCGCGAGGCCCTGGCGGACGACCTGGACGCGCCTGCCGCGCTGGCCGCGGTGGACCGCTGGGTCGAGCGTCAGCTCGCCGACGGGGGCGACGACGAGTCGGCCCCTGGCCTGGTGTCGCGGACCGTGGACGCGCTGCTCGGCGTGGCCCTGTAGCAGCCTGCGGGCCGTCTGCCGGGGGCCCTGCCCCCGGACCCCCGCGCCTCAAACGCCGGCGGGGCTGGATCTTCCAGC